>DATMBA010000314.1:0-10504 GCA_035559635.1 Roseiflexaceae bacterium
GGGTCGGCGCGGCTGTGGAGCGCGGGGGCGTCGGTGGCCACCGCCGAGCCGGCGATACGCACCGGCGCGCCGCCGTTGAACTCGCGGGCCAGCCCCTCGCTCGCCAGCAGCAGCGCTGCCGCGCCGTCCGCCACCGTCGCACAGTCCAGCAGGCCGAGCGGGGCCGCCACCACCGGCGCGGCGCGCACCTTCTCCGGCGTGATGGCGAAGCGGTAGAGCGCGGAGGGGTTGTGCGCCCCGTTCGCGTGGGCGTTCACCGGGAAGGGGGCGAAGTCCTCGGTGCGGTAGCCGTAGATGTGCATGTAGCGGCGCATCAGCATGGCCCACTGGGCGGTGAGCGTCGCGCCGTGCACCGCGTCCCAATCCGGGTCGCCCGCCAGCGCCAGTGCTGCCTCCCGCCGGCCGTCCAGCACGTCGCTCGGCTTCTCCACACCCACCACCGCCACCAGGTCGTGCGCGCCGGAGGCCACAGCCAGGTATGCCTGGCGCAGTGCTACCCCGCCGGAGGCGCCGGCGGCCTCCACGGCGTGGGCCTCGACGCCGGCCATACCAGAGGCGGCGGCGACGGCGGCGCCGAGTTGGGACTGGGTATGGAGCGCGCCGCCGAGCGCGTTGGCCACGTACAGCGCCCCCACCGCGCGCGGGTCCAGCGGGCCGAGCGCCCCCGCGAGCGCCTCGGCCGCCAGCGATTGCGCCGTGCGCTCCCAATGCTCCGCTACCGGTGTGGCCCCGGTTCCCACGATATAGACGTTTCGCATATCAGCTCTCAGTCGTCAGTAGCCAGTAGTCAGTACAGCTCCGGCTACGCCGGAGCGGGTGGGGTTTCAGGAGAGGGCTGCGCCCTCCCCTGCCCCCTCCCCGAGGTATTCGGAGAGGCTGTAAGTGCCTATCCGGCTATCCCGGAGCGGGTGGGGTTTCAGGAGAGGGCTGCGCCCTCCCCTGCCCCCTCCCCGAGGTATTCGGAGAGGCTTTCAATAACAGGATGTACGCGGTGGCATCGCCCCGCCCCCCCACGGGGCGGTATGGAGGGGCTACGCCCATCCTCGCGGGGTTTCGGGGGCCTGTGGCCCCCGGAGCCCGCGCGTAGGGCACCGACCGCGGAAGTCCTGTTAAATAACGAGCTTGCCCCGCCACTTGGCGTACAGCGCGTAGTCCACGAAGCGCTCACGGGCCAGGTAGGCGGCGGTGAGCGGGGCGCGGGCACGGCGCTCCTCGACCAGGTCGGTGACGCGCAGCGCATAGGCGTCCGAGCCGGCGCCGGAGCCGTAGGTGACCACGAAGATCGTCTCGCCGGGCCGGGCCACATCCAGCACGGCGCATAAGCCGAGCAGCGCGGCGGCGGAGTAGGTGTTGCCGATCTTCGGCGCGAGCAGGCCGGGGGCGAGTTGCTGCGCGGTGAAGCCGAGTTGCTTCGCGGCCGCCTGCGGGAAGCGGGTGTTCGGCTGGTGGAACACCGCGTAGGTGAAGTCGGCGGGCGTGGCGCCAAGCGCCTGCAGCAGCCCCTCGGCCGCGCCTCGCGTCTGGCTGAAGTAGGCCGGCTCGCCGGTGAAGCGGTGGCCGTGCACCGGGTAGGGCCGATCCGCGCGGCGGAAGAAGTCCGGCGTGTCGCTCACGAACGAGCGCGTGCCCTCGATCCGCGCCACCGACTCGGCCGCCGGGGCGACCAGCAGCGCGGCGGCGCCGGCGCCGGCGGTGTACTCCAGTGCGTCGCCAGGGCGGCCCTGGGCGGTGTCGGCGCCGATCGCCAGCGCGTAGGGCGCCATGCCGCTGCCCACCAGCGCCATGCTCGCGGTGAGGGCCTCCGAGCCGGCCTTGCAGGCGAACTCCCAGTCGGCGGCGCTGACCCACGGCCCGGCGCCGAGCGCCTCGGCCACCACCGTGCCGGAGGGCTTGACCGCGTACGGGTGGCTTTCGCTGCCCACCCACACCGCGCCTAGCTGCTCGGCCGGCACGCTGGCGCGGGCCAGGGCGTTGCGGCCGGCCTCGATCGCCATGGTGATCGTGTCCTCGTCCGGGCCGGGCACGCTCTTGGCCTCCACCGGCAGCCCGCCGGCGCCGTCCCACATGCGGGCGATCTCGCTGGCGGCGATGCGGAAGCGCGGGATGTAGACGCCGTAGCCGGCGATGCCGACCGGGCGGTCTGGCTTCATCATGGATGCTCCTTTAGCATGAAGACGCGAAGACGCGAAGGCACGCAGCGCGGAAGGTGTGTCGTCCGACGTTCATCGTTGTACTGCGTGGTGGGCGTCTTACCGAGGCCGGATACGGCACCCTTCCAACCTTCGTGCCCTCGTGCCTTGGTGGGGGGCTACGAGCGTCGGTCACGTATTCTTGGGGCTGCGCCCCAACCCCCCTTGGGGGAGGCGCGGAGGGGTGTAGCCCCTCCGCATCCACCCGTTTTGGGAGATGATGCGGGGGCCTGCGGCCCCGCAGCCCCCGCCGGACAAGACGTGACCGGCGCTCTAGGCGGGGACAGTTCGCAGCTCGTCGAGCAGTTCGGCGGCGCGGGCCGGCTTGATCTGGCGCTCCTCGACCATGCGCTGCGCGATGAGGTCCACCTCGGTGCCGTGGGCCCCGGCGGCCAGCGCGATCTGGCGGGCGTGCAGCCCCATGTGGCCGCGCTGGATGCCCTCGGTCGCCAGCGCGCGCATGGCGGCCAGGTTGGAGGCCAGGCCGGCGCAGACGCAGACCTCGGCCAACTCCCCGGCGCTGCGCACCCCCAGCAGCTTGAGCGCAGCCTGCGCCGCCGGGTGCACCTTGGTGGCACCGCCGACGATGCCGACGGCCAGGGGCATCTCGAGCGTGCCCACCAGGTTGCCCTGCGCGTCGCGCTCCCAGTGGGAGAGCGAGGTGTAGCGGCCGCTGCGGGCGGCGTAGGCGTGGGCACCGGCCTCGACGGCCCGCCAGTCATTGCCGGTGGCGATCAGCACCGGGTCGACGCCATTGAGGATGCCTTTGTTGTGGGTGGTGGCGCGGTAGGGGTCCACGACGGCGAAGGCGTAGGCCCACAGGATGCCCTCCACCACCGCCGCGCCGCTCAGCCCGTCGCGTTCGAGGGCGGCGGCCGGCACCACTGCGCGCGCCCGCGCCAGGCGCCGGTCGCTCAGGTTGGAGAGGATGCGCAGGTAGGCCCGCCCGCCGCTCAGGCGCTCCAGCAGCGGGGCCACCGCCTCGGCCATGCTGTTGACGGCGTTGGCCCCCATCGCGTCGCGGCAGTCCACCACCAGGTGGACGACGAGCATGGGGCCCATGGGGCTGCGCTCGAAGCGCCGCACCTCCACGTCGCGCGCGCCTCCGCCGAGCGCCACCAGGCTGGTGCTCTGGCGGTTGGCCAGCGCCAGGATCTCGTCGCGGCCTGCAAGGATCGCGGCCTCGGCGCGCGGCGGGTCGGCCACGCCGACGAGCTGCACCTGGCCGATCATGAGCGGGGCGGTGGAGCAGGCCTGGAAGCCGCCGCCGGCGCGGACGAGCCTGGCCGCGTAGCTGGCGCCGGCCACGATCGACGGCTCCTCCACCACCATGGGGATCAGGGTGTCGCGGCCGTTGATGCGGAAGTTCGTCGCAATGCCGATCGGCAGGTTGAAGGTGCCGATCACGTTCTCGATCATCTTGTCCGCGCGCTCGACGGTCAGGGCGCCATTGCCACCGTGGAGCTGGCGAAGGTCTTCGTCGGTCAGCCCGTCGAACGCCTTCACGGCCTGAAGCCGATCGAGCGGGCTGAGCTGGTAGAAACCGCCGAGCCGTGAGTTGCGCGTGGCCATACTGTCTGCTCTGTCTCCTGTGAAGTCTGGCTTCAACTCGTTTGTGAACTGACGAACGAGCCGTCTGCTAACCGGGAGTATACCATTGTCACCGGACCAAAAGCCCGCGGGGAACTGTCAAAACCTATCTGGCATCTCTCGCTGTGCTATCATGGCGCAGGATCGCGGAAGCGCTGAGACATGGGGGCGCTGTTGTGAGCATCCCTGTGGGAGAGGGCAGGGGGGCCAGGCCCTCCCCTGCCACCCCACCCGTGAAAGAGGGAGGCCAGGGAGGGCTTCGCCCTCTCTGAAACCTACCCCGTTTCCGCTGACAGTGTGCTCGTAGGGCATAGGGCCTAACGTGTGTGACACCCTCGTGATGAGGCGAGCAGGACGGGCGGCCAGGGTGGCTTTGGCCCAGCTGGCTCTCTGGCTTCAGATGCTCACCCTCGCAGCGCTGCTCGCCGCCTGCGCCGCCCCTGCGCGCCTGCCGCCTGGCGCCGCGCCCCCGGCCTACGTGCTGCTCCCCGAGGCAATCGGGCGGGCGGGCGAGCCGCTGGCCATCGCCGGCTACCTGATGGCGGACCAGGCCGGTGTGCGCTTGGTAGACGGCCTGCGCGCCGCGCCAGGCGGCCCGCTGCCCATCGGCCCGCCGGCCGAGCAGGTCTGGCTCGAGGGCGCCCAGGGCGGCCTGCCCGACAGTGAGGGCCAGGGGGCGGCGCCGCGCTATGTGCTGGCGGTGGTGCGCGGGCGGCTGGAGGGGCCGGGCGCCTACGGCCCCGGTGGCGCCTACCGCTTCCGCATGCGCGGCGCCCAGGTGGTGGCGCTCACCCCGCAGGAGACCACCGTCGCCGCGCTGCTCGCGCGCCCGGCCGCCTACGCAGAGCGGCCGGTGCGCGTCACCGGCGAGCTGTTGGTGCGGCCGGGGGCGGCGCTGCTGACCGAGCGGCTAGGCGTCGGGGGTGTGCCGGCGCCAGGGACGCAGCAGCTTAAGCTCGCCGGTCCGTTGCGCGCGGCGGCGCTGCCCCAGGAGCTGCGGCGCTCGCCCGCTGGCGATGTGCGCTTCGGCCCGGTGCAGGTGGAGGGCCTCTGGCGCGACGGGGCGCTCGTGCCGCTCATGATCCTGCCGGTGATAGATTGATCCCTGGTATGAGCGTGTGAGGGTCAGGGAGGATCTCGCGCTCCCTGAAACCCACCCGTGTCCGCGAAAGCGCATTATGCAGCACCCACCGCTCTCGGTCATTATCGTCAGCTGGAACGGCCGCCGCCACCTGCCGGAATGCCTGGCGGCCCTACGCCCGCAGCTCCCGGCCGGCGCCGAGTTGGTGCTGGTGGACAACGGCTCCACCGACGGCACAGCCGCCTGGGTGCGCGCGGCATGCCCCGACGCACACCTGCTGGCCCTGCCGCGCAATCTGGGCTTCGCGGGGGGCGTCAACGCCGGGCTGCGCGCCGCCCGCGCCCCGCTGATGCTGCTGCTCAACGACGACGCGTTCGTGGAGCCGGGCTTTGTGGACGCGCTGCTCGCAGCCGCCACAGCCACACCGGAGGCCGGCGCGTTCGCGGCGGTGCTGACCTTCGCCCACCGCCCGGAGCGCGTGGCCTCGGCCGGGGTGCTGCTGCGGCGCGACGGGCTGGCGCTGGACCTGTGGGCCGGCCTCCCGCTAGCCGGGCTGCCGCCCGCTCCCCAGCCGATCGCCGGGCCAAGCGGCGGCGCGGCGCTCTACCGGCGCGCGCTGCTGCAGGACGTGGGGCTGATGGAGGCGGGGTTCTTCAGCTACCTTGAGGACGCCGACCTGGCCTGGCGGGCGCTGCTGCGCGGCTGGCGCAGCCTGGTGGTGCCCTGCGCGCGCGCGCGGCACGTCTACTCCGCCACTGGCGGCCACGGCTCGCCGCTCAAGCAACGGCTGCTCGGCCGCAACCGCCTGCGTACGATCGTGCGCTGCATGCCGGGGCAGCTGCTAGCCCGCTGCCTGCCGGAGATCCTGGCCTACGACCTTATGGCCGCCGCCTACGGGCTGCTCACCGGCCGGCCGGCGATGGTGGAGGGCCGGCTGGAGGCCCTGCGCGCGCTGCCGCAGCTGCTGCGCGAACGGCGCGCCATCCAACGCCGGCGCACCGCCCCTCTCAGCGCGATCGCCCGCTGGCTGGAGCCAGCGCCCCCGCCCTGGCGTACCCTGCGCGCCCAGCGGGAGCTCGACGCGATCCTGCGCGCGCGATCGTGATAGGACGTTTCAGGCCGGGCTTCGCCGCCCTGAAACTCGCCGGTCCGCACCGGGGAGCGCGCGGGGACGCCCCATGAACGACTGCACGCCTCATCCGTAGGGCGTATGCGTGCTGGGCGGGGCACCACGCCCGCCCATGAACGAGCGGGCTATCCCATACAAAGGCCGCCTGCGCGGCCTGAAGGCAGCCCGCGCAGGCGGGCTTTGCCGAGTCTAGCCCGCCGCTTGAGCGGCCGGGCGTGGGAGGGCGCCACGTACCCGGTTATTTGGTAAAAGTTCATCAGCCGCCGGGCGTGGGACGGCACCCACTGCCCACGGCGTGCGGCACCGTGCAGCACCGGCCGGGCGCTGCCGGGCGTGGCGAGAACGCATAAACCCTAGCCTCATCCGTGCGCTGCGCGCAGCGCACCGGAGGAAATGCTATAATGTCCCCGCAGCCGCGCAGGAGGGAATGGTATGGGCGCGTTTCGTGTGTTCTGGCAGGCCGGCAAAGACCTGTTCGACGAACTGTTCGGCCTGATCTTCGTCAACGTCCTCTGGGTGCTGATCAGCATGCCGTTGCTGGTGCTCGCCTTTGTGCTGTTCGCCGGCGGCAACCCCATCCCCGCCGCGGTGGTCGCGCTGCTCGGTGTGCTGCCGATGGCGCCGTCCAACGCCGGGCTGAGCCTGATCGCCCAGCGCGTGACCGAGGGGCGCACCTTCGAATGGCGCATGTTCTTCGACGGCTTCCGCGAGCTGCGTGTGCTGAGCTGGCAGGTCTACGGGATCTGGATGCTCGGCCTGATCCTCATCCTGGTCAACTTGGGCTTCTACGGCCAGATCGAGGCGGGGGCCGGCGCGGTGCTGACCATTCTGTTCCTCTACATCCTGTTGATCTGGTTCGCGCTGCTCTCCTACCTGGGGCCGCTCACGGTGATCCAGAGCGACCGCCGGCCGCGCACGGTGTGGCGCAACGCCGCCGTCCTCGCGCTCGGGCGGCCCTTCTTCACGCTGCTGACCACCCTGCTGATGGCGCTGGTTGCCACGCTCTCGATCTGGATCCCGCTGCTGCTGATACTGCTCACCGCGTCGTTCTTCGCGGTCTGGGGCTTCCGCGCCACCACCACGCTGATCTCGGACTCGGAGGAGCGCCGCCGCGCGCGGGAGGAGGAGCAGGCCGCCGCCAGGCCTGGCCCGCTGCCGAACACCGAGAAGGGTCGCGGCGGCCAGATCCGCCCGCGTGAGTAGCGAGAGGTCGTAGAGTTGGTGACAAGCCACTAGGCCAGCCGCTGCCCGCCGTCCACCGGCAGCACCACGCCGGTGACGTAATCCGCCGCGGCTAGGTACACCACCGCCTGCGCCACGTCCTCCGGCGTGCCCCACCTCCCCAGCAGCGTGCCGCGCGCCGCGCTGGCCCCGCGCTCCTCGCTCCAGCCCTCCGGCAGCAGCACCGGGCCGGGCGCCACCGCGTTGACGCGCACCTCCGGCGCCAACTCTTTGGCCAGCGCCTCGGTGAGGGTGATCACGCCGCCCTTGCTCACCAGGTAGGGGGTGTAGTTGCGCCATGGCCGGATGGCGCCCACGTCGGCGATGTTGACGATCGCCCCGCGCGCGGCGCGCAGGTGGGGCGCAGCGCGCTGGCAGGCGAAGAACATCCCGCGCAGGTTGATGTGGTGCAGCTCATCCCAACGCTCGGGCGTCACCTCGCCCACCGGCGTGCGCCCCCAGATGCCGGCGTTGTTCACCAGCAGGTCCAGCCGGCCCCAGCGGGCCACCGCCGCGTCCACCACGCCCTCGGCCGCCGACGGGTCCGCCAGGTCGCCGGCCACCGCCTCTGCGGCCACGCCTAGCGCCCGCAGCCCGGCCAGCGTTTCCTCGGCCTGCGGCCCCGAGCCGTGGTAGTGGATCGTGAGGTTCATGCCGGCCCGGCCGAGCGCCAGTGCGATCGCCCGCCCAAGCCGGCGCGCCCCACCGGTGACGAGCGCCGCCCTCCCATGCAGGTCCATACTGGTCTCCCATTGTGCCCACTATGTGCTCGGTGGCAAACCTCAGGGCGACTCCACGACGCCGCGCCGCCGCGCCGGCAGGGTCTCGTACATCACCACAGCCACGACGATCCCCGAGAGCAGGGTCAGGCCGCCAACGGCGCCGATCGCCTGGCTGAGGCCTAGCGTGTCGGCCAGCACCCCGGCGAGCAGGGCGCCTACAGTGTAGCCGCCGTCGCGCCATAGCCGGTAGACCCCGACGGACGAGGCGCGCCAGGAGGGATGGGCCACGTCGCCGATCGCCGCCAGCAGCGTCGGGTAGACCAGCGCCGTCCCCAGGCCCAGGAGCGCCGCCCCGCCGGCCCACGGCCAGAAGCCGCGCGTGAGCATGATCAGGAAGATCCCCAGGGCCTGGACGACCATCCCGCCGGCGATCATGCCCTTGCGCCCCAGGTGGTCGGAGAGGGCGCCCGTGACGAGCTGCGCAAGCCCCCACACCGCCAGATAGATCGCCGCGAGCAGGCTCACCTCACCGATGGAGAGGCCGGCGAGGGCGAAGTAGAGCGGGAACAGCCCCCAGGCCACGCCATCGTTCAGGTTGTTGACCATGCCCGCCTGGCTCACGGCGAAGAGCGCCCGATCCTTCCAGCTCGTCAGCAGGACGATCTGTGCGAACGAGAGTTGGCCGGCGCGTTGGGCGGGCGTCGGGTGCTGACGGGCCTCGACGTCGGCGTGGCCGCGCGACTCCCGGACGAAAAACAGCGAGAGCAGCAGCCCGCCGAGAGCGAAGATCAGGCCCAGGATGAAGGGCTGCGGGCGCAGCGTGTAGGTGGCGGCCAGGTAGCCCGCGCCCAGCGCCGCGAGCGCGGCCGCCAGGTAGCCGGCGGCCTCATTCAGCCCCATCGCCAGGCCACGCCTCACCGGGCCGACCAGGTCGATCTTCATGATCACTGTGGTGGACCAGCACAGCCCCTGGTTGACGCCGAGCAATACATTCGCGAAGACCACCCACTCCCACGCCGGCGCGAGCATGATGATCAGCGGGACTGGGAGGCCCATCAGCCAGCCTGCGACGAGCACCCCCTTGCGGCCAATGCGGTCGCTGAGCCGCCCGGCGAACAGGTTGGCGAGCGCCTTGACGACACCGAAGCTGGCGATGAAGCTGAGGATGGCGGTCTTCGAGGCCAGGGCGAACTCGCGCTCCGCCAGAAGCGGGAGCACTGCGCGCTCGATGCCGACCATCCCGCCGACGAAGGCGTTCACCAGCACCAGCAGCGCGAACTGGGCCCAGTTCGCGCGCAGGCCGAGGCGTGGGATGGCTGGCGACACCGGGGCACTGGCGGGGCGATCAGGCGATAGCACAGCGGTTCGCTCCTGCCTCCAGGGCCGTCGGGTCCTCCGGCAGGGCGCCGGCCTCGTTCAGCGCGATGATCTCGGTGTGGTTGGGCGGGGTGGGCGGGATGCGGGCCAGGATGTTCGTCACGAAGGCTTCCGCATCCGCGTCGAGGAGCGGGATCGCACGGCCTATCGTGGCCAGGGTGGCGGCGACTGGCTCACCGTCAAAGGCGATCGGCTCACCGGTGTGACCAGGGAGCACCAGCGTCGCCGGGGGCAGCGCACGCAGGCGCTGGAGCGAGCTGTGGAGCGCGTACGCCCGCGCGCGGGCGCCAGCGGCATCGGCGTGCAGGTCCGGCCGCCCGACTGCCGCCAGGAACAGCGTGTCGCCGGTGAAGAGCGCGGCGCCGTCGAGCAGGTAGCAGGTGCTCTCCGGCGTGTGGCCGGGCGTGTGCAGCGCCGTAAGGCGCACAGGTCCGACGGACAGGCTCTCGCCATCCCGCAGCGGGACGAAGGGCGCCGCCAGGCGGTGGCCCACCGGGAGATACAGCGGCGCGCCCGCCTGCTCCGCGAGCTGCCGAGCGCGCGACAGGTGGTCGGCGTGGAGATGGGTCTCGAGCACCGCGCCGATCCGCCAGCCGCGCTGCCGGGCGGCGTCCAGGTAGACCTGCGAGTCCAGCGATGGGTCGATGGCGGCGGCGACGCCATCTGCACCGACCAGGTACGAGAGGCACCCCTTGCCGGTGCGGCGGATCTGCACCACCCGCACGGCGCCGGGCAGCGCGACCTCGGCCGTGTTCCAGGCCAGGCTCCAGGCGCGCATCCCGCCTGTGAGCGAGAGCGCCGGCAGGCCGCGGGCCCGGAGTTGCGCCGCAGCGATGAGGCTGGTCCGGCCGGCGGCGCAGATCGTCACCACCGGCACGCCCGGCGGCAGCGGCACATCTGCGAGCGCGGTGGGGTCGCCCACCTGGAGCCGCTCGTACGCATCCACATGCAGGCTGCCGGGGATGGACCACTCGGCGCGCTCGGCCGCCGGGCGCACATCCAGCAGCGTGAGTGGCCGCCCCTCCGCCAGCCAGGACTGCAGCGTGCTCACATCAACAGTAGGAATGGACATCAGAGTCTCTCCTTGCCGCTCCAAACCTCTCGCTTTGCGGCTACGCTCTAGGGCCAATACCTTTCACATACGGGAGGCGTGGAGGGCTTCGCCCTCCTTATCCTCCCCCGGTGGGGGTGTGGG
>DATMBA010000315.1:0-12906 GCA_035559635.1 Roseiflexaceae bacterium
GAGAGTGGGCGTGGCCGTGTCCCACTCGAGCGCGTCCACGTGGGCGATCAGCGCGGTGATGTTGTCTGTGCCGCCGCGCTCGTTCGCCAGGTCCACCAGGCGGTCCACCGCCTCCTCGAGCGGCTCGCTGGAGGCAATCTGGAGGATCTCCTCGTCCGACACCAGGCCGTGCAGCCCGTCCGAGCAGAGCACCACCACGTCGCCGGGCTGGAGCGGCCAGCGGAACAGATCCACCAGCACCTCCGGCTGGTAGCCGAGGGCGCGGGTGATGACGTTGCGGTAGTAAAGCGAGCGGGCTTGATCGGCGGTGATCACGCCAGCGGCCACCTGCTCGCTGACCAGCGAGTGGTCACGAGAGATCTGGCGGATGGTCCCGTTGCGGATGAGGTAGGCGCGGCTGTCGCCGACGTTGGCGATCAGGAGCGCATCCAGGTGGAGCAGCGCGGCGACGCCGGTGGTGCCCATGCTGCCACGGCCCTCGGCGTGGATGCGGGCGTTGGCCTGCTCGAATGCCTGCCTGAGCGCTTGGGTGCGGTCCTCGGACTCGTCCTCGTAGTAGGCGGCGATGATCGTCTCGACGCCCATATGGCTGGCGACCTCGCCAGCCGCATGGCCGCCCATGCCGTCGCAGACCACCAGCAGCTCGCCGAAGCGCTCGACCTGCGCGCCCTCGCCGTAGCCGTAGTCGTCCTCGTTGTGGTCGCGCGTCCTACCGACGTCGGTCCGACCGCGGAAACGCAGCTTCATGCCGGGGCTCTCGCACAGCGTTGGGGTCCGCTCGTCCGGGGCGCAAGTATAGCACGGCGGCTACCGGGCTGCAAACCTCTTGCGCCCAAACGGGATGGCAGGTAAGATACGCCGCGCGAGTGCCCTTGTCCATGCTGGCCTGGAGCAGACTCCTATGACCCACTCCCCGCACCGCAGGCCCGGCGTGAGCTACGCCCGCGCGCTGCGCGCGTCGGTGTTGGCCGGCGTGGCGCTGCTGCTGGCCGGGGTTGTGGGGCTTGCGCTGCTCGGCCCCGCTGGCGGGCGAACGGGCGGCCAGGACCAGGCCGCGCCGCTGGACCCAGACGACGCGCGGCTAGTGGCAGAGGGCCAGGCGATCTACGCCCGTGCGTGCGCGGTGTGCCATGGGGCGCGGCTGGAGGGCCACCCGAGCTGGCAGCCGGGAACTAGCGGAGGGCTGGCTCCGCCGCTGGACGCGAGCGGCCCGGTGCCGCGGCGGTCCGATGCGGAGCTGTTTGCACTCACAAAGGAGGGCACGGGCGGCGGCATGCCGGCGTTCGGCGGGACGCTGAGCGACTCGGAGATTCGGGCGGTCCTGTCCTACGTCAAGCGTTCGTGGACTTCGTTAACGGAGGGGGGAGCGGAGGGAGCGGAGAGCCGGAGGGCCGGAGGGCCGGGGAGCGGAGGGAGCGGAGGGAGCGGAGAGCCGGGGAGCGGAGAGCCGTGGAGCGGAGGGCCGGAGGGCCGGAGGGCCGGGGAGCGGAGGGCCGGAGGGCCGGAGGGCCGGGGAGCGGAGAGCCGGGCAAACGCTGAACGCTGAACGCTGCACGTCGAAGGCGTTCCCGAAGGGTACGCTGAACCGCTGAGGCTTGAGAACGCTCTCGGCGGACCCGAACGCCTGTCAAGCTTTTCGGTGAGTGCTGTAGAGAGCTGGGGAGCGCATGTCCTTCATCTTCACCGTTCACAGTATCTTCGGGGAGCGGGTGCTGCCGGTGCTGATCGTGCTGGTGGCGGTGTGGCTGGCGGTGGTCTACCGGCCTGAACGTGGGGTGCCCCGCCTGGCGCGACTGTTTCCGGCGCTGGTGGATCTCCAGGCCACGCTGGGGATCATCTACTGGGTGTATGGCCTGGCCACGGGCCTGGCGGGGACGTACCTCGGCTTCCCGTTCGTCCTGCACCCGCTGTTGGGCCTGATCTCGGCGGGCGTGGCGCACATGGCTGTGCGGCCGCGCGGCCCCTTCGCCGCCCTCGGCCGCTGGGCGCCGCTGGTGGCGCTGCTGGTGCTGCTGGCCACAGTGGTGGGCGGGATCGTGCTGGCCAGGGGCACGCCAACCTGAGGGCTGCGGGCTGCGAACTGGGACTTCCGATCGTAGTCCTCAGTCTTCAGTCCTCACCCCTGGCCTCCGCAGGCGCAGGGAGAGGACGAACGCGAGCGCGGCCGTCTCCAGCGCGGCGGAGAGCGCCACCGCCAGCGGGATGGCCGCCGCGCCCAGTGGCCCGAGCAGCAGCCAGATGGCCAGCGCCCGCACGGCGAGTTGGCCGCAGTTGGTAAGCAGCGGCGTCAGCGTGTCGTGCAGGGCGATCAGGCCGCGGGTGAGCACCTCGGTCATCACGTAGGCCGGCAGGCCGGCGGCGAAGAGCACCAGCAGCGCGTAGGTGAGCGCGCCGGCGTCGGCATCGAACCGGCCGCGCTCGAACAGCGCGCGGATCAGCGGGCGGCCAAGTAGCCACAGCCCCAGGAACGCCGCGCCCGAGAGGCCGGCCGTGGCGGCCAGTCCGCGCAGCAGCGTGTGCCGCATGGTCCGCCACTCCCCGGCGGCGGCGTGCGCCGCCAGGCGTGGGAAGGCCGCCTGCGCCAGCGCCACCCCGATCAGGCGCACCGGCAGGCCCACCAGCAGCGCGGCGTTGTAGAGCGCCGGGATGGCGCCCTCCTCGCGCGCCAGCGAGGCGAAGGCCGTGTCCACAATCGTACCGGCGTAGTTCACCGTGGCCGAGAGGCCGTTCGGCACCAGCAGGCGCAGCACCTCGCGCAGCCGCCGGTCCAACAGGTCCCAGACCGGGCGTAGCCGCAGCCCGGCCGCACGCAGCCCCGGCCAGAGGATCGCCAGCTGGAGCGCGGCGTCCCCTACGATGCCGAGCGCCGGGCCGTAGATGCCGAGCGGCGGATAGGCGCGCGCCGCCAGGATGCCGCCGATCAGCGTGAGGTTGTGGGCCACGATCGAGAGGCCGCTGAGGACGAACTGGCTGCGGCGGTTGAGGACCGCGATCGCCACGCTGCTCGCCACCGCCAGCACGCTCTGCAGCAGCATAAGGCGGGTGAGCGCCACGGTGAGCGCGGCGGTGGGGGCGTCGAAGCCGGGGGCCAGCAGCGCGCCGACGAACCAGGGGGCGAGGAGCGCGGCGGCCAGCGCGGCGAGCGCCACGGCGGCGGAGAGGGTGGTGAGGGCCAGACTGGCGAGGCGCTCCTCGGCCACGGCGCCGCCGGCGCGGTGGGCAGAGGCCAGCACCGGGATCAGGGCGTTGGAAAGCGCGCCCCCGGCGATCAGGTTGGCGAGCGTCTCGGGCAGGCGGAAGGCGGCGTAGTAGGCGCTGGCCTCCATGCCGGCGCCGAACTGGGCGTTGAACAGCACCTGCCGCACCACGCCGAGCGCGGCTGAGATCAGGAAGGCGGCGGTGAAGATCAGCGACCCCTCGGGGATGCTGCACTCGCGCAGCAGCAGGGCGCTCAGCATCCGTCGGTTCACCACGAAGGTGCGAAGATATGAAGCCACAAAGCCTATTATAGCGTGCGGCGCTCCATCGAATCGCGGGGCCGCAGGCGCGGGCTGCGTCTGCGGCCCCTTAGCCACAATACCTTTCACATACAGGACATACGCAGTAGCACCGCCCCCGCACCCCCACAGGGCGGTGGGGAGGGGCGCAGCCCCTCCGAAACAGCTGTGCGAAGACTCGTTGTGGGGGCCGACGGCCCCCACACCCCCGGCGGGGCTCCGCCCCGCGCCCCCGATTCGCGGGCCACCGCGTAACTCCTGTCACATACGGGAGGATGTGGAGGGCTTCGCCCTCCACATCCCACCAGGAAGGGGTTCGCGGGGCCTATGGCCCCTTAGACGGGACGAAGCCCCGCCGAGCCCCCACACGGTCAAGCTAGAAGCCGCGCAGCGAAACCATGTCTTACCCCTACTGCGTGGGGAACGACTGACCCTCCTCCTGGGCCATGAAGGGCACCGAGGCGTGCATGTGGGCCAGCAGCCAGCGGCCGTCGCGCCGCTCGAACACCGTCGTCATGCGGATCGGCAGGGACATGTCCTGGCCGCCGGCGCGCACGCTGGCGCTGCCCTCGGCGGCCACCCAGGCCACGTTACCGGCGCCCGAGATGTGGCGCCAGGGCAGGCTGAACGAGGCCGCCTCGGACTGCCCCCAGTCCCGCATGGCCTGCGCCTGAACCTCGCTCAGGCCGACGCGCCGCTCGTCCGCGCCGGTGCCGAACATCGACAGGTCGGCGTCCGGCACGCAGGCGGCCACGAGCGCATCCATGTCGCGGTCGGCGTAGGCGACCAGGATTCGATCGAGCGCCGCGTTCACTTCCGCCTCGGTCGTCTGGTCGGGTCGCATGGGTCTCTCCTTTCGATACTATCGCCTGCGGGGGCCACCCCCGCGTTCGGAACAACGTCAGCAGGATCAATATCCACACAGGGCCCGAAGGGCAGGAAGGCTCCGGCAAGCCCTAACACCGGTATCAACACCCGATGCAGCGCCACGATTGATGCCGGCCAGGGACGGTCACACCCCGCGCTTCGTACCCTTCGTGTCCTTCGTGGATTCGTAAACGGCGTCCTACGGTGATATAGCCGCCAGCGGCACGGCAACGCGCCGCCCCAGCCGCAGCAGCAGCACCGTGGCCAGGATGAGCGTCTCGGCGGCCGAGGTGATGGCGAAGGCCGCCGGGATGGCCACCAGGCCGAAGCGCGGGGTGAAGAGCGCCAGGATGGCGGCACGGCCGGCGATCTGCAGCATGTTGGTGAGCAGCGGCGTGCGCGTGTCGCGCAGCGCGATCAGGCCGCGGCTCACCACCTCGGTGCCCACGTAGAACGGCAGTGCCGCAGCGTAGGCCACCAGCGCCAGGTAGGTCAGGTCGCCGGCGGCGGTGTCGAAGCGGCCGCGCTCGAACAGCACGCGGATGACGACCCGGCCGAGGACGATCAGCCCGAGCAGCGCCGGCACGGCCAGCGCCACCGCGGCGCCGAGCGCCCGCAGCAGCGCCCGGCGCATCTCACGCCACTCGCCGGCCTCCGCATGGGCGGCGAGGCGCGGGAAGGCCGATTGGCCCACCGCCTGGCCGAGCAGCGCGATCGGCAGGCCCACCAGCAGCCAGGCGTTGGTGATAGCCGCCAGCGCCGCGCCTTGGGCCCTGGAGGCGAAGGCGGTGTCCAGGATGAAGCCGGCGTAGTTCACTCCCACCGAGAGGCCGTTGGGGATGAGCAGCCGCACGATCTCACGCAGCCGGGCGTCGAACGGGGCCCAGAGCGGGCGGAAGCGGAAGCCGCGCGCGGCCAGCCCCGGCAGCAGGATGGCCACCTGCAGCACCCCGCCCCCCACCACGCCGAGCGCCGGGCCATAGATCCCCAGCCCCGGCACCAGGCGCGCGGCGGTGATGCCAGCCAGCAGCGCGATGTTGTGGCTGGCGATCGAGAGCGCGGTGAGCGCGAACTGGTTGCGGCTGTTGAGCACCGCGGTGGCCACGCTGCCCACCGCCAGGATCAGCGGCTGGATCAGCATCAGACGCGTCAGGCTCACGGTGAGCGCGGCGGTCGGCTCATCGAACCCCGGCGCCAGCACATTGCGCACGAACACCGGCGCCAGCACCTCGGCCAACAGCACCAGCGCGGCGAAGGCCGCCATGAGCGTGGTAAGCACCAGGCGCACCAATCGCTCGCCGGCGGCCTCGCCCTCCTGCAGCCGCACGCCGAGCAGCACGGGGATCATGGCGCTCGAGAGCGCGCCCCCGGCGATCAGGCTGAAGAGGGTGTCCGGCAGGCGGAAGGCGGCGTAGTAGGCGCTGGCCTCCATGCCGGCGCCGAACTGGGCGTTGAACAGCACCTGCCGCACCGCGCCGAGCAGCGCGGAGGTGAAGAAGGAGGCCATGAGCACCACACTGGCCTCGGCCACGGTCAACTCGCGCGTCAGCAGCGCGCCGAGCGGCGGCAGGCGGATATCCCTGGGGCGCCAGCGCGGCGCGGCGATACGCAGCGGCTCCAGCACGTCGCTGGCCTGCGCCGCGCCCATCCAGGCGCTCTCCGCCAGCGCCGCCGGGCCGCCCAGCAGCACTGGTGGGGCCTCGGGTCGCGGCCCCTGGGCGAGGGCTTGTGCGGTCATGGTGTCACCTCCTATCGCTGTAGCAGCCCCTCGACCAGCGCCTTCAGCCGGCGCAGCGCCTCGTCCGACTCGCGACGCATCTGGTCCTCCAGCGCCGTCTGGCCGGCGCCACCGAACAGCCCCTCGTCGTACATCAACTCGCGCCGGAAGGTCACCCCGTCCTCGCCCGGCTCGAAGTGGTAGGCGATGCTGATGCGGCCGCTCCCGCCCCGCAGCAGCGTGTGGCGCGGGCGCTCGTGCTGCGCCACCGTCCACGCGCCCTCGTACATGCGCCCACCGATCCGCGCCCGCTCCTCGACGACGTCGCCGAGCGCGAAGGGGCACTCCGTCACCCCGCCGACGCCGATCGTCGCCGGGTGCCAGGCCGGCCAGTGGCTGGCGGTGGTCACGAGGTCGAAGATGGCCTCGGGCGAGCCGGCGATGGCGATGCTGCTCACGATCTTCGGCATGGCTCCCTCACCTCTGGTGCGCCTGCGGCGCAGCGGCCTCAGGCTTGCAGGCCAGGCTGCGGAAAAGAAGGGGTTTTTCAGAGAGAGTATGCCCTCCCTGACCCTCCCCACCGCTCGCCTCACAGGCGTTACGCAGTGGCGCGGCCCCCCGCACCTCCGCCAGGGGCGCCGACTACGTAGATCTCGTCACCTCAGGAGTGTGCCGCGCGCTCGGCGCCGGGGGTAGGTGCGCGGTCCAGGGCCAGCAGCACCGCCCGGTAAGCCTGCGCCAGCAGCGCCTCCACCCGCCGCCAGTCGGCCGCCACGTCCTCGGAGTAACGGCCGGTGATGCGGTCCACCGCCACCGCCGCCAGCGCGCGCAGCTCGGCCGAGACGCGCATGCGCTCGGGCGTCGAGTCGAACAGCGCGGCGTGCAGGTTCGCCAGCGAGCGCACCATCGGCTCGATGTCGTCGTCGGCGCGGTTGACCTTGCGGCGCGCGGCCAACTCGCGGTGGACCAGCCAATAGTCCAGCTCCAGCGCGGCCAGCGTCGCAGCGTCGGCGCGCATATCCACCGAGCGGCGGGCCTTGTGGTAGAAGCGCTCGAGGTGACGCTTCGTCTCCGGCAGGTCGTTGTCTCGCGGCGCGAAGGCCACCGAGGCGCGCACCGTGTCGAGCGCGGCGGCCACGGCGGTAGGCCAGGGCATGCGGAACTGCTCGCGGTTGAGGCGCACCATCAGGCGCAGCACCCGCGGCCAGTCGCGATCGTAGTACGCCTCCCAGCCGGCCTTCTCGTAGAAGCCGAGGCGCTCGGGGTTGAAGGATACCTTCGGGGCCATAGTGTCTCCTACACAGGTAGCCACGGGCTGCGCGGCGCCGGATCAACAGCGGAGGTTTTCGAGGGGCATCCTCTCGCGCTCCCCGTGGCGTGGTCAGCCGATCGCATCGAGCAGCCGGTCGATCTGTTCGATCTCCGGGACCGCGGGGAAGATCACCAGCTCGTCCAAGCCCAGCCCGGCTATGCGCTCGATCGCGGCGCGCAGGGGCGCGGGCTGGCTGGGGAGGCGCTGGGCGATCAGCTCGGCGCGTGGGCCGAGGAAGGCGTAGTAGTCGCGGATATGCCGGGCAGCACGCTCGTGGGGGCCTTCGCCGAGCGCGTACGCCAGGCTGCCGACGATCCGCGGCCGGCCGTCACGCCCGGCAGCCTCCCGCTCCGCCCGCACGCTCGCGATCACCTGGCCGTCGGCCGCATCGCCGGACCACAGGCGCCTCATCAGCGCGATCTGAGCGTCCAGCCGTCGCCCGCGGCGCTCAAAAGCGACCTCGGCGACCTGGTAGTCGTCCGGTCGCATGCCCAGGCCGAGTCCCAGGCTCAGCCACCCGCCAGAGAGAGCGTCGAGCGTCGCGGCCTGCTTCGCCAGCAGTGCAGCCCCGCGGAGAGGCGCGATCAGGATCATCGCGATCAGCCGTACCCGCGTGGTCGCACCGGCCACCGCCGCGAGGGTGACGAACGGCTCGTAGCTGGAGTAGGCCAGCCGGTCGATCATGCCCACACTGGCGAAGCCCGCGGCCTCCGCGCGCCGGGCGAACGCCAGAACCACATCGCCGCTCACACCCCGCATAGTCGTCGGAAGGCCCAACCCGATGTCCAGTGCGCCGGTCCAGCTGAGCTTCATCCCACCCTCCCGTCCGAGGCCGCCGCCAGGGAGAAGTACGCCACCGTCTGCCAGCTCCCCCACCACCAGCGCAGGTGCGCCTTACCGAGGTACAGGCCGTCCTCAATCTGCACCAGCTCGTCCAGCACGCGGCGGATGGTGCGCGGCGGGTTCTCCGGCAGGTCGTAGTCGATCTTCAGCACCTGCCGGTCCGGGTCCATCAGGCCGGGGCCGGCCCAGGTGCGGAAGAAGAACGCCCGGTAGGTATGGGGCCCGTCGCCGACGTAGCGGCGGTAGAGCGGCCAGAAGAGGTTGGCGAGCGGGAACGAGTCGCGGGTGAAGATGTTGTAGCCCCGCGCCCGCTGCGGGTCGAACCCCTTGCCCTGCCAGGGCAGCCAGGCCGCGGCGAGCGCGGCGGCGAGCTGCGTCAGCCCCGGCGCCACGTCCAGCGCCACCAGCTCGCCGGCGTAGCGGCCGGCGAGCGGCGGGCTGGGCGGTGCACCACCCCGAAACAGCTCGTTCAGCGCTGCCAGCGCCCCCGGCCGGTCGGAACGCAGGCGCTCGCGGGCCACGTGGATCTGATCGGCGATCATGGGGCTGCTCACTGGCCGGGGGCTGGCAGCAGGCCGAGCTGCCGCAGCATGCCGGCGTCGTCGTCGTGGCGCCAGAACTCGACGATGCGGCCCTCGCTCAAGCGGTAGAGCTCCAGGCCGGGCACCACGAGCTCGCGGCCGCTGGGCGGCAGGCCCATGAAGTCGCCGGCGTGCCTGGCGTAGTGGATGTGATGCACCGCCACGCAGTCGCCCTCCGCGATGTAGCGGTGCACCGTCACGCGGTGGCCGGGGAAGGCCGCGTCGAAGAACGCCAGCAGCCCCTTGAACGTCTCGGCGCCCTGCAGACGGCCGTTTAGCGGATCGTTAACCACTAGGTCCGGCGCGAGGATGTCGTCCAGCGCGGCCTTGTTCTCCTGGTTGATCACTTCGTCGAAGATCCGCCGGACGATGGCGATGTTCTGTTCGGTGGACATGTGCGCTCCTTTGGGCTTTAGCAGTCCTGTCGGACTGGTCAGATTGGGAGAGGAGTGTCGCGGGGGCTGCGCCCACACCCCCGCTCCGCGCTACGCGCAGTTCCAGCTCATTGGGAAGATAGGTCGCGGGGGCTGCACCCCCACCCGTGCCCTGGAGAGAAGGAGGCTTCGGGAGGGCAAGCCCTCCTGCCTCCCGTACGCCCCCGCCTACGCTGAAAGCGCGCTAGGCCTGCGGCGCCGGGATGGCCCCGACCTGCTGCATCATCGCAAGCCCGTCGAACATGCCCCAGCGCTCGGCGATCTTGCCGCCGGCGATGCGGACGATGTCGATGCCAGTGACGGTGATCGGCTTCCCGCTCGGGGGCATGCCCATCAGCGGCCCGCTGTTCGTCCCGGTGGCCGTCCAACGCGTCGCTACCATATCTCCCTCGGCCAGCTGGGTGTCGATCGTGAAGTGCACATCGGGGAAGGCCGCGATGAAGGACTCGAACACCGCCCGCGCGCCGGCGACGCCCTGGGGCTGGCCGGGCAAGACCAGGTTGTGGTCGACGTAATCGGCCGCGAAGTAGGTGTCCGCCGCGCCCGGATTGTGCTGGTTCCACACCGCCTCGAAAAACTCGCGCGCCAGCGCCTTGTTTGCCTCGGACATGGTCTCACTCCTGTTGTATGATTCGCCTGATGGGGCGAGTGTACCCCCCGCGTCCTACAGCGGTCTGACTGCGCTCCTACCGCAGGCTGGATCCAGGCCACGATATCCACGAAGGTCCCATCATTGCACGATCACGCCGCTGCGCTTTACAAACCACACGCGCTCGAGTACAATCCGGCCGCGTTCAGGAGGAGAACTGCCGGCGGCATGAAGCTCATTGTCCAGATCCCGGTCCTCAACGAGGCCGACTCGATCGCCCAGGTGGTGGCAGACATCCCGCGGGACATCCCCGGCGTGGACAGCGTCGAGGTGCTGATCGTCGACGACGGCTGCACCGACGACACAGTGGCGGTGGCGCTGGCGCACGGCGCGGACCATGTGGTGCGCCACAAGAGCCGCAAGGGCCTGGCCGCCGCCTACCAGACCGGCATCGACACCGCGCTGCGCCTCGGGGCGGACATCATCGTCAACACCGATGGGGACAACCAGTACCCCGGCGCGGAGATCCCGCGCCTGGTGGCGCCGATCGTCGCCGGCCAGGCGGACATGGTGATCGGCGACCGGCAGGTGGCGGACAGCCCGCACTTCTCGCCGCTCAAGAAGATGCTGCAGGCGGTGGGCAGTGGCATCGTCCGCTGGGCCTCGGACACCGACGTGCCGGACACGGTGAGCGGCTTCCGGGCGCTCTCGCGCGAGTACGCGCTGCGCACCTTCGTCACCACCGAGTTCTCCTACACGGTGGAGAGCCTGATCCAGGCCGGCAAGCGCCGCCTGACGATCGCCACGGTGCCGATCGCCACCAACCCGGTGGCGCGCGCCTCGCGGCTGCACCAGGGCAACTGGAACTTCATCAAGCGCCAGGCGGCCACCATCGCCCGCACCTACGCCACCTACGAGCCGCTCAAGACCTTCTCCTACCTGGCCGCGCCGTTCATCGTCGTCGGCCTGCTGCTGCTCGGCCGGGCGATGTTCGTCTACCTCATGCGGCAGTTGGTGGACAACTACCCGGAGGACAACTTCCAGTCCCTGGTGGGCGGCGTAGGCGCGCTGATCCTGGGCTTCATCATCTTTCTGATCGGGCTGGTGGCGGACCGTATCGGGGGGGTGCGGCGGCTGGAGGAGGAGATCCTCTACCGGGTGCGGGCGCGCGAGATCGCCGAGGAGGAGACACGCCGTATGCTCGCCGCCCGGCTGGAGCGCATCGAGCGGGCGCTGGGGCACGAGGGGCTGCTGGAGCCAAAGGACCGCGCCCGCGAGGCATAGACGAGGGGAGGGCCAGGGAGAGCACAGACTCCCTGGCCCTCCTCCTGTTGTCATCCGGCGCTAGCCGGCACGCTATGCGGGCTAGCGTCCGAAGAAGACCGACTTGCGGGCGGGCACGCGCTCGTCCAGCAGGGCCTGGATGCGGGCGCGCGTCACCCCGGCGAGCCGCTGCACACTGGCCGGATCGTCAGCCGCGTTGGGGCCAAGCCCCCGGGTGGCGATCGGCGCGTCGAAAATGATGGTCCATTTGCTGGGCAGCGGGATCAGCCCAAGCGGGCCGAGCCAGGGGAAGAGCGGCGTAAGCGGGAAGAAGGGGAAGCCGAGCAGCCGCGCCACCGGCCGGGCGTCGGCCACCACAGGGTAGATCTCCTCGGCGCCGATCACCGCTACCGGGACGATCGGCGCGCCGGTGCGCAGGGCCGCCTGCACGTAGCCAGCCGCGTCGAAGGCCGCCAGCCTGTAGCGGTTCCAGAACAGCTTGCCCGCCCCGCGCGCGCCCTCGGGGAACGCGCACACCAGCTGGCCCTCCCCCAGTAACCGCTCGGCGTTCTCCGGCAGCGCCGGCACCTGCCCGAAGGCCGCCAGCGCCGGCGCCATCACCGGCACGCTCCCCAGCCAGCTGGCGTGCAGGCTGCGCACCAGCCGCGGCTGCGGGTGGTCCTCCAGCACCGCCGTGGCGATCATGGCGCTGTCCCACGGCAGCACGCCGGAGTGGTTGGCCACCAGCAGCGCCGGCCCCTCGGCGGGGATGTGCGCCAGCCCCTCGGCCGTGACGCGCCACCAGGTACGGTACAGGAAGGCCGCGAACGGTCGGACGATGTCGATCAACTCCTGGTCCATGCCGTAGGCATCCAGCGTGTACTCGCCCTTCAGACGGCGCTGGACCAGGGCGGAGGTCTCCTCGGCCTGGTAGCGCAGCACCATCCCTATCCCGCGCCAGAAGTCGGGGTCGAGATAGTCGCCGCTGAGCACGTTCTCGCGGATCAGCGCCGCCGCCCGCTGCAGCGCGGGCGGGCTGAGCCGCGCCAGGTTCTCGCGGATGAGCCGCAGCGCCTCGGCGGCCAGGTCGCGGGTACCGGCGCCCTCCGGCTGGTTACGGATCTCCACCTCCAACTCCTGCACGGCGGCGGCGGCCTCGGCCCGCAGCGCATCCGTCGCGCTCACGCCAACGGCTGCCGCAGCGGCTGGCGCAGGCGCCGCGCTCGCTGGTGGCTCCAGCCGGGCCGCCGGCGCCACAGCGGCCGCCGGGGATGTGGCGCCGCCTACCGGCAGCTCCGCAGTGGCCGGCTCGGATGGCGGCGCGCCAGCAGGAACTGAGGATGCCGTGCCACCGACCGGCGGCTCCAGATCAGCGGCAGGGGCTGGTGCGGTTGCCGTGGATTCCATGGGCGTGGGCGGCTTACGCGAGCGGGCGCGGCGATGCTTCAGCGGGGGAGGCGACTCGGCCTGGGAGTCGGCCGAAGGATCGGTCTCGGGTGGAAGGGGTGTGTCGGGAGTCGTCATGGAGCGATTCTCCTCATGGATGGTATGCAGCCGCCCCCGTGCGCGCCAACTCGTGCAGCGCATCCTCCGCCGAGTGCTGCGGCTGCCAGCCGAGCGCGCGGGCGCGGCCCGTGTCCGCCACACAGGCGTAGCGCAGGTAGGCGCTGTCGAAGGGCAGCTCGCCGAGCGCCCGCGCGGCCGGGCCGGCCAGCGCCGACAGCGCGGCGCCCACACCAGGCAGCGGCCCCTCGCGCGCCAGCTCTGCGACGGCGAACACCTGGCCGGGGAGCGGCAGCGGAC
>DATMBA010000316.1:0-7377 GCA_035559635.1 Roseiflexaceae bacterium
CCAAGCGTAGGCGCGGCTACGCCGGCTGCACCCTCGCCCCGGCCACCCGCTGCCACCGAGCCGCCGGCGCCCACCGCGGTGGCGGCGCTTCCCACAACCGCCGCACCCACCGCCGCGCCGGCAAGCGGCCCCACCGAGGCACCAGCGCCGGCGGCCATCCCCAGTGGGCGCACGCCGGAGGGCTACAACTACCTTGGCAGCCCGGATGCACCCGTGGTTCTGCAGGACTTCTCGGACTTCCTCTGAACGTCCTGCGCCTTCCACGTGATGGAAACAGAGCCACAGATCATCGAGCAGTACATCGCCACCGGCAAGGTCCGCCTGGTCTACCGGCACCTGCTCCAGCTCGGCGAAGAGTCCCTGCGGGCGGCCGAAGCCTCCGAGTGCGCCGCGGACCAGGGCAAGTTCTGGGAGATGCGCCGGGCGATCTACGCAGGCCAGGGCGAGATCTACAGCAGCTCGAGCATCGACGCGGCGCTGGCCGTGTTCGCGCAGGACGTCGGGCTGGACTTAGGCGCCTACAACGCGTGCATGGTGGCAGGCCGGCATCGGGAGGCCATCCAGGCTGACTTCCGCGCCGCGCAGGCCGAGGGGGTCCGCTCACGCCCGGTCTTCGACATCAACGGCACCCGGCTGATCGGCGCGCGGCCCTTCGAGGAGTTTCAGCAGGCCATCGATGCCGCATTACAGCGCGCTGTGGGAGAAGCTAACGTTGGGACAGGGTTGTCGGGGAGGGCTTGGCCCTCCCCTGGCCCCTCCCCGAGGTATTAACGTTTCGCTTCAGCTCTGGCGCTGGCACACCTGGCACAGGCCATAGACCTCGAGCCAGTGCCCGTCCACGCGGAAGTTCAGGCGCCGCGCCAGGCCGCCCAGGATCTCGTCGATGTCGCAGCCCTCGAAGGCCACCACCGCGCCGCAGTTCTTGCAGACCATGTGGTGCTGATGGCCGCCCTCCACCGGGACATAGGCGTGCTCGGAGGCCATGGCCGTCTCCTTCGAGGCGCTCCAGTGCACGCGCGAGAGCCAGCCGTCGTCGAGGAGCAGGTCGACGGTCCGGTAGATCGTGGCGCGGCCGATCGGTCCCTGATCGCCGCCCAAGTCTTTGAACAGTTGCTCGGCGCTGAAGGGCTGAGTGTACTGCGTGATGCGATCGAGGATCGCCCGGCGCGGGCCAGTGACGCGGTGGCCGTGCGCGCTGAGGTCAGCGAGCACTTTCTCGGTCCAGGACATCGACTCGCTCCTCTGAGGTTGCGATGAAAGGTTGAAACTTCATTATGAATTATAGCACGAGTCTGGCACGGACCTCACCGTTGTGGTATAGTGGCAGATACTATGCTATCGCGTCTCAAAGCCTGTTTGAGAAAGCGTGATCGTATGGCGTGGGGCACAACCCCACGACCCCCGAGGAAGAGAGGTTGTGGAGGAATCAGGTTCCCCCGCCCCCCCTCGCTGAGGGGCGACACGCTGCGCGCACCTCGGCCGCGCGCCACCCGCCAGGTGGTCTTTCCACAGGCTCCCATCGTCGTTGCCACAGATAGATGAGGAACGCTTGATGCCCCGGAGAGGACTCTGGCCGCCGCTGGCTATCATCGCCGCCGGGCTGCTGCTGACGATGACCGTGTTGGCGCGCACGGACGAGCCGCCGTCCGCGCGGACGATGGACGGCCACCGCCCGGCACGCATGCAGGAGGCGGAGACCCCTTACCCGTACCCGTCACCCGAGGCGACCGCCGCTGCCACCACGGCGCCAGCCACGCCACAGACACCGGCCACACCCGCGCCGGCGGTGGGCACGCCAGCGACGGCCGCCCCGCCGCCGGTGGTATCCGCCCTGCCGACCGCCAGCACGCCGGAGCCGGCGGCGCAGACCATGGTCCCGACGGAGCCGCCGCTGCCGACGCCGCAGGTGAAGCTCTCCGGCACAGTCCCCTGTACGCCAGGCGAGACGATCACGGTGAGGGGCGAAGGGCCGCCGCGCGCGCCGATCCTGCTCTTCTTCGGGCAGCGCACTGTCGGAGGCGGCAGCGCCGGGCCGGACGGCGCCTTCACACTGCCGCTGATCGTCGGCATGGAGCGTGCCGGCGAGTACGTCGTAAGCGCGCGGGTGCGCGGCAGCGAGCAGGTGCTGCTCGAGTTCATCTGCAGCGTGCCCCCAGTCACGCCGACGCCGCTGCCCGGCCGCACGCCGATCCCATAGCGGCTGCGGCGCAGTCATAGCGCTTGTTTGAAAAGCCTCCTGGCCTGGGGCGCGGGGGCCTGCGCCCCCCTCATGCTCCCCTTTTCAACCAGGCTCATAGGGCATAGGCGAGAGGTGCGAGCGGTTGTGCAGGCGTAACTCCTCTGACCTATGACCAATCACCTGTCTCCTGGATCAGAGAAGGAGAGCGCTTGCAGGTTTGTGCCGGGTATGCTATGTTCTACAATGGAGGCCGGGTCGGCTGAAGGAGGGCGGGGCGCGTGGCGGAGACGATCGCACGGGTGGGCTGGGAGCGTTGGGAGGCGCTCGCACGTGCCGCGCTTCAGCCCGGCCCCGCCGTCCTGCCGGACCAACTTCTGCTCGTGCGCGACCTGTCCGGGCGGACGATACGGCCGTTCGACCCGCCGCCTGACGTGACGCCGCGGCCGGGCGCGGTGCTGATCCTGCTCTACCCCGACGGCGATGACCTGCGTCTGCCGCTGACGGTGCGCAGCGATCACCTGCCGAACCACCGCGGCGAGGTGTCGCTTCCAGGGGGCGCGACCGACCCGGAGGACGATGGCCCGGCGGCGACGGCGCTGCGCGAGTGCGAGGAAGAGCTTGGCGTCGACCCGGCCACGGTGGCGATCTGGGGGACGCTGACCCCGATCTACATCCCGCCGAGCAACTTCCGCATCACGCCGGTCGTGGGCTTCAGCGCCCGGCCGCCGGCGCTGCAAATCAATGACCGGGAGGTGAGCGCCGTTATCACCGTGACGCTGCGCGAGTTGCTGGACCCGGCGCGGGTGGTGGTGGAGCAGTGGACGCTGCGCGGGCTGGAGGTGCGGGTGCCGTTCTTCGCCATCGCCGGCCACAAGGTGTGGGGCGCCACCGCGCTCATGCTCAGCGAGCTTGTCGCCCGCATCCGGCGGCTATCGTGAGGGTGGGGTTCAGAGCGGGCTTTGCCTTCCCTGACCTCCCGTGTTCACAGCAGGATCTCCAGGAGGACGCCCCATGACGATCGAGGACGCTATCGCCGACCTGACGGCGCGCATCAAGGGCGCAAGCCCGCAGGCGGTCATCCGTGTGAAGCGCCGCTCGGGCGAAGAGGCGGCCATCCGCGCCTACGCGCCCGCCGAGCACGAGGAGGCCATCAAGGCGGCGACGCAGGAGATCACCCTCAAGCTGCTCACCGAGGAGGGCTTGGACGTGCAGGTGCTGGTGTATGATATCGCCACGTCGCTGCCGCCTGACCAGTAGCGGCGCCCCCACAGGGGCCACATGCCCCGGCACGGCCGCCGAAGGCAGGTTGCCAGTGGCGGCCTCGCCCTGCTTGCGATGCGACGCGCGGACAGGCGACCCTGCCCGCGCGTCGCATCCCGACAGCGAAGGAACCCTATGATCTCGCTCGGACAGATTGGCAAGACCGCCGGCATCCTGATCGGCACCGCGGCCGGGATCGCCGGGGTCGGTGCGCTCGCGGCCCTGCGCCGGCCGCTGCCCCGCACCTCCGGCACGCTGCCACTCCCCGGCCTCACGGCGCCGGCGCACGTGCTCCGTGACCGCTGGGGCGTGCCGCACATCTACGCCAGGCACCGCGCCGACCTGTTCATGGCCCAGGGGTACGTCCACGCTCAGGACCGGCTCTGGCAGATGGAGTTTCAGCGGCGCGTCGCCTTCGGCCAACTCGCCGAGGTGTTCGGCGCCGTGGCGCTGGACTCCGATCGCTTCGTGCGTGTCCTCGGCCTCGGGCGGGTGGCCCGCCGCGAGGCTGAACTGCTTTCCGACGAGGCGCGCCTGGCCGCCGAGTCCTACGTGCGCGGCATCAACACCTTCATCGAGCAGCACAGCGGCAACCTGCCCGTCGAGTTCACCGTCCTGCGCCTGCGGCCGCGCCGCTGGGAGGTGGCGGACGTGCTGGCGTGGACGAAGATCATGTCGCTCTCGCTCTCGGAGAACTGGAAGCAAGAGTTGCTGCGCGCCCGGATCGTGGCAGCGGTGGGTGCCGAGCGCGCCGCCGCGATCGACCCGTCCTACCCGCCCGATCATCCGCTGATCGTCCCACCTGGGGTCCACTATCGGCCGGACATGGGCGAGGGCGCGCTGGACCGCGCCGCCGCGACGCGCCGCTACATGGTGGACGGCGCCGGCCAGGGCAGCAACGCCTGGGCAGTGGCCGGCTCCCGCAGCGCCACCGGCAGCCCGCTGCTCGCCAACGACCCGCACCTGCCTATCCAGATCCCCTCGATCTGGTATGAGAACCACCTCAACGCCGACGACTACCACGTGACCGGGGCCAGCCTGCCCGGCGCGCCCGGTGTGGTGCTCGGCCACAACGAGCACATCGCCTGGGGCATGACCAACGGCATGGTGGATGTGCAGGATCTCTACCTGGAGCGGTTCGACCCGCAGGACCCCACGGGGCTGCGCTACGAGTACCAGGGGCGCTGGGAGCAGGCCGAGTTGGTGCGCGAGGAGATCGCGGTGCGCGGCCAGCGCGAGGTAGTGATCGAGGAGGTGCGTATCACGCGCCACGGCCCGATCATCACGCCGCTGGCGCCGCACCCGGAGGGCAACGGCAGCACGGACGAGCAGCCGATCGCGCTGCGCTGGACGTCGCTCGACGCGGCCTCGCCGCTGGAGAACTTCCTGCGCCTCAACCGCGCCCACGATTGGGATAGCTTCTGCGCGGCGCTCGATGACCTGAACCTGGCGCCGCACAACTTCACCTACGCCGACGTGGCCGGGCACATCGGCTACGCACTGCGTGGCCGCATCCCCGTGCGCGCCCAGGGCGACGGGCGCCTGCCCGCGCCCGGCTGGAGCGGCGAGTACGAGTGGCAGGGCTTCATCCCCTCCGGCGAGTTGCCCACCGTGCTCGACCCGCCGGAGGGCTTCGTCGTCACCGCCAACAACCGCATCGTCGGCGACGACCACGCGCG
The DNA here is from genome assembly GCA_035559635.1 of Roseiflexaceae bacterium. Taxonomy (GTDB): domain Bacteria; phylum Chloroflexota; class Chloroflexia; order Chloroflexales; family Roseiflexaceae; genus CALJIC01. The sequence continues at coordinate 5,119 of DATMBA010000316.1, forward strand.
GCCGCTGAGCGGCGAATGGATCAGCGGCTACCGCGCCCAGCGCATCCGCGACCTGATCCAGCAGACGGCCGAGCACACCGCCGAGACGTTCGGCCAGATCCAGACCGACGTCCGCAGTCTCCCGGGCCTCGAGCTGGCAGCGCTCGCCGGGCGGCTGCCGGCCGCGTCCCCGGTGGCCGAGGCGGCCCGCGACGCGCTGGCCGCCTGGGACGGGGACCTGGGGGCCAACTGCGTGGGCGGCACGATCTATGCCCGCCTGCGCAGCCGGCTGCTCACCGCCGCCCACGCGGACATCGCCGGCGCGCTGGACATCGCCGCCGGCCTCGGCGCCTTCGCGGCGCTCCCTGGCCAGGACTTCCTGCGCCGCGCCTTCCCGCGCGTGGTGCGCCGCGCCGCCGACCGGGAGGATGGCTGGCTGCCCGGCGAACGCACCTGGGACGATGTGCTCGCCGAGGCGTGGGCCGCGACGGTGGCCGAGCTGCGTGCCGAGCTTGGCGACGATGTGGCCCAGTGGCGCTACGGCCGCAGCCACACGCTCACCGTGCGCCACGCGCTCGGGTCGCTGCCGGCGCTGGATGCGATCTTCAACCGCGGGCCGTTCCCCACCGGCGGCGACGAGGACACCGTCTGCATGGGCCATGCGCCGCGCGAGTTCGCCGGCCCACCCTTCTACGCCGGCCCCTCCTACCGGCAGATCTGTGACCCCGGCGACTGGGACCGCAGCCAGAGCATCCACGCCACGGGGCAGTCCGGCCACCCCGGCAGCCTGCACTACGCCGACTTCATTCAGCCCTGGCTGAACGGCCAGTACCACCCCATGCCCTGGAGCCGCAGCCGCGTCGAGGAGGTTGCCGTCAGGCGCATGACGCTGGCGCCGGCCAGGGGGTAGCCCTCCAAGAGATCAATCCCCACACCACAGCACGTACTCTCTCATGGGCAAAAGGTTTGTGCGAGGAGCTGTTCCTCGCACAAATCTTTCTCAGAGCCTGTTTGAAACGGGGAGCGTGAGGGGGTTCACTCCTCACACATCCCCCGCCTGCCTCGCAGCGGCTGGTGGGGGAAATGCGGGAGCCACAGGCCCCCGCGCCCCCAGCTGGGAGGCTTTTCAAACAAGCTCTCATCCAGCAAGGAGGGAGAGACGATGCGACGACTCCGGTGGACAATAGTGGCAGTGGCCGGGCTGATGCTGTTTCTGGCCGGGGGCGCGCCGGCTGCCGGCGCCGCCGAGACCTTCCCGTCGATCATCCGCCTGCCGAACGGCTTCCAGCCCGAGGGTGTGGTGACCGGGCACGGCCCGGTGATCTACGCCGGATCGCTGGCCAATGGCGCGATCTACGCCGCCGATCTGCGCACGGGGGAAGGCCAGATCCTGGCGCACGGGGAGACCGGACGCACGGCCGTCGGGCTGGCCTTCGACCGGCGCACCAGCTACATCTTCGCCGCCGGCGGAGGCACCGGGACAGCTGCGGTGTACGACGCGCGTAGCGGCGCCCGCGTGGCCGAGTACACGCTCGCCGGGCCGCCGACGTTCATCAACGATGTGGTGGTGACGCGCGACGCGGCATACTTCACCGACTCATTCAACGCTGTACTCTACCGGCTGCCACTATCGGCGGGCGGAGCGCTGCCGGACCAGTCGCAGGTCCAGGCCATCACGCTCGGCGGGGACTGGGTGCAGGTGCCCGGCTTCAACGCCAACGGCATCGACGCCACGCCGAACGGCAAGACCCTGATCGTGGTCAACAGCACGCGCGGCGAGCTCTACACCGTAGATCCCACCAGCGGCGCAGCATCGCGGATCGACCTCGGCGGTGGCAGCGTCACGAACGGCGACGGGATCCTGCTGGACGGCAAGACGCTGTATGTCGTGCGCAACCGGCTCAACGAGATCGCCGTCGTCGAACTGTCGACCGATCTGACCTCCGGGCACATCGCCCGGACCATCAGCGACCCGGCCTTCCGCGTGCCGACGACGATCGCCGAGTTCGGCAGCGCGCTCTACGCCGTGAATGCCCGCTTTGGCACGCCGCCAACCCCGGCCACTGAGTACGAGATCGTACAGGTGGCGAAGGGGTAGCGCTGCGCGCGTACGCGCACGGGGCCTGCGAGTTTTCGACCCCACAATATCTTGTGTTCGGAGGGGCCTTGCCCCTCCGACCCTCCCCAACCCCCCCGCCCTGGAAGAGGGCGCCTACCGCCGCCGCAGCGCCCGGCGGTGGGTGGTGGAGGATGGATGTGGGTGGTGGGTGGTGGAGGATG
>DATMBA010000317.1:0-3850 GCA_035559635.1 Roseiflexaceae bacterium
CACGATACCGGCGGTACGTGTCGCGCATGGTTGGCCTCCCTTCGAGTCGTTGGTAGCGAACCTCGTTGGGAATCCTATCAGCTGCGGCACGTACTCGTTTCAGGACCGCAAGGCGAACAGGTTTTCTGTACGGTAGTCAACACCGGCATTATACCGCGCTGGTTAAAGGCTGTCAAATTTGCATCCGGCCGGCGATTCTCCTATACTTGCGCTGTGAGTATTATCTTTATCTTCATAGATGGGGTTGGGTTGGCACCGGCGGGGCCGGACAATCCGCTCACCACGGCTGCCACGCCGGCGCTGGCGGCGCTGCTCGGCGGCCCGCTGACGCTGGAGCAGGTGCATGCCGGGCCGTTTTTGATCCACGGAGACCACGGAGCGCACAGAGAAACAGGCGCCTGGCGAACGACATCCACGGTGCGCTATGCTCATCCCTCCATGTCTGCCGTGGATCGTCCGTTGGTGCTCCTCCACGCGATCGACGCCACGCTGGGCGTGCCGGGCCTGCCCCAGAGCGGCACAGGGCAAACGGCACTGCTGGCGGGGGTGAACGCCGCAGCGCTGCACGGCCGCCACCAGCCGCACTTCCCGCCCACCGCTCTGCGCCCGCTGCTGGCCAGCCGCAGTATCTTCCGCCGCGTCGCCGCCCGCGGCGGCAGCCCGGCCTTCGCCAACGCCTTCGGCCCCGGCTACTGGGAGGCGCTCGCCGCCCGCCGCATCCGCCGCTCCGCCAGCGTGATCGCCGCCGCGGGCGCCGGGGTACGCTTCCGTGACGGCGATGACCTGCGTGCGGGTGAGGCGGTGGCGTGGGACATCACTGGCGAGGCCGGGCGCGCCCGCGGCCTGGATGCGCCGCCTATCTCGCCGCAGCAGGCCGGCGCGGCGCTCGCTCGTCTGGCCCGCGCGCACGACCTGGTGTTCTTCGAGACGTTCCTGCCGGACCTGGCAGGGCACGGGCGGTGGACGAACGACGAACGACGAACGACGACTGACCGCCAACCGCCGACCGTCGACGGACAGCAAGCGGCGGGCGAGACTGCCGACGGCGACGAGCGTTCGTCGTTGGTCATTGGTCCTTCGTCCGTTGCGGCGCAGATCCACGCCGCGATGTCCCGCATCGATGGCCTGGTGGCCGGGGTGCTGGCGGCGATGCGCCCCGAGGATACGCTGCTGCTCACCAGCGACCACGGCAACGTCGAGAGCTTGACGGCGCCAGCGCACACCCGCAATCCGGTGCCGCTGCTGGCGGTGGGGCCGCGGGCCGCCGCGTTCGCGGCCGTGCAGGATATCGCCGGCGTGGCGGACGTGGTGGTGGCCCCCGACCCCTGACGGAAGTTGGGGGGGCGCAGCCCATCCAACAAGAATCCTCGAGGGGTTTTGCGGGGGCCGCAGACCCCCGCAGCCCCCGCCGGGCAATACGTGACCGGCGCTCTAGCGACCGAAGGCGCATGAGCGGCGCAGGATGTGCAGGCAGCCTATGAACAAGGTCGCCGTGATCTACAACCCGCACATGCCCGAGTCCGAGCGGCTCGCGCGCGAGTTGGACGGCTGGCTGCGCGCCCGTGCCATCGACGTCTGGCGCGGCGTGTCGGCCGAGGCGCGCGAACCGCACGCGCTGGACTTCGTGGACCTGATCGTCGCGCTCGGTGGGGACGGCACGGTGCTGCGCGCGGCCCACCTGGCGATCCGCTGCGGCGTGCCGGTGCTGCCGGTGGCGCTCGGCCGCCTGAACTTCATGGCCGAGTTGCTGCCGGAGAACCTGTACCAGGGAATGGAGACGCTGCTGGGGGGCGGCGGCTGGCGCGACGAGCGCACCCTGGTGGAGGCGACGATCTACCACGACCACGACGGCGGCGAGCGGCCGGACCACGCCCTGGCGCTGAACGAGATGCTGGTGGCGCGCGGCGACATCAACCGCACGGTGCTGGTGGACGTGGAGATCTACGACGCGCAGCTCACCACCTACCACGCCGACGGGGTGATCGTCGCCACGGCCACCGGCTCCACCGCCTACGCGCTCGCCGCCGGCGGCCCGATCGTGGACCCGCGCTCGCGGGCGCTGGTGCTGGTGGCGCTGGCCGCCCACCTGACGAACATCCCCTCGTTGGTGCTCCACGAGGATGCGGTGGTGACGCTGACGCTGCGCAGCCGCCACCCGGCCGCCTTCTCGGCCGACGGGCGCGAGCACATCGCGCTGCACGAGGGGGACGTGGTGGTGGTGCGCCGCTCGCCGCAGACCTGCACCTTCGCGCGTGTCTACCCCCAGAGCACCTTCTACAGCCGCATGACGCGGCGGCTGCGGCGCGACTGATCTGTGCTACACTGGCGCTATGCCGCCCGATCTGCTCGCCGACGTCGCTGTGCGCGCCCCCTTCGCTGGCGCCGACCCGATCTTCACCTACCGCGTGCCACCCGGCCTGCGCGCCATGGTGCGCCCGGGGCAGTTGGTGTGGGCGCCGCTGCGCCGCCAGCGGGTGCAGGGCGTGATTCTGGACCTGTACCGTGGGCCGGAGGGCGCGCCGCCGGAACTGCGGCCGGACCCCGGTGCGCCGCCGGACGCCGAAGGCCCGGTGCTGCGCGACCTGCTGGATGTGGCGGACCCGGAGGCGGCGATCACCCCGGCGCAGATCCGGCTGGCGCGCTGGGTGGCCGGGCACTACCGCAGCCCGCTGTACGAGGCGCTGGCGCTCATGCTGCCGCCAGGGGTCTCGCAGGAGGCCGAGCCGACCTGGCGGGCCACGCCGGCGGGCCTGCAGGCTGACCTGGGCGCGCTGCCGGAGGGCGAGCGGGCGGTGCTGTTCTTCCTGCGGCGGCGCGGCGAGCTACCCGAGCGCGCGCTGCGCAAGGCGCTGCGCGGCAGCGACGCTGAGCTGCGCGCCACCTACGCGGCGCTGCTGGAGCGGGGCCTAGTGGCGCGCGGCGCGGCCCTGACCCGCGCGCGCGCCCGCCCGCGTCTGGAGCGCATGGCCCGCCTGCTGCTCGACCCGGCGCAGGCTGAGGCGCTGGTGGCCGAGCTGGGCCGCGCGCCCAAGCAGCGGGCGGCGCTGGAGTACCTTCGACGAACGACGTACGCCGAACGACAAACGACGGACGCGTTTCCGGAGGCGCAGCTGACGGGTACGACCGCCGACCGGCGACCGACGGGGGTCGAGCGCGGGGCGGACGAGCGCGGTGCGAGCGGTTCGGGTGAGCATGAGCGCCGGCCGCTGGTTGGTGCCTCATCGTTGCCGATTCCGGTCGCCGAGATCTACCGGGCGAGCGGGGCCGACCTGGCGGCGCTGCGGGCGCTGGCGGCGCGCGGCGCGCTGGAGTTGACCACGCGCGAGGTGCGGCGCGACCCGCTAGCGGGCGACGGCGTGCCGCCGGACGTGCCGCCGCCGCTCACCACGGCGCAGGAGGCGGTGTGGAAGCGGATCGCCGAGGCGCTCGACCAGATTGAAGATGACAGATTGAAGATCGAACATTCGGCACCGCGGGGCGATGAAGGCACGGGGCAATCTTCAGTCTTCCTCGTGCATGGCGTCACCGGCTCGGGCAAGACCGAGATCTACCTGCGGGCGATCGGGCGGGCGCTGCGGCGCGGGCGGCAGGCGCTGGTGCTGGTGCCGGAGATCGCGCTGACGGCCCAACTGGTGCGGCGCTTCGCCGCGCGCTTCCCCGGCGCGCTGGCGGTGCTGCACAGCGAGTTGGGGGTTGGCGAGCGCTACGACGAGTGGCGGCGGCTGCGCAGCGGCGAGGCCGGGCTGGCGATCGGCTCGCGCTCGGCGGTGTTCGCGCCGCTGCCGCGCCTCGGCCTGATCATCGTGGACGAGGAACACGAGCCCTCCTACAAGCACGACGGCGCGCCGCG
>DATMBA010000318.1:0-2629 GCA_035559635.1 Roseiflexaceae bacterium
CCCCGCCGCGCTGCGCCGGCTCACAGACATGCTCGGCGACGAGGCGCCGCAGGTGCTTCCGTCGCTGGTGCAGGCCTACAGCGCGGACGCCGCCGCGTTATGCGAGGCCGCGCGCGAGGGGCTGGTGCGGCACCGGGCCGAGGCGGTACACCGGGCGATGCACGGCCTGAAGTCGAACAGCGAGACCTTCGGCGCGCTGGCGTTGGCGGGGCTGTGCCGCGACCTGGAGCGGCGCGCGTGGGATGGGGAACTGGCGGGGGCCGAGGCCGCGCTGGCGGAGATCGAGGCCGAGTGCGCGCGCGTCCAGCAGGCGCTGCACGAGTTGGTCGGGAACGCTGAAGCGCTGAGGGAGTGAAGGCGCTGAGCGAGGGAGACCTTCAGCGCGCTCACCCCCTCAGCGCCTCAGTGATCCACACGTAGCACGATCTTGCCGGCGTTGCGGTTCTCCTCCATCATGCGGTGGGCCTCGGCGGCCTGCGCCAGCGGCAGTATGGTGTCAATCACCGGGCGCAGCTCGCCGCGCGCGAAGCGCTCCAGCGCGAAGGCGGCGAAGGCCTCGGTGAGGGCCACCTTCTGCGGCAGCGGGGTGCGGCGGAGCGTGGTGCCGCGCACCGTCAGGCTCTTGCCCATCACCGGCCCCAGGTCCAGCTCCCCGCGCGAGCCGCCCAGGAAGCCGATCAGCTGCAGCCGGCCGTAGGGCGCCAGCGCCGCCAGGTTCGCCTCCCAGTTCGGCGCGCCCACGAAGTCTAGCACCAGGTCCACCCCGCGCCCGCCGGTGGCCGCCAGCACCCGCTCGGCGAACGGCCCGGCGCGGTAGTCGAACGCCTGCTCGGCGCCCAGCGCCCGGCACAGCTCCAGCTTGCCCGCCGAGGCGGTGGCCAGCACGCGCGCGCCGGCCGCCCGTGCCAGCTGCAGCGCCGCCGTGCCGACCCCACTGGCCGCGGCGTGCACCAGCACCCACTCGCCCGCCCGCAGCTGCCCAAGCGTGAACAGGTTCAGGTGCGCCGTCAGGAACGCCTCGGGGATGGCGGCCGCCTCCTCGAACGACAGGTTCTCCGGGATGCGCATGGCCATCCCCGCCGGCACCGCCGCCAGTTCCGCATACCCCCCGCCGGTCACCACCGCCATCACCCGATCGCCGGCCCGCCACGCGCCGGCCGCCTTCAGCACCTCGCCGGCCACCTCCAATCCGAGGATCGGCGAGGCGCCCGGCGGCGGATCATACCTCCCGCGGCGCTGCAGCACGTCCGCCCGGTTCACCGCCGTGGCGCGCACCCGCACCAGCAGCTCATCCGGCCCCGGCTGCGGGTCCGGTGCCTCGCCGTAGCGCAGCACCTCCGGGCCGCCGGGGACATCGAAGACGATAGCTTTCATGTGATGCACTCTCCCCTATCAGAGAGAGCAAAGCCTCCCCTGACCCCCCGCCTTGTCAGGCAAGTAGTTCCTCCAGCGCCTCGCCCCACGTCAGGTCCTGCGTGCGGCGGTAGGCCTCGCGGTGGCGCTTGAGCGCCCGGTAGCGCACGATCCCCTCGCGCGCGGAGATGGTGGCCTCGGCGTAGGCCTTGTTGCTCGTTGGCTCGCGGATCACGCGGCCCCAGATCGGGCGCTCCGGCCCGAAGCGCGCCAGCGCGGCGTAGGAGAACTTGCTCTCCTCCCACGGCGAGGGTGCGCCGCGCGCCCGGCGCTGGAACTCCGGCCGCCAGATGCGTTGCGGGAAATGGCACCAGTCGCCCTCCAGCGGGCAGGGGGCGTCGTGCGCGCAAGGTGCGATCGTGCGTGCGCCCTCCGCCAGCAGCGCGGCGCGTGACGCGCGCACTACCGGGAAGACCGCCGGCGTCCCCGGTTCGACGATCAGCAGCAGCCCGGCCGTGCGCCGCCAGGCCGCCTCCACCACCCCCGCCCGGCGCTCTGCCGGAAGTTCGTTCAGCACGTGGCCAAGCACCACCAGGTCGAAGCGGACCCGACGTTGCACGTTCAACGTTGAACGTGCAACACTCAGCAGGTCCACCCGCTCCCAGTGCGCGGCGCGCACCGCCGCGGACTCGCTGCGCGCCGCCAGGTCCCGCCCGAGCGCGATGAAGGCCGGCTCGCGCTCCCAAGCCACCATGTGGCGCAGGGTGGGCCACTGGGCCGCCGCCGCCCACAGCGCCGTGCCGGGGCCGCTGCCGAGGTCCAGCATCGTCTCCGGCGCCCAGGATGGGATGCGAGCCGCCGTGGCGGCCATGGCGCCGCGCAACTGCGCGTAGGCGGCCGGCAGCACCAGCGCCACATAGCCGAGCGCGTCGGCCGCACCGGTGGCCAGCGGGGGCTCTGCACCGCTGCGCGGCGCGCGGTAGCGCTCGCTCAGGGCCTGCGCCGCGCGGGTCCAGCGTGCGTTCGGCACGGCGGCCAGCGCGCGCTCCACCGCCGCGCGCAGGTCCTCCGGCAGCGCCAGTGTGCGCGGCAGGGCCTGGTTGTCCTGCCGGTCGGTCATGTGCGCCAGTATAGCATGCCGGGTGGTGTGCCGTGGCGCGATAGGGTGCGACGTCATGGCTGCCGGTGCCGTGGCCCGCCCGGCCCGTGAACGGGCGCGCGATCTGTTCCGCAGGCCGCCTGCGCGGCCTGAGAAAGCCCGCGCAGGCGGGCTTGG
>DATMBA010000319.1:0-10674 GCA_035559635.1 Roseiflexaceae bacterium
GTGGAGGCGCGGCGGGGCTTTGCCCCGCCGCATGTGTTGTTGCGGGGGCCGCAGGTCCCCACACCCCCCACCGAGAAGGGGTTCGCGGGGGCCTGCGGCCCCCGCCCCCCCACGGCTGCGGGCAGCGCCCGCGAATTTGAAATGTAGTGGTCCTAGAGCTCACCGCAGGCGTAGCGAAAGGTAACACTGAAGATGTGGTAGGTGGCCAGCACGGTGCCGCGCACGGTGCCGCCCACCTTGGAGTGGCCGGCGAGGCGCGGCTGGAAGCTGACCGGCAGCTCGACGATGCGGGCGCCGCGGCGGGCGGCCTTGACCAGCATCTCCACCGGCCAGCCGTAGGTGCGCTCGCGCATGTCCAGCGCCAGCAGCAGGTCGCGCCGGATCGCCCGGTACGGCCCGAGATCGCTCAGGCGCAGCCCATAGAGCAGGCGCAGCAGCTGGGCCACCAGCCGGTTGCCGAAGACCTGGTGGGGCGGCATCGCGCCGGGGGCCAGCCCGCCGCGCATGCGCGTGCCGAGCGCCAGGTCAGCCCACCCCTCACGCAGCGGCCGCAGCAGCCGTCCGGCCTCGTCCGGCAGGAGGCTGCCGTCGCCGTCCATGAACACCAGCGCGTCACCGCGGGCGGCGGCCGCCCCTGCCGCGCAGGCGTAGCCGTAGCCGCGGCACGGCTCGCGCACCACCAACGCGCCGGCGCGCCGGGCGGCCCCCGCGGTATCGTCGGTGGAACCGTTGTCCACCACGATCACCTCGTCGGCCAGGCCGGGCGGCAGCCCGGCGAGCAGCGGGCCGAGGCACTCAGCCTCGTTGAGCGCCGGGATGATCAGCGAAACCTGCATGGCCATCGATCTCCGCATGGGAGGGTCAGAGAGGGGAGGCCTCTGGGTCCCTCGCTGAAAACCTCTCTTCCGTATTATGCAGGCTTGGCCTGCACGCATGGAGCAAGGCGCGGGTACGGGGGGCGCTCTGCGGCGCGCAGGCCAGTTCGTCCCGCAAGCGCACCAGGTCCGCCGGGGTGTCCACGTCGTACCACGGCGGCAGCAGCGCGGCGCGCAGGCCAAGCTCCCCGGCCAGCGCGAGCGTGTCACGCAGGACGGTGGGGGTGCTCATGGGCACCTCGCGCAGCAGCCGCGGCCGGGGCGCCTTCAGGCCGATCAGGTAGTAGCCGCCGTCGTCGCACGGCCCGAGCACCACGTCGCACGGCCCGTCCAGGTGCTCGAAGGCCGCGGCGACGTAGGCGGCCGGGAGGGTCGGGCTGTCGCTGCTCATCACCACCGCCTGATGCGCTCCGACCGCCAGCGCGTCCGCCAGCAGGTGGTCGAGCCGCTCGCCCAAGCCCACACCGCGCTGCGGCACGCGCTCCATGTCCGGCGCGAGCCTGGCGAAGTAGCCGCCCGTGTCCGCCGGCAGGTAGGCGAGCGTGCGGCGGACGCCGGGCACCCGCCGCGCCACGTCCAGCACATCGTGCAGGAAACAGCCGTAGAGCGCGGCCGCCGCGGCGCCGTCCAGCGGCGGGCAGAGGCGGGTCTTGGTCTGCCCGGCGGCGGGCCGCTTCGCGACGACGATCAGCGCGCGGTGCATCGCAATCTCATGTGAGCAGGTGGACGAGCCGGGCCAGGCGGCTGCCGCGCGCTGCGGCGGCGGCGAGCCGCGGGCGGAGCAGCGCATCCAGGCCGAGCACCCGCCCCGGCGCCAGGCCGAGCATCAGCACCGCCAGCAGCAGCATCTGGCCGTAGCTCCACTCCCACTCGTACGGGCTGGGGATGTTCGCCAGGCCGATATAGAGCTGTGCCGCGATGCCGATCGCCACCAGCCCGCCCAGGCGCGTGAAGAGGCCCAGGAACATCGTCAGGAAGATCGTCAGCTCGGCGCCCCAGATCAGGTAGCCGAAGACGCGGATGTTCGGCTTGACCACGTTCTCCAGGAACACCGCGTTGAGCTGCGCCAGCGGGCTGATGTCCACCCCCAGTTGCTGCCCGCCGGCGTACTGCAGGTCGGCGATCAGCACCTTGCGCGGCTGCGGCGCGTAGACCGTCTCCAGCCCGAGCCAGTAGCACAGCCCGGTGCTGCCCTGCACGTCCGGGCGGCCCTCGGCGTTGGCCATCGGGAAGGCGAAGTTGTTGCGGCAGCCGAAGGTGGGCGGCAGCTTCCACCACAGGCCGCTGAAGAACACGTACGCCAGCCCGAGCCGCCCGATCACCAGCGCAACCTGCTGGAGCAGCCGGTCCCAACCGGGGGACGCCGCCGCGCGCGCCCCCGGCACGGATCGCTCGGGCGCCGCCTCGGTCTGTGTCATCGTCATGGGACGTTCCTCTCTGAGAGCCTGTTTGCAAAGCCTCTCGGCTGGAGGCGCGGGGGCCTGCAACCGCCGCATCTCTTTGAAGGGGCGTGGTGCTTGCGCATTCTTGCGGTAGACGCAACAAAAACGACCTGCAACCGCCGCATCTCTTTGAAGGGGCGTGGTGCGGTGCAGCCGACCCACACTCCTCCAACATGGACAGACCGCCGGCGCGGGCGGCTGTTACAGCGCGCCGCGCCGGATGAAGAAGCTGCTGGCGCCGTCGCCCTTGACGGCGGCGAGCAACTCGTGGCCGGTCATGCGGCACCATGCGTCCAGGTCCTCGCGCGCGGTCGGGTCGTCGCTGAGGACCTTGAGCACCTGGCCCGGGCGCAGCGCCCGCACCTGGCGGGACATCGGCAGCAGCAGCTCCACGCAGCGCTCCCCCACGGCGTCGAACACCGCGTCGGGCGGCACCGGGTTCGGCGCCGCCACCTGCACTGGCCGCGACTTGAGCGCGGCGCCCTCGGCCACGTCCGGCTCCAGCACGCAGACGCAGTGGTAGCCACCCACCTCGAAGGCCCGGTCGATCGCCACAGTGTTCGGCCGCATGCAGTGCGCCCCCTGGCCCTCCATCGCCTTGTACAGCACAGGAGCGGCATATTGGCCATGGATTGGGGCGTTGGGCAATCCAACAGCCAACATCGAAAATCCAACATCGGGCCTCGCCTGCTCCCACAGCATGTCGTGAGTCAGGTCCATGAAGGTCTCGCAGTACGGCTCGGCCGCCAGGAAGTCCCCTTTGCCACGCGTCGCCAGGCTGCCGAAGTAGGAGGAGCAGGGCGAGCCGCCGGCGCAGAGGAACTTCAGGTGGCAGCCGTTGCAGATCTCCTTCTGCTGCACCGACGCCGCGCGCACCTCGCGCAGCACGGGCGACGTGCGCCAGATCTGCTCCAGCGGCTGCTCGAGCACGCTGCCGCACCCCAGCCCTGGCGCGCCCGCCAGCCAGACACACGGGTAGACCTGCCCGTCCGAGAACACCGCCAGGCTCTCCCAGCCGCACGAGCAGAGGTCGGTCTTCCGGCCGCGCTTGCCCCGCACCCGCACCCGCAGGCTGGCCTCGTTGTCCACCGTCACGCCCAGCTCCTCGGCTACGGCGCGCACCTCGCGCATCACCGCGCTCACCCGCGCCGGCGGGACCAGCAGCGCCGGCCGGTGGTCGAGCGCCCTTCCCCACTCCTGCATCCAGAGAATGTGGTGCTGCCGCACGCCGAGCCGCGCCACCAGGCGGGTCATGTCCGCCATGTGATCCACGGTGTGGGCACTCACCGCCGTGCTGATCGTCACGTCCAGCCCGGCGGCCAGCGCGTTCGGGATGTACCTGGTGGTCAACTCGAAGGCGCCCGGCCCGCGGATGGCGTTGTGCAGCTCGGCGGTCGGTCCGTCCAGGCTGATCTGGAACGAGAGCCGGCCGCGCCCGCGCAGCCCGGCCAGCCGGCGCACGTTCTTCTCGGTGAGGAACATGCCGTTGGTGAGCAGCACCAGGTCAGACTCGGCAGTGATGTGGGCGATCAGGTCGGCGATGCCGCGCACCATGAACGGCTCGCCGCCGGTGACGTAGAAGCGCTGCACGCCCAACGCACGCGCCTCGTCCACCACCCGCTGCAGTTCGGGCAGGCTCAGCTCGCGCGGCGGCACATAGTCGCCCGAGGAGACGTAGCAGTGGGTGCAGCGCAGGTTGCAGTCATTGGTGACGAACAGGTAGAGGTCGGCGAGCCGCCCGAGGTCGATCGCCTCGGCTCGCCCGCGGTAGGCCGGCGCGAGACGCGGCCGGTCGCTCACGTAGCCCACGGCCTGCGCCTGCTCCAGGAAGGCGAGCGCGTCCGCAGCGGCGCGCTGCTGCGGGATGCCGTGGCGCGCGGCCAGGGCAACGCCGATCTCGCCCACTGTGCGGCGCCCGTCGCACAGCCGCAGCACCTCGGCGCCGGTGGCGCTGACGCTCACCCAATGCGGGCGCGCGCCGTCGATCACCAGCGTCACGCCGCCGCGCGTGCGGTAGGTAGCCTCCGGCGCGTGGAATACGGCGTCGTAGGACGGCGGGCCGGGCGGACCGTAGACCGTAGATGGCAGACCGTGGACCGTGGGCGAGCGCACGTCCCCGGCGTCTACGAGCGTCTGGCGCTCGCCGTCCGGCGGCTGGTACCCGTTGGTCGATCGTCGGTCGTCGGTCGTCGGTTCCCGGTCCCCGGTCCTCGGTTCTCGATCCCCGGTCCGCGGCAGCGGCAGTGGGCCGTAGAGCGGGTCCACCACGTGGCCGAGCGCAGTGGGCGGGATGCTCGCGCGGCCAGCAAGCCTGCGGCGCGCCAGGTCGTCCACCGAGTGGCGCTCCCAGTAGACCGTGTGCTCGACCATCTCACGGATGGTCCAGTCCTCGTCGGGCACCGGCATGTCCGCCGCCTCGTCCGGCAGGCCCACGAGCGCGGCGATCAGCTCGGTGCGGGCGCGGATGGTCTCGGCCAGCAGGCGGTGCACCTCGCCCTTCTGCATCAGCTTGAGGTTGTAGCGCGCACTGAAGAGCTGGCCGGCGTGCATGCGCTCGTGGTCGATGTTGTGCGTCAGCAGGTCGCGCACGCTGCCGCCCAGCGCGCACGGGTGGTCGGACGGCTCATCCAGGTCGGCGTCGGCGAGCGGCGCGAGCGCGGCGAGCGTCTCCGCCAGGGAGATCTGGAGCATCCGGATGAGCGTATCGATCTCGCGTCCCACCTGTCTGCCTCATTCGCTATTCGCTCAGGGGGTGGGTCTGAGGGGGTGTGCCCTCCCTGGCCCTCCCCACCGGGGAGCGCGCGCGGACGCCCCGCGCACGATTCTCCCGCTCTTCCCCGCCGGAAGGCGCGCAGCGGTGAAACCGCTGCGCGCCTTCCGGCAGGAGAATCAGAAGAGCGGCATGCCACACGCCGCCTTGCCCACGAAGTCGTACAGCACGTCAGTGGTGGGGGCCATCACCGTGGCGGCGCGCGCGTCGCGGAAAATACGCTCCACGCCCACCTCCTTGCGGAAGGCCGCGCCGCCGCACACCCGCATCGCCAGGTCCGTCACCATAGTGGCCGATTCGCCGGCGGCGGCCTTGATCTCCAGTACGCGCAGCGTGGCATCCTCGCGGCCGCGCTCGAGGGCGCCCAAGGTGTCCAGCAGCAGCGCGCGCACCATGTCGGTCTGGATGCGCATGCGGGCCAGGTAGGCGCGCACGATAGGCAGCTCGGCGAGCGGCTGGCCGAGGTGCTGGAGCTGCGTGCCTGCCACGTGGCGCGCCGCCCTGACGGTGGCCGCCTCCATCAGGCCGAGCGAGGCCGCGGCGTTCATCACCTGGAAGTAGGGCAGCACGATCTGCATCATGATCGCGAAGCCCTCGCCGTCGCCCCCCAGCATCGCCGCGCGGTCCACCGCCACTCCCTCGGCGGTGATCGGGCTGGAGGCGTTGCCGCGCAGCCCCAGGCCGTTGAAGGGCGAGGGGACGCGCAGGCCGGCGGCGTCGGATGGCACCAACCAGAGGGTGCTGGCGCCCTCGGCACCCAGCGGGCGGCTGGACCAGACGTAGCTGTCGGCCTCGCCAGCGGCGGTGGCCCAGCTCTTACGCGCGTCGAGCCGGACGTGGCCGTTGTGGAGCGTGGCGGTACTGAGCGGTGCCCAGAAGTGGCTGCGCGAGCCGGCCTCGGAGAAGGCCAGCGTCGAGAGGTGGCGGCCGGCGGCTATTGCCTCACGCATCGCGCGCGGCCCGTGCGCCTCGATCACCGCCGCGGCGGCGTAGTGCATGCACATCACCATCGCAGTCGAGCCGCACTCCTGCGCGATCCGCTCCACCACCTCCGCAGCCGCGCGGTGGGCCAGGCCCATCCCGCCCACCTCCTCGGCGCTGATCAGGCCGAGCAGCCCGGCCTCGCCGAGCGCCCGCACCGCGGCACGCGGGAAGGCGCCGCCCTGGTCGACTGCAGCGGCCGAAGGGGCGACCACATCGGCGATCACCTGCGCGAGCGCACACGTGTAGGCCGGCTGCATTGCAGGGGCTGCCATAGCTATCTCCTTGTCCCTGAGGAGGCACGAGATGGGACAAGGGTAGCGAGGAGTTCTTATAGCGCTGTGGCCGAAAGCTTACGAATCTCTAACGGCCGCGCCGGCCAGGCTCCCGCACCCCATGCGGGCGGAGACTCGGAGGGGCTTCGCCTCTCCGAAGAAGAAAGTTGTGGGCGCCTGTGGCCCCCACCCCCCCATGCGCCCTGGCGCGAGCCATGCTCAAACCATGATCTGCGCAGGCCGCTTCAGATAGATGCTCCGGATCCCGTCGGCGGTGAGGTAGGCCAGCGCCAGCAGCGTGCCGGTGGGGTTCATGCCGGGGTTCTGCGGGTAGAGCGCCGCGCCGGTCACGAAAACGTTCGGAGTGTCCCACACCTGGCCGTACTTGTTCGTCACCGAGCTGCCGGGGTCGGCGCCCATGATCGCGCCGCCGGTGGCGTGGGTGCTCTGGTAGGCATGGATCGTGTACGGCTTCAGTTCCTCGGTGAAGTCGATGCGCGTGGGCCCCATGGCCTCCATGATCTCCTTGCAGCGCTGGGCGATGTAGCGGTAGAGCTTCGTATCGTTGTCGTGGAAGTCGTAGGTGATGCGCAGCAGCGGCAGGCCGTAGTTGTCCTTGTAGAGCGGGTCGAGGTCGAGGAACTGGTCTTCGTAGGGCAGGCTCTCACCCTGGATACCGATGCCGACGATGCCATCCCAGTTGTGGCGCAGGTTCTCCTTCCAGGCCTGGCCCCACTCCTTCCCCTTGCCGGCCAGGCTGCCCAACTCGCCGGGGATGGGCGGGAATTGGTGCGGCCGCTCCTCGCCGCCGCCGGCCTGCGGCGTGCCGGCCGTCAACTCGGGCATGTCCAGCGTCGAGAGCAGCGGCGCGTTCTCCCCACCGCCGCAGGTGATCGACGCCCCGCCGATGAAGTCCAGGTCCGCGTGGTCGAAGTTATCCGCGTTCAGGTCGTGCACCACATTCTGCAGGCAAGAGTTGCCCATATAGGTGTTGAAGCGCTGGCCCTCGAAGATGCCGGCCACCGGCCCCTTGACGAGCTGGTAGGTGTAGCGCTGGCCCACCATGCCGCGGTCGTTACCGATGCCGTTCGGGTGCGCCGGCCCGCGCGAGAGCAGCAGCAGGCGCACGTTCTCCAGCGCGTAGGCCGAGACGATCACGATGTCGGCCGGCTGGGTGTGCTGCTCGCCGGTGACCTGGTCCACGTAGGTCACGCCCGTCGCCAGGCCGTTGTCGGCCAGGGTGATGCCGAGCACCTTGCAGTTGGTGCGGATCTCGTAGTTGCCGGTGCGCAGCGCCAGCGGGATGTGCGAGACGTTGGCGCTGGCCTTGGCGTCCACCTCACAGCCGAAGCGGGTGCAGAAGCCGCAGTACAGGCAGCCGGAGCGGGTGCGGCCGGAGATGTCGGCGTAGGCCTGCGAGAGGATGGCTGCCGGCTGGGGGAAGGGGTGGTAGCCAAGCTGTGTGGCGGCGCGCTCGAACAGCAGCGCCGCCTTGCTGCGCGCGAGCGGCGGCAGCGGGTAGGGGCGGGCGCGCGGCCCCTCGAAGGGGTCGCCCCCCGGCTGGATCTGGCCGCGCAGGTTGCCGGCCTGCCCGGAAACCCCGATGTCGTAGTCCACCCGGTCGTAGTACGGCTCCAGCTCCGCGTAGGTGAGCGGCCAGTCCTGGATGAGCGCACCCGGCGGGAGCTTCGCCTGGCCGTAGCGCTCGAGGTGGTGGCTGCGGTAGCGGAAGTCCGCGGGGTAGAAGCGCCAGTGCTGGGCGGCCCAGTGGGTGCCGGCGCCGCCGATGCCCTGGCCGGGGTGGAACGAACCGTACTGGCGCATGGGCAGGCTGGGGGCGCGCGGGTTTGGGCGCCAGGTCCAGGTCTGGCTGGCGAGGTTCACCATCATGGCGCGGCGCACGGAGTAGCGCAGGCTGTCGTGGTTGTGCTCGAAGTCCGGCGTGGCCCAGCGCGCCGGCCCCTGCTCGATCGAGACCACCCGCAGCCCGACGCCCTTCTGCGTCAACTGCTGGGCGATGATGCCGGCGGTCCAGCCGGCGCCGATCGTCACTACGTCGACTTTTCGGTGTACGGCCATTGCGATTCCTCGGTTGGGGGAATGTGTGGCAGGGTGCGGCCCTCCCACACCCGCCCCTATCGGGGATGGTTCACGGCGAGCCAAGCCCTCCCTGGCCCTCCGCCGATCAGGGCTGCCCATGCGCATCGTGCCGTGTGTCGGAGTCCGAGCCGCTGAGCGGCAGCACCACGCCCTCGCGGGCGGGCTGCCCATGCGCATCGTGCCATGTGTCGGGGTCCGAGCCGCTGAGCGGCAGCACCACGCCCTCGCGAGCGGGGCTGCCGGCGTAGAAGTGGCTCATGTCGTGCAGCCCCTGCGGCGGGCGCGGCGGCCCGCCGGCCTGAATCTCGCCCGGCGTGTAGGCGCGCTGCGCGCCGGGATAGCCCACCAGCCTCCAGCCCACAAAGCCGCGGTTGCCGCCATAGGCCGGGTCGCTGAACATGCCCTCCATCGTGTGGCGGCGCAGCACGTGGAAGAACTGCTCGCCGGTCATCTGGGTGAAGCCGCTGGCCTGCCCCTCGGCCATCGCGCCCACGATCTCGTCCTGCTCCTGCTCGCTCAGTTGCACGAAGCGGCGGCCGAAGCGCTCCTGCGCGAAGCGGTCCACGCCCATAACGCCCAGCCGGTAGACCTCGCGGGGGGTGAGCGTGGACTGCAGGCCGTAGCGCTCGATCTCGTCGCCGGAGACCCACACCACCTGATAGGGGCCGCTCTCCGCCTCGGGGGGCGGCGCGCTGCCCTGGTAGACCTGTGCGAAGGGGGGTTGGCGGTAGACGTTCTCGCCATAGCCCTCGGGGTAGCTCAGCATGTGGTCGATGTAGGTCACCACGCCGGCCTCGCGGGCGCCGGGGTCCTCGGGCGTGCCGGGCAGGATGCGGGCGGTGAGCGCCTCCACCGTGCGTGCCTCGTGCGGCGTGAAGAAACGCAGCGTGCCGGGGGTGGGCGGCTCGGCCGGCGCCGACGGGATGCCGGGGTACTGGAGCGGAGTGGGCAGGCTTCGCGGCAGCGGGTTGATATCGGCCACCGCCCGCTGCTCGCCGCACCCGCTGCTCACGGCGGCCACGCCGGCGGCCACCGCGGCCGTGCCCGCGCCCCGCAGAAACTGCCGCCGCGTCAGTTTCGGCTTGCGCTCTCGCTTCGTCACCGTATCACCCCCTCACCTTAGACAAGGTTCGCGCGCACTTGACCGTTCGCGCGAACGCGCAGGGAGCCTTCGGCCCCCACAAAATCTCGTTTTCGGAGGGGCTTCGCCCCTCCGAGCCTCCCCAAACGGTAAGGCGAGAAGCCGCGCAGCGAACCTTGTCTTAGTGCCTATCCTCACGACCCGGAACGGGTGGGGTCTCTGGGGAGCGTTGCGCCCTCCCCTGCTCCGCCCGAAACTATTCGGATGGGTGCCGTTCACCGCAGCGTGGCCAGGTACGCGGCGATATGTCGCGCCTCCTCCTCGCTCAGCCCGATCGTCGGCATCGCCGTGCCAGGCTCCACCGCCTGCGGGTTCACGATCCAGCGCACCAGGTTGTCCGGGTTGTTCGGCAGCGCCCCGGCGATGTAGGCCCGGCGTGCGAACTCGGTGAGCGGCGGCCCGACCGAGCCGTTCGCGCCCGGCACGCCGGGCACCACGTGGCACGAGCCGCAGCCATAGCTGCGGATGATCATGCGCCCGCGCTCCGCATCGCCGCCCGGCACCTCCTGCAGCGCCACGCCGCGCGCGTCCTGGTTGGGCATCGCCAGCACCAGGTAGCCGGCGAACCCCAGCATCACCAGCAGCATCACCGCTCCCAGTCGCATCGCTTCCCCCTCACCCGCACGTCGGCAGCACGAACGCCGGCACCGTCTCCAGCACCACGGCCAGCGCGAACAGCCCGCTCAGCAGGGCCCCGGCGCGCCCGGCGTAGGCCTGCCAGCCCGGCGCCTCCTCGTCCGCCCGCGCCGCGCTCCAGGCGCCGTAGGCCGTCCAGCCGGCCCAGCCGATCAGCGCCAGCGCCACCAGCGTGGCCGCCAGCACCACCGCCGCCTGCCCCGCCAACCCGAGCAGCGTCCACCGCGACAGCCCGGCCCAGCACGTCAGCGCCACCACGCCGTAGATCGCCAGGAAATGCACCGCCCACACCACCGGCGGGCCGAGCAGGCCCAAGACCAGCCGCCGCGGCACCACGTCGCGCCGCAGGGTGTCGTCCGGGTGGAGCCTGGTGTCGGTTGTCATCCTCTACCTCATGGATCAGATCAGGTACGGCGTCCCGTACACCACCGCGTACACCACCACCGCCGCTGCC
>DATMBA010000320.1:0-10982 GCA_035559635.1 Roseiflexaceae bacterium
GATCGTGTCCATCGGGTTGCGCACCAGCCCGATCACTAGCGGCGCCACCTCCGGCGTGCGCGCAAGCCCCTCCAGCATCAACTCCAGTGCGCCCCACTGGTGCAGGTGGTGGGGCGTCTTCTCCACGAACACCGGCGCGTAGTGCAGGCAGAGGTCGCGCCAGCCCTGGAACACCAGCTGTTCGTCGCCAGGCGGCGGCACGTAGCTGGGGCCGAGGTTCTCGGTGAGCAGGCTGCGCAGCATGTCGCCGGCCTCGGCGCGCGGGAAGGGCAGCCGGCTGTCCGCCATACGCACCTGCGGCCGGTGCAGCAGCGAGGCGGCCTTGTTCCAGAAAAGGGTCTCGCTCTCGTAGTGCGGCGTGCGTTCGACGTGGCGCACGCCTGGGCTGCGCGCCAGCAGGTTCTGCAGCGCGCTGGAGCCGGAAGAGCGGGCGGAGAGGATGATTACGCAGCGGGCATCTGGGGTTGACATCGCTCACTCTCGTCGGTGCGGTCGCCGGGATTGTACCATGCTCTGCCCGCCCGGCTACGTCAACGTCCAGTGGTGGCGTCCCACGCCCGGCGCATGCACGCCGCAGGCGTTCCCGCAGGGTACGCGCGGGCTATCCGCTGCGCAGGCCGCCGGGGCGGCCAGGGTGCCCGCTGGGCCCCAACCCACGGTGGCGGGCTTGGTGAAGGAGATCCCGCGGCTGATAAAGCTTTACCAAATAATTCGGATACGTGACGTCCTCCCACGCCCGGCCGCTGAAGCGGCGGGCTACCTCTTGTAACGCCCGCCTGCGCGGGCTGTCCTGCAGGCCACACAGGCGGCCTTCGTACGGGAGAGTCCGCCCGTTCATGGGCCGGGCGTGGTGCCAAGCCAGGAGACCCGATGACCGACGCACCGTGCATCAGCGGCCGGGCGTGGGAGGCCACCATGGAGCCGTTTCATAGGTTAAAGTTTGTCGGCGGCTGGGCGTGGTGCGGAGCCGGGGACGTTGACGGAGCGCTGCTCCTCCCTGCGACGGACTTGACACAGCCGCCAGGTTAGGTATAATCGCACTGGAGATTTAGGTGAGACGAAATTTTGCTTTCGGGAGATCAAGCGATCGGCGAGATGGCGGGCGAGAGATACGGAGCGCGAGCATGCGACGAGCGATACTCCTGCTGACACTGTTGGGGCTAGGCGCGGGCGCGTTGGCGGCGTGTGGCCGGCCGGCGCAGGAGCGGGCGCGGGCGGACATCGGGCAGCGGCCGATCCGCGCGGTGGCCACCACCGGCATGGTGGCGGACGCGGTGGAGCAGATCGGCGGCGAGCGGGTGCAGGTGACGGCGCTGATGGGGCCGGGGGTGGACCCACACCTCTACAAGGCCAGCGCCGGGGATGTGGAGCGGCTGCAGGCGGCGGACATCATCTTCTACAATGGCCTGCACCTCGAGGCCGCTATGGGCGAGGTGCTGGAGCGCATGCGGGGGCGGGTGACCACCGTGGCGGTGGCGGAGAACATCCCCACCGAGCTGCTGCTGCCCTCGGATGTGTACGAGAACCAGTACGACCCGCACGTGTGGTTCGATGTGAAGCTGTGGAGCAAGGCAGCCGAGCGGGTGCGGGACGCGCTCGTGGAGCTGGACCCGGCGAGCGCAGCGCTGTACCGTGAGAACGCCGGGCGCTATCAGGCTGAGCTGGAGGAGCTGCACGCCTACGTGCGCACGCAAGCCGAGAAGGTGCCCGCCGAGCAGCGGGTGCTGATCACCGCGCACGACGCCTTCCGCTACTTCGGCCGCGCCTACGGCTTCGAGGTGCGCGGCCTGCAGGGCATCAGCACGGCATCCGAGGCCGGCACGGCCGACGTACAGGAGCTGGCGGAGTTCATCGCCACGCGCAAGATCGCCGCGATCTTCGTGGAGTCCTCGGTGCCGCAGCGCAACATCGAGGCCGTGCAGGCGGCGGTGCAGTCGCGCGGCTTCAGCGTGCGCATCGGCGGCCAGCTCTTCTCGGACGCCATGGGGGACCCTGGTACGCCGCAGGGGAGCTACACCGGGATGGTGCGGCACAACATCGATACGATCGTGGGGGCGCTCAGTTCGTGAGCGGAGGCCAGGGAGGGGGGCGCCCTCCCCGGCTCTCCCCTTTCTGTGTAGGAGCTATAGATGTCTGATCAGGCGCATGCGATTGAGATCACCGATCTCACGGTGGCCTATAAAGAGAAGCCGGTGCTGTGGGACGTGGACATGAGCGTGCCGTCCGGCGTGCTGATGGCGGTGGTGGGGCCGAACGGCGCCGGCAAGACCACGCTGATCAAAGCAGTGCTGGGGTTGGTGAAGCCCTCGGCCGGCCAGGTGCTGATCTACGGCCGCCCGTACGCCGAGCAGCGCCGCCTAGTGGCTTACGTGCCCCAGCGCGGCAGCGTGGACTGGGACTTCCCCACCAACGCGCTGGACGTAGTGATGATGGGGCGCTATGGCGCGCTGGGCTGGCTGCGGCGGCCGGGACCGCGCGAGCGCGAGCAGGCGCTCGAGGCGCTGGCCAAGGTGGGCATGGCGCAATTCGCCGAGCGGCAGATCAGCCAACTCTCCGGCGGCCAGCAGCAGCGGGTGTTCCTGGCGCGCGCGCTGGTGCAGGACGCGCAGATCTACCTCATGGACGAGCCGTTCCAGGGCGTGGACGCCACCACCGAGCGGGCGATCGTGGCGCTGCTGCAGGACCTGCGCGCCGCCGGCAAGACCGTGGTGGTGGTGCATCACGACCTGCAGACCGTGCCGGAGTACTTCGACTGGGTGACGCTGCTGAACGTGCGCAAGATCGCCTCCGGCCCGGTGGCCGAGGTCTTCACCGAGGCCAACCTGAAGCTGACCTACGGCGGGCGGATCGCCTTCCTCAACAACGTGCCCTACACCGGGCGCGCCGATCGGCCGGAGGCGTACGCACCGGGCCAGTGACATTGCAGAAGTCTCGCGGGGCTCCGCCCCGCACCCCGTAGGGAGGTTTGCAGGGCCGTGCCCCTCCAAGAGAACCAGCGAGGGATCTTTCTCAGAGCTATGGATATCTTTCACCTCCTCCACAACCTGTTCTTTGACTACACGCTGCGTACGGTGGCGCTCGGATCGGCGCTGCTGGGCGTGGTGAGCGGCGCGTTGGGGGCCTATGCGGTGCTGCGTCGCCAGAGCATGCTCGGCGACGCCATGAGCCATGCGGCGCTGCCGGGGATCGCGCTGGCCTTTCTGGTCACGGGCAGCAAGGAGACCTCGGTGCTTATGGCCGGCGCGGCCGTGGCCGCCTGGCTGGGGGCGCTGCTGGCGCTGAGCATCGCGCGCAGCACGCGCGTCAAGGACGACAGCGCGCTCGGCCTCGCGCTCTCGGTGTTCTTCGGGCTGGGTCTGATGCTGCTGACCTTCATCCAGAAGCAGCCGAACGCTAACCAGGCCGGGCTGGACAAGTTCCTGTTCGGGCAGGCGGCGGCGCTGCTGGAGCGCGATGTGGTCGCGATGGCGGCATTCGGACTGCCGGCGCTGTTGTTGATGCTGGCGCTGTGGAAGGAGTTCAAGCTGCTGAGCTTCGACCCGGACTTCGCCGCCAGCCTGGGCATGCCGGTGCGCCTGCTGGATGTGCTGCTCACCTCGCTGCTGGTGGTGGCGATTGTGATCGGGCTGCAGACGGTGGGGGTGGTGCTGATGAGCGCGCTGATCGTGGCGCCGGCCGCCGCCGCCCGCCAATGGACCGACCGGCTGGGGGTGATGGTGGCCCTCTCGGCGCTGTTCGGCGCGCTGGCGGGCGTGAGCGGCGCGCTGATCAGCAGCACGGCGGCGCGCATGCCCACCGGCCCGACGATCGTGCTGTGCATCAGCGCTGTGGTAGTGCTCTCGCTGCTACTCGGCGCGCGGCGCGGGCTGCTGTGGGACTGGCTGCGCCAGCGGCGGCGCACCGTCATCGCCGCGGCGTAGCGGGAGTGTGAACGCTATGTTGACCCCACAGCTTGAGATCCAGCTGATCGCCGTAGTGACTGCGGTGGCATGCGCGCTGCCGGGGGTGTTCCTGGTGTTGCGCCGCATGGCGCTGATGAGCGACGCGATCACCCACGCGGTGCTACTGGGCATCGTGCTGGCGTTCTTCGTGGTGCACGACGTGACCTCGCCGGCGCTGATGGCGGCGGCGGCGGCCACCGGCGTGGCCACGGTGCTGCTGGTGGAGCTGTTGAGCCGCACCCGGCTGGTGCGCGAGGACGCCGCGATCGGCCTGGTGTTCCCGGCGCTGTTCAGCCTGGCGGTGATCCTGATCAGCCGCTACGCCGGCGACACGCACCTGGACACCGACGCGGTGCTGCTGGGCGAGTTGGCCTTTGCGCCCTTTGAGCGCTTCGAGGCCCTGGGGTACGACCTGGGGCCGCAAGCGCTGTGGGTGATGGGCAGCATCCTGCTGCTCGGGGCATTGTTCGTGGGGCTGTTCTACAAAGAGTTGAAGCTGGCGACCTTCGACGCGGCGCTGGCCGCGTCGTTGGGCTTCTCGCCGGCGTTGGTGCACTACGGCCTGATGACGCTGGTCTCGATCACCGCAGTGGGCGCCTTCGACGCTGTGGGCTCGGTGTTGGTGGTGGCGCTGATGATCGCGCCGCCGGCGGCGGCCTACCTGCTCACCGATCGCCTGGCGCACATGATCGGGCTGAGCGCGCTGATCGGCGCGGCGAGCGCGCTGGCGGGCTACTGGCTGGCGAGCGCGCTGGACGCCTCGATCGCCGGGGCGATGGCGACGATGGCAGGCGCGGCGTTCGGGTTGGCCTGGCTGCTGGCGCCGGAGCACGGGTTGCTGGCGCTGGCGCTGCGTCGCTGGCGGCAGCGGCGGGAGTTCGCCGAGGTGATGCTGGCGGTGCATTTGCTGAACCACGAGCGTACGCCGGCGGCCACGGAGGAGAGCCGCGTGGCGCACCTGGGCGAGCACCTGCGATGGGCGCCGGCCCAGGCGGCGCAGGTGGTGCGGCGCGCCGAGCGGCGCGGGCTGGTGCGGCAGCAGGGCGAGCAACTGGCGCTCACCGAGCGTGGGCGGCGCCTGGCACGGGAGACGCTAGGGGATAGCGGGTAGGAATGGCTGGACTGCTGAGGCGCTGAAGTATCTGATGCCGCTGAGGGTGGCCTGGGAATGCCCCATCACCCGCAGCGGTATCAGTCGATTCAGCGCCTCCGCGATCCCGCCCGCACCATGGTAGAATGCACCTATCAGACCCACGGAGACGCCCATGGATGCTCCCCGGCGACCACGACTGCTGCGCAGGGCGCTGCTGCTGTGCGCCACCGCGCTGGCGGCGTGCGCCGGGCTGGGCGCGGTGATCGCGCACACGGCGCCGCGCGCCGAGGCCGCCGAGTTGGAGCAGGCCGAGCGGCGCTGGGCCGCCCGCACCTTCACTCACTACCGCCTCAAGCTGCGCGACAAGGGCTGCCTGCAGACGATCGAGGTGCGCGACGAGCAGGTGATGGAAGTAGCCCCCAATCGCTGCGAGCCCCCGCCCCGCACCGTTACCGATCTCTTCACCCTCATCCGGCGGGACGGGAAGGTCTCGGCGCCCTGCATCGCCCTGGGATGCGCCTGCGATGACGTGCTGACGGTGCGCGCATCCTACGACCGCGCCCTCGGCTTCCCGACGCTGATCGAGGTGCGCGTGGCGGCCCGCCCCAACTGGCAGCACCCGGACTACTGGGCCGAGATGCTGGAGGACCGCAAGCTGCCGGACTGCAGCATCCTCGCCGAGGGAAGCAAGATCATCAGGGTCGATTCGATCACGCCGATACGCTGAGTGCTTGCAGGCCTGGGGCATAGGGGATTTTTCCCGGAGGGCGTGCCCTCCCTGCCCCTCCCCGCAGGGGTGAGGTGATTCCGGGAGGGCGTGCCCTCCCTGCCCCTCCTATGCCAGGCGCGCGAGCAACTCGCGCGGCTCGACCTCCGTGAGGGCGCGCAGGCGCAGGGTGTGCGGTGGCAGCTCTATGTGCGCCAGCAGGTCGATCGTGACCGCCACGCAGCGCATGCCAGCCGCGGCGGCGGCGCGCAGGCCGTTGGGGGAGTCCTCGAACACCACGCACTCGGACGGCGGCACGCCCAGGCAGGCGGCTGCGCTCAGGAACAGGTCCGGCGCCGGTTTCACCCGCTGGACGTCGTCGCGGGTGCGGACGCAGGTGAAGCGCTCGCGCAGGCCGTGGCGCGGCAGCCAGCCCTCTACCCAGTCGCGGCTCGCGCTGGAGGCCACGGCGAGCGCCAGCCCGGCCTCGTGAGCCGCCGCGATCAGCCCGGCCACCCCCGGCCGCAGCCCCTGCGCCTCGCAGATCTCCAGGTAGCGCTGCCGGTGTGCGCGCGCCAGCGCCTCGCGGTCTAGCGCACGGCCAGCCAGTTCCTCCAGCTCGGCGTAGGGGTCGTAGCCGCCGTATGTGCCTAGCCCGGCCAGCCAGCGCTCGGCCAGCAACTCGCAGCCGTGGGCGCGGTACTGCTCGGCCAGCACCGTGAAGTCGGGCGTCTCCGTGTCCACCAGCATCCCGTCGAAGTCAAAGATCAGAGCGCTCAGAGGCATCGATTCTCCTGTAACCACGAAGGCACGAGGGCGCGAAGGCACGAAGGCGGGAAGGGTGTCCAAGTGACAGCCTCTTGCGGCTTCCAGCTTTGTGCCGGTGTTTCTTCGTGTCGCTGTGCCTTCGTGTCTTTGTGGTTTGGGCTCAGCGTCGCAGCAGGGCCAGCAGCTCCGCGCGGGTGGGCATGGAGGCCTGCGCGCCAGCACGGGTGACAGAGATCGCGCCGGCGGCCAGCCCCCAGCGCAGCGCCTCGTCGAACGGGTGCCCGGCACAAAGGGCCGCGGCCAGGCCGCCGTTGAAGGCGTCCCCGGCGGCCACGGTGTCCACCGGCGTGACCGGGAAGGCCGGGTGGTGCGCGCCGCCAGCGGAGTCCGCGCTGTAGACACCGCGCCCGCCCATCTTGATCACGGCGCGCCCCACGCCGCGCGCCAGCAACTCGCGCGCGGCGCGCTCCGCGGCGGCTCCATCGCGCACCGGGACGCCGGTGAGGACCTCGGTCTCGGTCTCGTTGGGCGTGATGATGTCGGCGGCGGTGTACAGTTCGGGCGGCAGCTTGCGCGCCGGCGCCGGGTCCAGCACCACCGTCACTCCGCGCCTCCGGGCGGCCTGCGCGGCGGCCAGCACCGCCTCCACCGGAACCTCGAGCTGCAGCAGCAGCACCCGCGCCCCCGCCAGCGCCGCCTCCAGGCGCGCCACATCCTCGATGCCCACCGTGCCGTTGGCGCCTGGCACGACGACGATCGTGTTCTCGGCGGCGTCGTCCACGGCGATCACGGCCACCCCGGAGGGGCCGGGGGTCTCCAGCACGCCGGAGATCTCGGCGCCGGCGGCGGCTAGGCTCTCACGCAGCGCGGGCGCGAACACATCCTGCCCGACGCGTCCGACCATGCGGGTGGGGGCGCCGAGGCGGGCGCAGGCCACCGCCTGGTTGGCGCCCTTGCCGCCGGGGGCGGTGAAGAACGTGTGGCCGGTGAGCGTCTCGCCGGGGGCCGGCAGGCGCGGCGTGCGCACCACCAGGTCCATATTGATGCTGCCGAAGACGACGACCGACATAGCTGGCTCCTCTTGCAACCGTGGCTCCGAGAGCCATTCTATCATGGCGCTGCGCAGCGGTGTGGGGCCGGTGGACCGGGGATGAACGTGGCGGGAGCACACCCCGCCACGCTTCTCCCCGGCGGCGGTGGTCTCAAGACGATAGCTAGAGGGGCACGCTCCTCCACGCCTCCCTTGGCGATGCCCCCGCATAATGTTAGAGCCTGTTTGAAACGGGGAGTGTAAGGGGTTTCGCCCCTTATCCATTCCCCGCCCGCCGCGCAGCGGCGGGCGGGCGGGGAGATGCGGGGGCCTATGGCCCCCGCGCCCCCAGCCGGGAGACTTTTCAAACAAGCTCTTAGCGGTTCTCCCCTTGACAATCGGGCAAAACCCGCTACAATAGTGCGCCGGTGAAGTGATTCACCGCTGGTTTCCGGGCTCACCGGCGCGCGCTGACCGCAGGTTACGGCAGCAGGTTGTCGCGTATCGCCAGCGTCGGCGGCATCGTCGCCGCCCACGCCAGCGTCCGGGCGAGCGTTCCCCGAGGGGTTATGGACGGTAAGGCCAATTTACCCAGCCGCGACTGGTTCGCCGTGCTCAGCAGCACCTGGCGGTCGGTCGGGCGCCTGCCGTTCTAACCTGTCGCCGCCGGCGACCCCGGTCCCCCCGCACGCGCCCCGCACCGCCCGGTGACGGGGTTTTTTGATGCTCCTCCGCTGGCACTGCGCGCCGGTCGCCACGACCGAAGCCGCCGCGCGCCCGTGTGCGCCGGCTCGCCAGCCAGGAGGCACCAGAAATAAACGACCCGCTTCGTAGTCACGAGAACCAAACCGCATACCTCGCCCCGGCGGCCTGCCGCCTGCCGCACCCTGATGCGCAGGCCGGCGCCGGATCGCTGCTGCCTGCCGGCCCCGGCCCGCGGGCGATGTCCGCTGCTGTCTCACCTGTTACCTGTGACCTACCAAGGAGGGCACCTGAGTTGAACGGGCAGACCTACCTCGACCACCTTCAGAATCGCTATGGTGTCGGCCCCGAGGGACCACTGACCGACTTTCTCAGCCGGCGCGACGGGCATCTGCTGCTGGCTGACCAGATAGATCTGAACGCCATGATGGAGCGCTACGGCGCGCCACTGGAGGTCGTGTACTGCCCGCTTATCACGGAGCAGATCGATCGGATGCAGCGCTGGGCCGCTGCGGCCCGTGCGCGGACCGGCTACGCGGGGGCGTTCCTGTACGCCTACGCCACCAAGGCCAACTTCGCGGAGGAGGTGGTGCGCACGGCGCTGCAGGCCGGCGCGCACTACGAGACCAGCGCCACGGCGGACGTGGTGATCGCGCACCAGCTGTGGCGACAGGGGGTGCTGGCGGGCGACCGCCTGATGTTCTGCAACGGCTCGAAGGACAGCAACTACATCGACGCGATCGTGCGGCTGCGCGAGGCCGGCTACGAGAACGTGGTGCCGGTGCTGGACGACCTGGGTGAGCTAGAGGCCTACCTGGCGCGCTGCTCGCGGCCGCTGCTGCTCGGAGTGCGCGAGCGCCACGCGGCGGAGGTGGTGGACCCGGCGCACCCCGGCGGTGAGCGCTTCGGCCTGACGCCGGAGGAGATCGCGCGGGCGGCAGAGCGGCTGCGCGGCACGCCGCACCAGTTGGTGGTGTACCACGCCATGGTCGGCAGCCAGATGGAGCACGTGGACGGCTGGATGGCGCGGCTGGAGCGCTCGGCGGAGGCCTATTGCCGCCTGCGCCAGCGTGTGCCGACGCTGCGCATGTTCAACTTCGGCGGGGGCATGCCCACCTCGGCCTACGCGCTGGACTTCCGCTTCGACTACGAGGGCTTCCTGGCGCGGCTGATGGAGGTGCTGGCAGCCACCTGTGCCGCCCATGGCATGCCGGCGCCGGACGTGGTGGGCGAGTTCGGGCGCTACACCGTGGCCGCGCACAACGTCTACCTGCTGGAGGTGGGCGCGCTGAAGGGCGGCCAGGCCGGCGCGCCGGACTGGTACCTGCTGAACAGCAGCCTGATGGTGACGCTGCCGGACATGCTGATCGTGCAGGGGCAGCAGTTCCTCGTGCTGCCGCTGGAGGGCTGGGAGGCGCCGGCGGCCGAGGTGCGCCTGGCCGGGCGCTACACCTGTGACTCGGACGACTTCTACCCGCGGCCGGGGCAGCCGCCGCTGGTGTTGCCGCGCGCCGAGTTGCAGGACGTCCGAGTGACCACGGGGGGGCGCCCGTACGTGATCGCCGTGTTCGGGGTGGGCGCGTACCAGCAGATGATCGCCGGGCGCGGCGGGGCGCACCACTGCCTGACGCCGGAGATGCGGCGGGTGATCATCGAGCGGGATGGCGACGCGCTCGTGGTGCGCGAGGTGGCGCCGCAGGATCTGGGCGGTATCATGGGGCTGCTAGGGTACGCCGAGGAGCTGGAGCAGGTGTCGCGCCAGGCGCCGGTGCCGCAGCCGGTGCGGGTGGAGCGCCGCCCGGCGCGCGAGGCATCCTCGCGCCCGACGCGCCCGGCGCGCCGCCGCCAACCCTCGTTCCGCGCCCGCCAGTACGTGCCGCGCGCCCTGCGGTCGACGGCGTAGTGCACTTTCAGCGCAGCGGTCAGGGGTTGGGGGTTGGCGTTCTGGCCGCCTGGCTACGGCGCACAGCGGGGCGCTCCTGGGGGCGGTGGCGGTGGGCGGGCAACCTGGAGGGAGCGAATGGCCTACTACCTGGTTCGGGCGAAGCCGGACCGCGCGCGGCTGGCCGAGCTGCGCCGCCGGCTGGATAGCGGCGAGATCCGCGCGATGCGGCCCTTCGGCACCGCGCTGCACGAGGGACTGTGCGGCGCGCGCGTGGTGGATGGCGGCTGGACGTTGTGGGAGGAGGAGGACTACTGCCGCCCGCCGTTGGCGATGGAGCGGGCCGCCGTCCTCGACACCTACTTCACGGACCTGACGGTCGAGCCGGTGGCGCGTGGCGAGGGCTGGGAGCGCATCAGCGCGCTGCCCGCGCTCTGGCCCGTCGAAGGACTGAGACCTGAGGGCTGAGCGGCAAAACCCGGTTTGCGGGGGCTACGGGGGCCGCAGGCCCCCGAAAGATCTTCTTGTCTCATTCTGGAGGGCCTACGCCCCTCCAACTTTGCGGGTACGCCCTAGAGCGTGACATGCGGGAGGCCTAGTGGTCCACCACACGGATGGTGATGCGTGGATTAGCGGCTTGTGAACTTTTACCACATAATCGGGTACGTGGCGCCGTGCTACGCCCGGCGGGTCAACCCGCGGGCTATCCCTTGCACAGCCCGCCTGCGCGGGCTCCCGCTGAGGCCGCGCAGGCGGCCTTCGTGCAGGAGAGCCCGCCCGTTCACGGGCCGGGCGTGGTGCGGCGCCGCTACTCGTAGTCGGCCACACTGATGGTGACGGATGCAGGGGAGGGTCCACGG
>DATMBA010000321.1:0-1080 GCA_035559635.1 Roseiflexaceae bacterium
CGCCGGCGGCTGCGCCCCGCGCCCCGCCGGGAGCGCCTGGCAGCCCACGAGCAGCACAACCAGCAGCACGCCCCACCCCAAGCCGCTCATCGGCGCCTCCTTGTTCGCACCACCCCTTGCGCAAGCCACGGGAAGTGCTCCCGCCAGTCGCTCCCCGCCGGGATGCACCCCTGCACCGCATCGATATGCTCAAAATGATTCCGCGCCGCGTCCCTCACCAGGTGCGGCGGCTCCCGCCCGGCCTGGAACCCCTTCACCGCCGCGATCAGCGCCCGCCGCACCGCGATGATCCCCTGGTCGCTCACCCCCAAGTGCTCCCGACTCCGGTCCCAAATCGGCCCCTGTGTCTCCACCGCACAGGCATCCTCCACGAAGAACTGCTCGATGCCCGTGAAGTCCTCGGTCTGCTGCTTCCGCCGATCCTGCAGGTAGTGGTTGCGCAGGTTCCGCCGCCGCCGATAGTCCGGCCCGATCTCCCCCGCCTTGTGCCGGTCCTCGGGCCGCACCGGCCGCTCGGGGATCAGCCCCAGGTCGTAGCGCCAGGTGTGCGTGTCGTCAATCGGCACGTAGAAGTGCACCTCCGTCGCCCGCGCGTTCACCCAGCAGTGGGTGGGGTACACGAAGCTGGAGATGCGCACATAGGTCTGGCCCCCGCCCGCATCCCGCAGCGCGATCAGCCGCACTCCGAAGTCGGTCTCTTCGGTCTCGTAGCGCGGGGCGGGATCGTGCTGCAGCAGCTGCTGGAGGGGCGCGTCCGTGAACTCGCGGTGCAGGAACGACAGGTGGGAGGAGTCGCACTCCCCCTCCAGCCCCTGCAGGTAGTTGCACTCCAGCAACGACTTGGTCACATACACGTGCTCCGGCGGCAGCAGCGCCCAGCGATAGGCCGGAAACAGCGGCTGCTTGTCCCGCGGCCCCAGGTAGGCAAAGATGATCCCTGCCACCTCATAGGTCGGATAGGCCGGGTGCCGCACCCGCGCCTTGAAGGTGCTGCCGGGCGGCTCGGCTGGCGTGTCCAGCACGCGGCCGGTGACGTCGTACTTCCAGCCGTGGTAGATGCAGCGCAGGCCGCCGGCTTCG
>DATMBA010000322.1:0-16057 GCA_035559635.1 Roseiflexaceae bacterium
ATCACCCCGCGCACCCCCATGGCGGCATGGATCACGTCCCATCGCCCCCGCCACCACCCCGCGCACCCCCATGGCGGCATGGATCACGTCCCGGTGCGGGCGCGCCATCGCCTGATGAATTTTGACAACCGAAATCGGTAGCTGGATTCGCGGCTTTAGCCGGTCAAGGCCGCCTGAAGGCTCGAATCCGGGGATAGTACCGAACTCGATTGTCAAAACTCATGAGGCCAACTGCCGCAGGCATCGCCCGGCGTTGACACGCTGCCGCCGCCACGGCGTAAAATTACCTAGCCCCAGAATACACCGCCCCACAACATGTATGCAGGCCAGGCCTGCGGAGTAGGAAAGAGGTTTTCAGAGAGGGCAAATCCTCCCTGAACCTCCCGTGCCACAATGCCTCCCTAGACGTATGTACCGAAAGGAGCCATCCCATGTCCCTCCCGATCGCCTTCGCCGACGTGCTCGACGCGCGCGAGCGGCTGCGCGGCGTGGCCCACCTGACACCGGTTGCCACCTCGCGCACGCTGGACGCGCTGGCTGGGCGCGAGGTGTTCCTGAAGTGCGAGCAGCTGCAGCGCGGCGGGGCCTTCAAGTTCCGCGGCGCCTACAACACCATCAGCCGCCTGCCGGAGGAGGCCCGCCGCCGCGGGGTGGTGGCCTTCTCCTCCGGCAACCACGCACAGGGCGTGGCGCTGGCCGCCCGGCTGCTCGGCGCGCCGGCGGTGATCTGTATGCCATCCGACGCGCCGGCGGTGAAGGTGGCCGCCACGCGCGGCTATGGCGCGGAGGTGCTGTTCTACGACCGGATGCAGGACGACCGCGAGGCGTTCGCGCGCACCGTGGCCCAGGAGCGCGGGCTGACGCTCGTGCCGCCCTACGACCACCCGCACATCATGGCCGGCCAGGGCACATGGGCGCTGGAGTTGCTCGAGGCCGTGCCGGACATCGACACGCTGGTGGTGCCGATCGGCGGCGGCGGCCTGATCGCCGGCAGCGCGGTGGCGGCCCACGGGCTGAACCCGCGCATCCGCGTGCTCGGCGTGGAGCCGGAGGGCGCCGACGATACGCGGCGCTCGCTGGCGGCCGGTAAGCGCGTACAGATCCCGCCGCCAGCCACCGTCGCTGACGGGCTGCGGGTGACCGTGCCGGGCGCGCTGACCTTCCCGGTAGTGCAGGAGCACGTGGCTGAGGTGCTCCTGGTGAGCGACGACGCGATCCTGGAGGCGGTGCGCTTCGCGCTACTGCGTCTCAAGTTGGTGGTCGAACCGAGCGGCGCCGCTGGCCTGGCCGCGCTGCTCGCCGGCCACCTCCCACCCGGCGCGCGCCGGGTGGGGGTGGTGCTATGCGGCGGCAACATCGACCCGCCGCTGCTCGCGCGGCTGTGGCCGCAGGGGTGACCCGTTCCCGGCACGCTTCCTGCTGTCCCTACGCCGTTCCCGCACATGACAGACGAGGAGGCCCTATGAGACGTGTACTGGCCACGATTCTGTTCCTGGCGGCCCTGCCGGCCTACGCCGGCGCGGCGCCAGGGGAGCCAACAGCGCATGTGGACGACCACGGCGTGGCTGGCACGCCCACCCCGACCGAC
This sequence comes from Roseiflexaceae bacterium, assembly GCA_035559635.1. Taxonomy (GTDB): domain Bacteria; phylum Chloroflexota; class Chloroflexia; order Chloroflexales; family Roseiflexaceae; genus CALJIC01. Next base: position 1,589 of record DATMBA010000322.1, read on the forward strand.
CCTGGCAGCGTGCTCGACGCCATGTGCTTCGGCGCGACGCTCAGCGCTGAGCAAGAGGTGCCCGCGCCGAATGTCCCCCCCAACTTTGAGGGCGCGGGCAGCGGCCTGTTCGTCCTCTCGGCCGACCGGACCCGCCTGACATACCACATCAGCTTCGCCAGCCTGACCGGCGCTGAAACCGGGGCGCACATCCACCAGGCGCCGCCTGGTGAGCCGGGCGGCGTCGTCTTCCCGCTGCTCGCCGGCAACCCAAAGGTCGGCACGCTGACGCTGACAGTCACTCAGACCGCCGATCTGATCGCGGGGGAGTATTATGTCAATATCCACACCGGCGCCAACCCGGGGGGCGAGATCCGCGGCCAGATCCTGCCGGCCGGCGGCTGCTTCACCGCGGCCCTGCGTGGTGACCAGGAGGTGCCGCCGGTGGACACCGGCGCGGAGGGCGCCGGCGTGTTCGCGCTCTCGCCGGACCGCACGCTGCTGCTGTATGACGTGGCCCACAGCGGCCTGAGCAGTGCCCAGACCGGCCAGCACATCCACCGCGGCCCGCCCGGCGAGAGCGGCCCGGTGGTCCACCCGCTGAGCGCCGGCAACCCCATGACCGGCACGCTCACCCTCACCCTCACAGACACGGCCGAGCTACTCGCAGGGGAGTTCTACGTCAACGTTCACTCGACCCTCCACGAGGGCGGCGAGATCCGCGGCCAGATCCTGCCGGCCAGCGCCTGCTTTACCGCCCAACTGAGCGGCGGGAGCGAGGTGCCGCCGGTGATCGGCACCGGCGCCGAGGGCGTGGGCACCTTCACTCTCTCGGCCGACCGCACGGCGCTGAGCTACCGCATCAGCTTCAGTGGCCTGAGCAGCGGGCAGACCGGGGCACACATCCACAGTGGCGCGATCGGCACCGACGGCGATATCGTCTTCCCGTTGGCGAATGGCAGCCCGATCTCCGGCACGCTCACGCTCACCGATACTCAGACGAGCGACCTGCTCACCGGCCTGTACTACGTGAACGTCCATACCACCACCAACCCAGGCGGCGAGATCCGCGGCCAGATCGCGCCGACCCCCTGCAGCCTCTCGCTGCCGACCATCGGGCGCAACTTCCCGTAGTACAGCCGTCCAAAGCAGGTTACGTGCGAGCCACTCTGTGCACAAGCTGCGCAGGAACGCCCAGACATCGGCGCCATCCGGTTGTATGTGGGGAGCGCGAGGGGTCGCCCCGCGCAAGACCTCAACCACCACCTGGCACTGATCGGACACATGGGCCATAGTGGGAGATCCACTGTGGCCCATCTGTTCGTATAGTATTGACGGGGGGGTGATCGCGCAGTATAGTAGATGCAACGAGTTGCAGCTACATACTATCGTGCGGCTCGCAGGAGACCCGCTGGGTAGGAGGAGGGGAGGGCCAGGCCTCCCCTGCCACCCCACCCTTGTGCCGCTCGCAGGACATGCCGTGGGAGAGCCTAGCAGCCTGAGACCCCACCCCAAGTTGTGCGGCAAGGAGGTTACACATGCCATTCGTACGCGGGCTTCCAGCCCCGCCCGCCGGGATCTCCGGCGCGGAGCTGCATATCCCGGACGGCTTTTTGAGCCTGGCGGTCGCGCTGGCCTGCTGGCTGCTCACGGCCGCGCTGGTGGGGCTGGCGGTGCGCCGCACCCAAGGGGAGCTGGGCGAGCGACAGGTGCCATTGATGGGCGTGATGGCGGCCTTCATCTTCGCCGCTCAGATGATCAACTTCCCGGTGGCCGGCGGTACCTCCGGCCATCTGTTGGGTGGCGCGCTCGCGGCCATCGCGCTCGGCCCGTGGGCGGGCATGCTGGTGATGGCGAGCGTGGTGGGTGTGCAGGCGCTGCTGTTCCAGGACGGCGGGCTGCTGGCGATGGGGGCGAACATCCTGAACATGGGCGTGCTGACGGCGCTGGTCGGCTTCGGGCTATACCGTAGCGTGCTGGGGCGGCGCCTGGGGCTGCGCCTGGGGGCGGCCGGCGTAGCGGCCTGGCTCTCGGTGATGGCCGGCGCGCTCGCCACGGCGCTGCAGCTCTGGCTGAGCGGCGCCGCCAGCCTGGCGCTGGTGATCCCGGCCATGCTCGGCGTCCACGCGCTGATCGGCATCGGCGAGGCGCTCATCACCGTGGCGGCGCTGGCCTTCATCAGCCGGACCCGGCCGGACCTGATCGCACCCGAACAGCACGCCGCGGGTGGCTACGGCTGGGTGGTGGCCAGCGTGGGCGTAACCCTGGTGGTGCTGCTGCTGGCACCACTGGCCTCGGTCGACCCGGACGGCCTCGAGCGGGTGGCCCAGGACCTCGGCTTCATCGCCCGTGCGGAGGCGCCGCCCGCAAGCCTGCTGCCAGACTACACCGTGCCCTTCCTGGGGAGCACGCCGCTCTCCACCATCGCGGCCGGCGCTCTCGGCGCGCTGGCGGTGGCCGGCGCCACCCTGCTGCTGGCGCGCGCCATCCGCCGCGGCGAGCGCAAGCCGCCTCGGCCCGAGACACGCCCGTCCTGACTCGCTATGCACACACACTTCACCGACCCCTACCAGGCTGGCACAAGCCAGATTCACCGCCTCGACCCACGGGTCAAGGTGGGCATGACGCTGCTGTTCATCCTGTCGAACGCGCTGCTGCCGGACGGCGCCTGGCTGGCGTTTCTGCTCGGCTGGCTGGCGGTGCTGGCGCTGGGCGCATGGTCCGGGCTGGGCGCCGGCTACGCTGTGCGGCGTTCGTTCGTGGCGCTGCCGTTCGCGCTGGCCGCCGTCACGGCGATCTTCGCGCTGCCCGGCCGGCCGCTGTGGTCCGGCGCGCTCGGCCCCTGGGCGCTGACAGCCACCGACGCCGGGGTGGTGCGCTTCGCCAGCATCACGGCGCGCAGCTGGCTCTCGGTGCAGCTGGCGATCCTGCTGGTGGCCACCACCCGCTTCCCGGACGTACTGCACGCCTTGCGGCACCTGCGCGTCCCACGGCTGCTGGTGGCGATCGCCGCGTTCATGTACCGCTACTTGGAGGTGCTGACTGACGAGGCGGCGCGGCTGCTGCGGGCGCGCGAGGCGCGCAGCGCAGTCCCGCCAGGCAGCAGAGGCGGCGGCACCCTGGCCTGGCGCGCGCAGGTGGCGGGTAATATGGCCGGGCAACTCTTCCTGCGCAGCTACGAGCGCAGCGACCGCATCTACAGCGCGATGGTGGCGCGCGGCTACCGCGGCGAGTTCCACACGCTCAACCCGCATGTGATGCGCACGCGGGACTGGCGGGCGCTGGCCCTGGCGGTCGGAGCACTGGTGTTGCTGCAGGCGGTGGGGCGCATCCCCGGCGCATTTTTCATTTTGCATTAAGATAAGGTTCGCGCTTACTGTACCGTTCGCGCGAACACGCATGGGGTGTGGGGGCCTCTGGCCCCCACACAAACGCTTTTCGGAGGGGCGAAGCCCCGCCGAGCCTCCCCAGACTGGAAGGCCGGAGGCCGCGCAGCGAACCCATGGCTAAGGAGATCGCGCATGGCTGTCACGCTCTTGGAGCACCCACCTGAATGCAACATGCAAAATGATGGGCCGCCGTCCCTGGAGGTCGAGGATCTGCACTTTGCCTACCCGGACGGGCACGTGGCGCTGCGGGGAGTGTCGCTGCGGATCGCGCGGGGCGAGAAGGTGGCGCTGGTGGGACCGAACGGCGCCGGCAAGAGCACGCTCATGCTGCAGTTGAACGGCATTCTGGCCGGCCAGGGGCGCGTGGCGGTGGGCGGGCTGCCGCTCACGAAGCGGAACCTGCCCGCCATCCGCGCCCGCGTGGGGCTGGTGTTCCAGAACCCGGATGACCAACTGTTCTCGCCGACGGTGTTCGAGGACGTGGCCTTCGGCCCGCTGCACATGGGCCTGCCGGAGGACGAGGTGCGCGCCCGCGTGGCCCGCGCCCTGGAGCAGGTGGGTATGGCCGGCTACGCCGAACGCCTCTCGCACCACCTGAGCGTCGGCGAGAAGAAGCGCATCACGGTGGCCACCGTGCTGGCGATGGACCCCGAGATCCTGGTGCTGGACGAGCCCTCCGCCGGGCTGGACCCGCGCGCCCGCCGGGCACTTATGCGCCTGCTGCGCGACCTGCCGCTCACGATGCTGGTCTCCACGCACGACCTGCTGCTGGTGCGCGAGCTGTTCGAGCGCACGCTGATCATGGACCAGGGGCGCCTGGTGGCCGACGGCCCCACCGATGACCTGCTAGGCGATGCGGCGCTGCTCGAGGCACACGGGCTGGAGCTGCCCTGACCACGAAGACGCGCAGGCACGAGGACACGAAGACCGATTGTCTTACCTGCCAACGCCGCGCTTGTTCCTGGTGGGACGGCGCGGCTGCTGTTATACTGTGCGGAGAGCGCGCGGGGTTGCCTCTCGCACAAATCTCTTCAGCGCTCTATGCTGTGTGCATATGGCAAACCCATGTAATGTGTAACCGTGCGCCAGCGCACAGCGGGGGCCGGGGGCGCAGCCCTGGTGAACGCTTTTTCCCCACAAATCCATGTCCGGCAGGGCTGTTATCACACAGCGATCGCTGTTAACCGAAGGCGAAGCACAATGACGATCGGCTGGCCCGAGGCGCTCATCATCCTGGTTATACTGGTGTTTCTGATCGGCCTGGCGTTCCGCGGCGGGATCGAGCGCGGACGCCGGCGCGGCCGCAAGTGATGTGATGCGCTGGCGGCGCTTCGGGCGGGGGCACGGGGCGTGCGCCCCGAAACGAATCGCCGCGGGTTGATTTTGGCGGGCCAGGCCCCTCCGGCACCTGCCCACCGCGAGGGCAGGGGGCATGCGGCCCCGCAAAGAGGCCGCGCGGCGTCTCTTGGGAGCCAGGGCCTGCCAGAGCTCCTACGGAAGTGCGGGGGCGTGGCCCCCGCGGATATCGCGCAAGCGAGGAGGATCCCTATGCATCCAGCCGCGCCAACCAGCGCAGGCGAGCATGTCTGGGAGGGGCGCTGGTCCACCGGCGCGGGGCAGATCGCCGGCTCGGCCATCCGCGAGTTGCTGAAGCTCACCGAGCAGCCGGAGTTCATCTCGTTCGCCGGCGGGCTACCGGCGCCGGAGTGCTTCCCGGCCGAGGAGATCGCGCTGGCCGCCGAGCGCGTGCTGGCCGGCCAGGCGGCGCGTGCGCTGCAGTATGGCCCCACCGAGGGCTTCCCGCCGTTGCGCGAGCTGCTTGCAGCACTCGTGGCCAGGCGCGGCATCGCGGCGCAGCCATCCAACGTGCTCGTCACCAGCGGCTCGCAGCAGGCGTTGGACATCCTGGGCAAGCTGCTGATCGACCCGGGCGCGCCGGTGCTGGTGGAGGACCCGACCTACGTCGGCGCGCTGCAGGCCTTCCGCCCGTACCTGCCGCGCTTCGTCTCCCTCACGATGGACGACGAGGGGCTGCAGCCGGAGGCGCTGGAGCGCGCGCTGGCGGAACTGGCGGCGCGTGGCGAGGCCCCGGCGTTCCTCTACACCGTGGCCACCTTCCAGAACCCCACTGGCGTCACGCTCTCGGCCGCGCGGCGCGGCACGGTGCTGGACATCGCGGCGCGCTATGGCCTGCGGGTGGTAGAGGACGACCCATACGGCGAGTTGCGCTACAGCGGCGAGCCGGTGCTGCCGCTCGCCGCGTTGGACGCGCAGCGCCACGGTGGGCCGCGCCACGTGGTGTATTTGAGCACCTTCTCTAAATTGCTGGCGCCGGGGATGCGGGTGGGATGGGCGGTGGGACCGGAGGCGCTACTGCGCAAGATGGCGCTCGCCAAGCAGGGGCTGGATCTGCATACCGGCTCGCTGGCGCAGGCGATCGCCTACGAGACCTGCCGGGACAGCCTGCTGGAGCGCCAGATCCCGCGTATCCGGCGCATCTACGGGGAGCGGCGCGCGGCCATGCTGCGCGCGCTGGAGGCCAGCATGCCCCCTGGCGTACGCTGGACGCGGCCGGAGGGCGGCATGTTCCTGTGGATCACGCTCCCGGCGGGGGTAGACGGGACGGCGGTGCTGGCGCGTGCGGTGGAGCGCAAGGTGGCCTTCGTCCCCGGCGCGTCGTTCCACGCCGGAGGCGGCGGGACCAACACCCTGCGCCTCAACTTTTCCTACGCCCCCCCACCGCGCATCGAGGAGGGCGTGCGGCGCCTGGCCGAGGCGCTGGCCTGAGCACGGCTGGCCGCCGGGATGTGCATGCGAGACCAGGTGATAGGTGATGGACGTTGCTGAAATCTGACCATCCGGACACTCCGGATGGGTAGGTTTTGGGGAGGGCTGTGCCCTCCCCAAAACCTACCCACGGCCCTGTCTTCCCCACGCTTCGAGCGGCGATGTGTGCTATAATGTGATCGAGCACACGATGTTCTGCCCCTCCTCTCCTGGCTCGCCCCCGAGCAACCGCTCGCTCGTATCGCCTGGCGCCTGATCGTATCGGGCGGTTTGCGAGTAGATCCGCACGCAGCATCGCAGGCGCCGTATGCCCTGGCCGAGAACTTACCCCACCAGGCCAGTGCCCCGCGGCGAAGCCGCTGTCGCACGAACATGTCGCCCGCCTCTGAGCGCGCCCCGCCAGCACAGGGAGGGCACCGGACCCCGTCCACGGGATCGCAAGCCGGCGGGTGCTGTGCGCCTGCCGTAGACCTCACGCCTGTTCCCTCCGACGCGCCGTGACGGTAGCGGAGCACGGGATGAGCAAGGAGCAGCCGAATGAAACCCCGGGCGAAGAGCAGCGTCCGCAAAGGGCGTGTCTACCGCTTCACTATCGAAGGGACCGAGTACGCCGCGTTCATCTGGCAGGTCGGGAAGCAGTTCCGCGGCTGCCTGGACGATCAGCCGCAGGCGCCGGAGCAGCGCGGCACAACGGCGGCCGCCGTCTGTGCTGCGCTCTCGGCCTGGCTGCTCGAGGCCAGAGCGACGTCATAGAGGCTGGAGGATAGGCAGGATGGCGTCGCTTTTAATCCACGGCTCGGAAGAGGTGAGCCTGACGCTGCGCGGCCCAGAGGAGAATCGCATCCTGGTGACGGTGCGGCGCTGGCCCTACTGGAACCAGGTACGCGTCGAGCGCGACCCGCTGGACGCCACCCGCTGCCTTGCGGTCACGCTCACGACCAGCCGGCTCAACGAATCGACGCTGCGCGAGATCCTGCGGCGGAGCTTCGGCCTGAGCTTCCCACCCGGCGGCGGAGACAGCGAGATCCTCGCCGCACCACGCGAGCCGGGAGTCCGGCGCCGGCGCTGAGAGCGCGGAGGCCGGCTTCGGCTGGCTGTCTGGCTCGCCACTAGCTTCGGCTGGAGGGGTGTGGGGGGCCTCGCCTCCCACAGCACTGTTGGGTGCCGCGGTCGCCAAACGCCCATTGGGGGCAGGTTGCCGGCGGCAACACGGAAAACGATCAACGATACAAGGAGCGTTGCATGAATCTCTATGTTGGGAACCTCGCCAGCCAGGTGACGGAGGAGGAGCTCGAGCGCACGTTCGGCGCGTATGGGAAGGTCCAGTCCGCCACGATCATCCGCGACAAGTTCAGCGGCGACTCGCGGGGGTTCGGCTTCGTCGAGATGCCATCCCAGGAGGAAGGACTCGCCGCGATCGCCGGTCTCGCCGGCGTCGAGCTGCAGGGGCGGCGCCTGACGGTGAACGAGGCGCGCCCGCGCGACGACCGGCGCAGCAACGATCGCAACCGGCGGGGCGGCAGCAGGTGGTAGCCTTGCTCTGACTGGAAGGCTGGAAGCCGCGCAGCGAACCCTTGCCTTAGCGCTTGTTTGAAACGCCTCCCGGCTAGGGCGCGGGGGCCATAAGCCCCCGCATCTCCCCTTTTCAAACAGGCGCTTAGTGCATCGGTGCAGCAGATCGGTCCTGCTCCGCACCGCGCTCGGGAAGCAGCGCGAGGACGGCCTCCTGGAGGTTGGGGAAGACGCGCAGGCCGCTCAGTTCGACCCCCAGAGCGACCATGGTCTGGGCCACTTCGGCGCTCACCCCCACCAGCAGCGCTTGGGACCCCAGCAGGCGGGCCGCCTGCGCCACCTTCAGCAGCGCTTGGGCCACCTGGGTGTCCACCACCGCCACCCCGGTGATGTCCAGGATGAGCGCACGGGCACGGTGGCGGTCGATAGCGCGCAGCACCGCCTGGGCCAGGTCAGATGCGCGGCGGCTGTCGAGCGCGCCGATGACGGGGGCGACCAGCACGCCGGGGAGGACGGGCAGGACGGGGGCGCCCAGCTCGCGAATGGTAAACTGGCTGGCTTGCAGCTGCTCGACGCTGGCCTGCAGCTCGGCGGTGCGGGCCGCCACCGCCTCCTCCAGCCCGGCCCGCAGCGCCTCCAGCTCCCGCTCGCGCGCCTGGGACGAGGCCAGCGTCTCGCGTAGCGAGCTGCTGAAGCGGTCGAAAAACACGCCCAGCAGGCCGATCAACACCACATAGCCGGCCACGGTGATGCCCCAAGTGCTCTGATGGCCCTGAGCCGCCACCAACGGCGAGCCGGCACTCTCCAGAAATGCGACGGCTGCGACGGCGACGGCGCTCAGCCCGACCACGCCGAGCAGCGCGCGGCGGCCGAGCAGCAGCCCGGCCATCGCGACCGGCACCGCCAGCGCCAGCATGATCGAGGGGCTGCGCGTCACGCCCGTAAGCAGCGCGAAGATCGTCAGCGTCAGCAGCAGCCCGGCGGTTGCCGTCAGCACGCCCGCACGGAACCGCCCGCGCCGGACGAGGAACTGCCCGGCTACAGCGGTGACAGCCGTCAGCGCCAGCGCCAGGATCTTCAGCACGATCTTCGCGCCGTCACCTCCTTCGGCCAGAACCAGCACCAGCGCCAGCAGAACGGCCACCAGCAGGCCGATCAGCATCGTCTGCACCAGGCCGGCCTGCCGCCGCTCGATCGGGTCGGCCAGGTCGATATCGTTCAGCCAGCTGTTGAGTGAGCGCCCCATAGTGAATCGTCCCGTGAAGATACAAAGGAGGTGAGAAGTTTGCGTGTGAGATCGTGCGACCTCTGCGTCCTCAGTATAGAGGAAGCGGCCGGCGCGGTGCTGATCGGAGTCGGAGCGATTCATTCACGAAGGGCAACAAAGGACGGGCTGTCGCACTGTGCGACAGCCCGCCGTAGGCGCGCCACCTATCTCGCCCGGCGTGTGCACTCCACCCGAACGTGAACAAGAGGGAAGGCCTCGCCTTCCCTGCGACCCATCCTCATCCGCTGGTTGAGGTGAAAACGGGAGGGTCAGGGAGGGCTTCACCCTCCCTGCGACCAACTCCACAGCGCACGGGAGGCTACTGCCCGTCCAGGTAGACGGTCTTGATACGGGTGTAGAAGTCCACCGCGCCTTTGCCCATCTCGCGGAACATGCCGGAGCCGCTATGCTTGAAGCCGCCGAAGGGGGCCTGCACCGAGAGGCCGGCGGTGGGCTGATTGACCTTGAGCGTGCCGGCCTCGGCGCGCTCGGCGAAGCGTAGGGCCTTGCGCAGGTCGTTGGTGACGATCGAGGCGGTCAGGCCGTACTCGATGCCGTTGGCGATGCGGAAGGCCTCCTCCAGGTCGGCGGCCTCTATCACGCCCACCACCGGGCCGAAGATCTCCTCCTGGGCCACGCGCATCTCCGGCCGCACACCGGCCAGCACAGTGGGCTGCACGAAATGGCCGCGCCGCAGCGCCTCGCCCTCGGGCACGCCGCCGCCGGCCAGCACTTGGGCTCCTTCGGCGCGGGCGATCTCGACGTACTCCAGGTCGGTGCGCTTCTGGGCGGCGCTCACGGCGGGTCCCATCTGCACCCCCTCGGCCAGGCCGGGGCCGACGGTGAGGGCGCGGGCGGCGGCGGTGAGGCGTTCGGTGAACTCCCGCACGGCGGGGGCTTCGACGATCACGCGGCTGGTGGCGGTGCAGGCCTGACCGGTGAGACCGAAGCCGCCGCGCACCACGATACCCACCGCCTTGTCCAGGTCCGCGTCGGCGGCGACGATCACCGGGTTCTTGCCGCCCAGCTCGAGGTGGGTGCGCGTCATGCGGGCGGCGGTCTTCTGGTAGAGCGCGTGGCCCACGGCGTAGGAGCCGGTGAACGACACCCCGTCGATGCGCTCGTCGGTGACGAGCGCGTCGCCGATGGCCCCGCCGCCGCCGCAGACGACGTTGAGCACGCCGGGGGGCAGGCCAGCCTCGTGCAGCAACTCACCCAGCCGCAGGCCCATGAGCGGCGTGGCCGAGGCGGGCTTGAAGACCACGGCGTTGCCCATCACCAGGGCGGGGGCCATCTTCCAGGCCGGGATGGCGAGCGGGAAGTTCCAGGGGGTGATGATCGCCACCACGCCGAGCGGCACCTTGATGCTATAGAGCAGGGTATGGGGCGTATCGGCCGGGAGCACATCCCCGCCGACGCGCCAGCCCTCGCCGGCGAAGTAGCGGAAGATGTCCACGGCGCGCAGCACCTCGGCGCGGGCCTCGGCGCGGGTCTTGCCCTCCTCGCGCGTCAACTCGGCGGCCCACTCGTCCACGCGTCCCTCCAGCAGCGTGGCGGCGCGGTACAGCACCCGGCCGCGCTCCGGGCCGGTGAGCGCCGCCCACTTCGGCTGGGCCTCGCGAGCGGCGGCGATGGCGGCGCGCACGTCCTCGACAGTGGAGGCGGGCGCCAGGCCGATCACCTCGTCGGTGTCGGCCGGATTGCGCACTTCGATGGTGGCACCGGAGGTGGCGCGGGTGCGCTGGCCGGCGATGATGTTGCGAAATTCGGCTGGCATCGTCTTCTCCTGGAGCGTATCAGGCCGCTGGCGGCGGAACGGAGCCTTGTCAACGGACGGGGAGCGGAGGGAACGGAGCGGGGCAGGTCGGAACGGAGCGGGGCAGGTCGGAACGGTATTGTTGAAGGACTGACCACAAACAACCCCTAGGAGCGGAGGGAACGGAGCGGGCAGGTCGGAATGGAGCGGCGGACAGGTGATGGCAGGAGCAATGCAGCAGGAACTGCTGTCCTGCCTTCTGCCCTCGCCCAGTTGCCTATGGCCGATCACCGATGGCCTCGTTCTCCCACACGATCAGCGACGCCTCGCGCCCGTGCGCGGCGTCGTCCAGATAATCCCACAGCACGCCGCGCACCACGAAGCCGCTGCGGAGCTGCGGGGTGAGCGTGGGGTCGGCGATCTCGCCGGCCACCACACGGGCGATGTACTCCTCCACGCCCATCTGCGCCCGGTAGTGGTGGTAGCCGGAGAGCTGGCCGCCGGCCACCATGCCGCGCATGCCGAGACGCCGCACCAACTGTTTGCGGGCATCGTAGAGCAGCTTGGAGATCTTGCGCCCACGGTAGTCCGGGTGGACGCTCATGTCCGCACCGTAGAGCCAGGGGCCATCTGGCCGGTGGGTGGTGAGGCGCAGGCGCCCGGTGATGCCGAGGAAGGTGTGCTGCGCGAATGCTTCCTCACCAACCCGCAGCGTCGTACTCTGGCCCACCACCCGCTCGCCATCCAGCGCCACGTGCTGGCCCTCGGGGAACACCCGCAGCTGCGCCTCGAAGTCCTCCGCGCGCATCCAGGCGTTCGGGTCGAGCGTTGGGAAGCAGACCCGCTGGTGGATGACCAGTTGCTCGATGTGCTCGGGACGTGTGTTGGTGATGATGATGCTCATAGGTATGAGTGCTCAGTTTTGAGTCCTCAGTCTTCAGTTTCTGTTTCTCAGCGCCTGTTTGAAACGGGGAGCGTGCGGGGGTTCACCCCTCACCCATCCCCCGCCCACCGTTGCGCGGCGGGCGGGGAGATGCGGGGGCCAGCGGCCCCCGCGCCCCCAACCGGAGGGCTTTCAAGCTCTCTGTTTTGCGTTGCCACGCTCAACTTACAACTCAACACTCCTCACAGAGAGCGCAGGGCCTCATCAAGCACGTCAAGCCCTTCTACAAGCTGGTCATCGGTGATGGAGAGCGGCATAAGCAGGCGCAAGCAGTTGGCGTACAGGCCGGCGCGCATGGTGAGCAGGCCGTGCTCGGCGCAGCGCGTGACCACCGCCAGCACCTCGTCCGGCGCGGGGGTACGGCTCGCGCGGTCCTTCACCAACTCGATCGCCAGCATCGCGCCCAGGCCGCGCACATCGCCCACCAGCGGCACGTCGCGCAGCCAGCCCTCGCCGTAGCGCCGCACCGTCGCCGCGATCGCGTGGGCGCGGGGCAACAACCCCGGCATGATGTCCATCACCGCGAGCGCGGCCACACAGGCCAGCGGGTTGCCGCCGTAGGTGCCGCCAATCCCCCCGACGTGCGGCCGGTCCATCAACGCGGCGCGGCCGGTGGTAGCGGCGAGCGGCAGGCCGGCGGCGATCGACTTGGCGCTCACCAGGATGTCCGGCTCGACGCCCATCTGCTCCATGGCGAAGAGCGTGCCGGTGCGCCCGAAGCCGCACTGCACCTCGTCGGCGATCAGTAGGCTGCCGTTGGCGCTGCAGAACTGGCGCAGGCGGCGCATGAACTCGGGCGGGGTAGGGATGAAGCCGCCCTCGCCCTGCACCGGCTCAATCAGCACCGCGGCGATGCTCTCGGCGCCGACGTAGGCCACCAGCAAGCGTTCGAATGCCTGCCAGCACTGCTCCACCGCTTCCTGCTCGCTCAGGCCCATGCGGTAGGCATAGGGGAAGGGCGCGCGGTAGATCTCGGGCGCGAAGGGGCCGAAGGTCTTCTTGAAGCTGGTCTTGCTCGTGAGCGAGAGGGTGAGCAGGGTGCGACCGTGGTAGGCGCCTTCGAAGACGACGATCGCCGGGCGGCCGGTGGCGGCGCGGGCGATCTTGATGGCGTTCTCCACTCCCTCGGCGCCGCTGTTGGCCAGCAGCGTCTTGCAGGGGCCGGAGATCGGCACGGCGGCGTTGAGGCGCTCGGCGAGCGCCACGTACGGCTCGTAGGTGCCCACCAGGGCGGAGAAGTGCATCAACTGCGCGGCCTGGGCCTGCACGGCGGCCACGACCTCGGGCGGGCAGTGGCCGGCGTTGAGCACACCGATGCCGCCGACGAAGTCGATGAAGGTGTTGCCGTCCACATCCGTCACCAGGGCGCCCTCGGCGCGCGCCACGGCGATCGGGTGGGCCTTGTAGAGGCCATTGGGGACGGCGGCCTCCCGGCGGGCCAGTAACTCACGCGAGCGCGGGCCGGGGATCTCGGTGCGGATGGCAATGCTGCGGCCGACTGCCGTGGTCATTGGGGCACCTCCTGTGCTTTGGCTGGCGCCCTGCATCATACCATATCGCCGCGCCGCTGCACGCGGCAGACGGCAGGGGGCAGCCCCCCTGCGCGGATCATCAGCCGCCGGGGCCGCTGCGATGCTCACATAAGACATGGTTCGCGCGTACGCCGCAGGCGTTCCCGAAGGGTACACGCATGGGGGTGTGGGGGCCTCTGGCCCCCACACAAACGCTTTTCGGAGGGACGAAGCCCCTCCGCGCCTCCCCCGCCTGGAAGGCTGGAGGCCGCGCAGCGAAACCATATCTAAGTGTGCAATAATGGTCCGCAGGCTTGACCTGCGTGTATGCAACCTCTACAAGGAGCAGCGATGTGGTATCCTCTGCCCGGCGCGTGGCTCCTGCCGGCGCTGCTCGGCGCGCTCGCGCTGGCGGCGATCGGCGGGGCCGCGATGATGCTTCGCCCGATCCGGCGCCCGCCCGAGGCGCCCTGGGGGATCGTCGACTTCGAGTTGGCCGGAACGTGGGACCGCGCCGAGCCAATGCTGCAATCCTGGCAGGCGAGCGGGCTCCTCGGCAGCCTGCGCTTCAATCTGTGGGCCGACTTCGTCTTCCTGGCGGGCTACGCCACCGCGCTGAGCGCCGGGTGCGCGCTGGTAGCCACGCGGCTGAGCGGCGGCTGGGGCGCGCTGGGGCTGGCGCTCACGTGGGGCGCGTTGGCAGCCGGCATCCTGGACGCGATCGAGAACGTCGCGCTGCTCCGCACGATCGGGCACTTCGAGCGCGGGACGCCTGGGCAGGCGAGCGGCACACTGCGGCTGGCGCAGTGGTGCGCTGCGGCGAAGTTCGCGCTGGTCATCGCCGGGCTGCTCTACTACATCCTCGGCGCCGCTGTGGGACTCGCGGCAAGGAGCGGGCACACCTCGTAGCCAGCGCACGCGCAGTCGGCCCCGGCCGCGAGGCGCCGCTTCATCTGCTCGGCGCTGGCGATCAACTCGTCAAGCTCGGCTATCTTGCGGGCCGCAAGCGCCCGCCAGCGCTCGCCGGGCGGCACCTCGGGCGGGAATCCGTCGAGCAGCGTGCGGATCTCGGCCAGGGTAAAGCCCGCCGCCTGCGCCGCCTGGATCGCCGCCACCCGCGGCAGGACGTGCGCATCATAGCGGCGCTGCCCGCCACGGCGCGCCGGCAGCGGCAGCAGCCCGCTCCGCTCATAGAAGCGCAGCGCGGAGGTGCGCAGCCCGGCCCGCCGCGCCACCTCGCCGATGGTCAACTCTTCCACAATTGCCCTCTTGACTTGAAGCGCACTTCAAGTGCTACACATAGGCGGGGAGCTGCGAGGCGGGCC
>DATMBA010000323.1:0-17289 GCA_035559635.1 Roseiflexaceae bacterium
GGGCCGGTGTGGAGTGCGCGGTGGGGCTGGGCGCGGGCTGCGGCGGAGGGCTCGGCCGCTCGGTGGGGCTGGGCGCGGGCGGCGCGGGCTGCGGCGCAGGGGGCGCGCTGCAGGCGGCGAGCAGCAGGTTGGCGAGCGTCAGGGCGAATCTACGGCGCGGGTGGTACGAGGGCACGGCGTTCCTTCCAGGCGGGACATACCACAAGCGCCGCGGATTGTATCACACCTCCGGCGGTTCGGGGCGGCCCGGCCGCCCCCGCACCCAGGGGATGGGGTGCGTGAAGGAGGCGTGAAGGGCTTTGCCCTCCACGCCTCCCCTGCGCTGAAAGCGCACTACGGCAGCATCCGCCCGGTGTTCAGGTAGCGCAGGTGCCAGCTGAATGCCTCCTGCAGCAGGTGGGGCGTCTGCTTGCCGGGAGAGAGCTCCAACGCGCGGTGGAAGTACTCGCGCAGCGCCGGCCGGTAGTCGGGGTGGGCGCAGTGCTCGATGATCTGGTGCGCGCGCTGCTTGGGCGAGAGGCCGCGCAGGTCCGCCAGGCCCTGCTCGGTGACGATCACGTGCACGTCGTGCTCGGTGTGGTCAGTGTGCGAGACCATCGGCACGAGCGTGGAGATCAGGCCGCCCTTGGCGAGCGAGGGACTCATGAAGAACGAGATGTAGGCGTTGCGAGCGAAGTCCCCGCTGCCGCCGATGCCGTTCATGATCCGCGAGCCCATAATGTGGGTCGAGTTAACGTTGCCGTAGATGTCGGCCTCGATCATCGCGTTCATGGCCAGCACACCGAGCCGGCGGATGACCTCCGGGTGGTTGCTGATGCCCTGGGTGCGCAGCACGCACTTGCGGCGGTAGAAGTCGATGTCGCGGTACAGTTCGGCCACCTTCGGCGGGCTGAGCGAGAAGGCCGTGGCCGAGGCGACCTCCAGCTTGCCGGCCCGCATCAGGTCCAGCATGGTGTCCTGGATGACCTCGGTGTAGGCGGTCAGCCCCTCGAGCGGGCTGTCCAGCAGGCCGGCCAGCACAGCGTTGGCGGTGTTGCCCACGCCAGACTGCAGCGGGAGCAGCGTCGGCGGCAGGCGGCCCTTCTTCACCTCGTGCGTGAGGAACTCCAGGATGTGGCCGGCGATGCGGCGCGAGTCCTCGTCCGGCGCGGCGAAGGAGTTGGCGCGGTCCGGCATGTTGGTCTCCACGATCGCCACGATCTTCTCAGGCGGGCAGCGCAGATAGGGCACGCCGATGCGGTCGCCGGGGTGGGTGATCGCGATCGGCTGGCGGCGTGGCGGCAGCGTGGTGCCGTAGTAGATGTCGTGGATGCCCGCCAACCCCTCGCACTGCCAGGCGTTGACCTCCAGGATGACCTTGTCGGCGTAGTCGATCCAGGTGCGGTTGTTGCCGAGCGACGAGGTGGGCACCAGTTGACCGTCCTCCAGGATGGCCGTCACCTCGACGATCGCGTAGTCCAGCTTGCCCAGGAAGCCCTCCCATACCATCTGCGCCACGTGGCTGAGGTGCATGTCCAGGTACTCCATCTGGCCGGCGTTGATCTTCTGCCGGCATGTGGGGTCGGACTGGTAAGGCAGGCGCAGCTCGATGCCGTCCACCATCGCCAGGGCGCCGTCCAGCTCGGGCGCGGTGGAGGCGCCGGTCCAGACCTTGATCTTGAAGTTCTTGCCGGCCAGGTTGGCGTCCATGATGCGGCCAGCCAGCGCGCGCGGCACGGCCTTCGGGTAGCCGGCGCCGGTGAAGCCGCTCATGCCCACCGTGACGTGCGGCGGGATGAGCGCGGCGGCCTCCTCGGCGCTCATGATGCGGTCCCGCAGGGCCGCGCAGTAGACGCGTGATGGATGTGACATAGGCTCGTGGTGCTTGGCAGCGGACAGGAAGCAGATAAGCGGATGGCCGCTGCGCGCGGCGTGTCATCTGCTGCCATGCTACTATGCCACCCGGCTGCGCTCGGTGAGGATGTGGCACCGCTCGGTATACTTTTCACAAGAAACGCCAGCCCAGGGGAGCACGGGACAAGTAGCTCGCCCCGCGCTCCCCTGGGCTGGTATGCTACCCATAAAAATCGGTGAAGCCGTCGGCGTCCAGGCGCTCCAGCATACGGCGCACCTTCGCGGCGGACTCGGGGAACGGCGCGGCGGCCAGGTCCTCCGGGGCCACGTGCGCCGCCTTGCCCCATGCGCTCTGCGGCTTACCGAGCAGCAGGTCCAGCAGCGCGGTGAGCGCCCGGCGCAGGCGCGGGCTGTCCTCGCCGCGCAGCTTCGGCAGCACCTTCTGCTTCACCTGCTGGTCCAGCGCCTGCTCGGGCGGCAGCACGCCGCGCGCCTGCTCCAGGTAGCGTAGCATCTCGGCGAGTGTGCGGTAGCCGAACGGCTGCCCGGCGCGCGCCACAATCGCGTGCACCTCGGCGATCACCTGCCAGGCGCGCTCATCCACCGCGCCGCGGTAGCTCGCGCGGAACGCCCGCAGGTCCACGTCCGTCAACTCGATCACATTCGCGCGGTCCAGCAGTTTGTCCGAGAGCGCGTGCGTGCTCTCGTCCACGTTGACGGTGCCGGTGATCGCCACATTGAGCGGCAGGCGGAAGGGGTTCTGCAGCACCTCGCCGGTCACCGTCTCCACCGTGGGGCCGGGCACGCCCAGGTCGATCAGGTGGTCCTCGGTCTCCAGCGCGGAGAGGATGGGCGCCAGGTAGTACTCCGGTCGCGCCAGGTTCATCTCGTCCAGGCAGGCGTAGTAGGGCATGGCCGGGTCGGCGTTGGCGCGCATCAGGAAGCGCAGGAAGGGGGTGGCGTGGAAGCGCCCGCTGATGGCGTTGTAGTAGCCTAGCAGGTCGCGCGCGTTGTGCCAGTCCGGCTGGACGGCGGTGAGCAGGTAGTGCTCGTTCTCCTGGCCGGCGGCCACGTCGTACACCGCATCGGCATACAGGCGAGTGAGACGCGTCTTGCCGGTGCCGGAGACGCCAGGGAGGATGACGAGCGGCTTGGTGCGCAGCGCCACGTGGTAGGCGCGCACCAGGCGCTCCGGCAGCGCTAGGCCGCGGGCGCGCACGCGCTCGACGATCGTCTCGACCGGGGGGATGTTGAGCTGGGAGTAACGGGCGCGTTGCTCGCGCAGGAGCGCCGCTCCTGCCGGGTCGAGCGCCTCGGTCTGCTCCATGATCGCTTCGTTGAGCGGCAGCAGCGCCAGCACATCCTCCACCAGCCGCTCACCAAAATCCGGCCGCGCCACCCGCTCGTCCCCCCACTCGTAGGCGAAGCCGGCCAGCAGGTAGGAGGAGCCGCGGCTGGCGAGGTAGCGGTCCAGCCAGGTCTCCTGGATCGAGGACCGAGGACCGCGGACGGGAGAATCGCCGTGGTTTGGGGACCCGCCTGCGGACGTGGCAGCGCCGAGCAGGGCGGCGACCTTCGGTCCGCGGTCCTCAGTCCTCGGTCTCCGCTCCGTGAAGCGCACCTCGGGGAGGCGCTCGATGAGCGGCAGCCACACCGGGCGCTGCTCCTCCCAGACGCGGCGCAGGTCCTCTTTGCGGCGGCCCTGGAGTTGCAGGGCGACGATCACCAGGCGCTCGGCGGCGCTCACGGCCACGTACACCCCTGCGCCGCGCGGCGGGCGATCCACCGCCATGTGGTACTCATCCAGCGGCGCGCGCGCGCCGTCGCCGCGGTTGGTGTAGCGCAGGGTGCGGTAGGTGATCTCGTAAAGCGGCCAGGCGCGCGGCAGGCGGCGGGCGGCCCGCTCGCGCAGCAGTTCGGCCAGGGCGGCCAGGGCGGGGTGCAGGCGCGTCTGCACGGCGGCCCAGCGCTCGTTGATGCCGGGCACCTCCAGCGCGCTGAGGATGTCTGGCGTGAGACCGGGGAATCCTTGCATACGGGGTATTATAGCATTCTATTCCCCACGCCGCATCAGGCTGAACAGCAGTGCCAGGCCGCTCGTCACCAGCATGACGATCGCCAGCGCCGCCAGCACGGTGGGCAGCGTGCCGGCCCAGCCGCCGAGCGCGCCCCCCAGACCGAGCAGCCCCAGGCCGAGGGTGGCGGCCAGCAGCACCAACGCCAGCGCCACGCGCGTGCCCGCCAGCCCCACCGCTGCCGCCACCCGCCGCGCCTCCAGGCTCTCGGTGCGCAGCACCAACTCGCCGTCGTTCAGCCGCTGCAGCGCGTCGCTCACCTGGCGCGGTAGCAGCCCGGCCACCTCCGCCAGGTCGCGCGAGCGCTCCAGCGCCCGGCGCGCCGCCGTCTCGGGCGAGGACAGCTCGGCCAGCGCCCGCGCCGCGTACGGCCGCGCGATGCCGAACACGTCCAGGTGCGGGTCGATCTGGACACCGATGCCCTCCATCATGACGATCGCCTTCAGCAACAGCGCCAGCGGCGCCGGCATACGCAGCCGGTGGCGCTGCGAGAGCGCCAGCAACTCCTCGGCGATCTCGCGGCCGGAGATCTCCTCCAGCGGCCGGTCCACGAAGCGCTCGATGAAGCGCAGCATATCCCGCCTGAGGGCCCCGGTGATCTCGCGCGGCGCCAGCATCCCCAGCCGCTGCAGCGCCCGCAGCGCGCCGTCGGCATCTCCGCGCGTCAGCGCGGAGAGCAGCAGCAGCAGGTGGCCGGTCATCTCGCGGTCCAGCGCCACCGCCTGGCCGAAATCCACCGCGCCGATCACCCCGCCCTCCATGGCGAACAGGTTGCCCGGGTGCGGGTCGCCCTGGAAGAAGCCGTCGATGAAGATCTCCTGCAGGATCAGCTCCACCGCGCGGCGCGCTAGCACCTGCCGGTCCAACCCCAGCGCGTCCATCCCGGCGATATCGTTGATCTTCACGCCGAACAGCCGCTCGGTGGTCAGCACCTTGGCGCTGGTGTACTCCCAGTACACCAGCGGGATCTTCACATAGGGGCTGCGTGCAAAGTTCTTGCGAAAGCGCTCGGCGTTGCGCGCCTCGCGCCGGTAGTCCAGCTCGGCCCGCAGCGTGGCGGCGAACTCCCAGGCCAGTTCCACGAGATCATACTGCCGCCCCAGCTCGCTGCGCTCCTGCGCCAACGCCGCCAGCTCGGCCAGGATCGCCAGGTCCACCGCCACCAGCCCCTCGATGTCCGGCCGCTGGACCTTCACCACCACCTGCGCGCCGTTGTGCAGCACCGCTGCGTGCGCCTGCCCCAGCGAGGCCGCCGCGAGCGGCGCGGGGCAGAACTCGCGGAAGATTGTGTCCACCGGCCGACCCAGTTCAGCCTCCACCGTCGCCACCGCCATCTCGGCCGGGAAGGGCGGCACGGTGTCCTGCAGCTTGTTCAGCTCCAGGATCCACGCCGGCGGCAGCAGGTCCGGCCGCGTGCTCAGCATCTGCCCCAGCTTCACGAACGTCGGCCCTAGCTCGGCCAGCGCGTGCCGCAGCCGCTCCGGGCCGGAGAGCGGGTCCGGCGGTGGGCGCCGGAAGACGCGCCGCGGCAGCGAGAGCAATGAGCTGAGCCCCAGTTGGTCCACCAGGTAGCCGAACCCGTGGTGCACCAGCACCTGGGCGATCTGGCGGTAGCGACGCAGGTAGCGCGCCTGTCTCACGAGCGGCCACATACAGCATTTGGAAGGGAGAGGCAGAGAGAGGTAAAGTCTTCCCCTGAAACCCCTCCCGCACGACCGTTCGGCACAATAACGGTATAATAGCACTAAGTGCCTATCCGAATATCTTTGGGAGGGAGCAGGGGAGGGCAAAGCCCTCTCCTGAAACCCCACCCTATCCGGGTAATCCGGATAGGCTCTAAGACATGGTGCGCGCGTACGGTCACGTTCGCGCGAACGCGCATGGGGGTGGGGGGCCGTAGGCCCCCACAGAAAATCTTCATCGGAGGGGCGAAGCCCCTTCGCGCCTCCCCAGACGGGAACGCTGGAGGCCGCGCAGCGAAACCATGGCTAATGTGAACATGGGAAGGTCAGAGCGGGTCTGGCCCTCCCGGACCCTCCTGCCGGGCCACGGTGGGTGCGCAGCGCGTGGATGACTTCTATGGACATCGAAGCAAAATTGGAGATCCTGGCCCCCGCCGCCCGCTTCGACGCCTGCGACACCTTCAGCCAAGGCGGAAGGCGCTACACCCCGAAGAAAGCTGCCTGGGACGCTGGCGGGATCGTGGCGGACTCCGGGCCAGACGGCCGGGCGCTGCCCACCTTTCGCATCCTCATGAGCAGCCGCTGCGAGTGGAACTGCGCCTACTGCCCGCTCCGCGCTGGCAACGACGCCCCGCGCGCCGCGCTCGAGCCGGAGGACCTGGCGCGCGCCTTCCTGCCCCGCTTCGAGCGCGGCGTCGCCCAGGGCCTGTTCGTCTCCACTGGGGTAGATGGCGCGGCGCACACGGCCACCGGGCGCATGCTGGACGGCGTGGAGTTGCTGCGCACCCGGCACGAGTACCGCGGCTACGTCCATGTCAAGCTGCTCCCCGGCGCCCCCCGGCACGAGGTGGAGCGCGCCGCGCGCCTGGCGGATCGCCTCAGCATCAACATGGAGCTGCCCTCGGCCGAGCGGCTCGCCACGGTCTCTCCCGAGCGCGACTGGGCCGGTGATATCGTCCAGCGCCTGCTGTGGGCGCGCGACTGGCAGCGGGCCGGCCTGCTGCCAAGCGGTATCGCGACCCAGTTCGTGGTGGGCGCCGCCGGCGAGAGCGACCGCGAGTTGCTGCTCACTACCACCTGGCTGTACCGCGAACTGGAGCTGCGCCGGGTGTACTTCGGCGCCTTCCGCCCCGCGCCCGGCACGCCGCTGGAGGGAGCGGCGCCCACCCCCTTCGTGCGTGAGCAGCGCCTGAAGGAGGCCGACTGGCTGCTGCGCCACTATGGCTTCGCCCAGGCCGAGTTGCCGTATGGCACGGACGACAACCTGCCCCTGCACCAGGACCCCAAGCTGGCCTGGGCGCTCGCTCACCCCGAGCGCTTCCCCGTCGAGATCAACAGCGCCGGCCAGGAGGATCTGCTGCGCGTGCCGGGGCTAGGGCCGCTCAGCGTGCGCCGCATCCTGCGCCTGCGCCGCGACGGCCGCTTCCGCGACCCGGCGCAGCTCGCTGCGCTCGGAGCCGCCGCTGCCCGCGCCCGCGACTTCGTCACCCTGGATGGGCGCTTCTTCGGGCGGGACGCCGGCGCCCGCGCCCGCCACTACGCCGCCCGCGCCCCCATCGCCGAGCAACTGACCCTCTGGTAGCTGCACCGCTTCTCCCGCGCGCCTTGCGCATACCGCTGTGGTATAATAGCCGTCGCAAGGAGTGCTCCATTGACCGCTAGAAAGCCTCAAACCGCCACCCTGATCGACACCCTGAGCGAGGGATATGCCGCCGTGAACCGCCGGCCGTGGCTGCTTGGGTTGCCGGTGGCGCTCAACCTATACCTCGCGTTCGGAGCACGGCTCTCGTTCGCACCGCTGCTCGCCAGCCTGGGTGGCCTGGTGCAGCGCATCCAGCCGGCTGGCGCGGACCCGGCGGTCTCGCAGGACATGGCGAATGTGCTGGAGGCGCTCGGGCAGGTGGATATGCGCGCCCAGCTTGCGTCGCTGAACTTCATCCCCACGCTGCCGCCGGTGTCGATGCAGGGCGCGGACACGATCGTGATCTCGAGCGTCGGCGGGGCGCTGCTGGCGTTCGCGCTGATCAACGCCCTGGCGCTGCCGCTGAGTGCACTATTCCTGGTGCTCACCGCCCGGGCGGTGCGCGGCGAGGCCACGCGGCCTGGCCTCGCGCGGGATGTTGGGCGCACCGCGCTGGCGATCCTGGCTTACATTGCTGTCATCGCCATCGGCGGGCTGGCGCTCGGGCTGCCCTACATGGTCCTGAGCGGCCTGCTGATGTGGCTCAGCCCGGCGGTGGGCGTGCTGGCGGTGATCGTCCTGCAGTTGCTGATCTTCTGGGCCTGGATCTATATCGGATTCACCAATGAGGCGATCGTCATGGGTGGGCAGGGGCCGCTGCAGGCCATCCGCGCCAGCTTCAACCTGGTGCGCCACAACTTCTGGGGCACGCTCGGCTTCCTCGGCCTGTCGGCCTTCGTCATCCCGCTCGGGCTTGGCGTGGTCTGGCAGATGATCGCCGGCTCGCCGGTGGGCCTGGCGGCGGCCGCGGTGGGCAGCGCCTACATCGGCTGCGGCCTGGCAGCGGCGCGCATGGTGTTCTACCGCGAGCGCATCCGCCGCTGGCAGGGCGCCCCGGCCTACGTTCGTACGGGCCGGTAAGATAGACGTACGCGGTGGCGTTGCCCCTCACCCCCACGGGGAGGTTTGGCGGAGCGTAGCCTCTCCAACAGGAATCTTCGAAGGATTCTTCGGGGCCTGTGGCCCTGTAGCCCCCCCCCCGCCAGGGACGTTGTCCCACCCCGCAAAACATTACAAATGTGTTACCAGGACCGTCGGCCTCGTTCACTTGAATGTCAGCGTGCGCGGGTAGCGTCATACTACGCAGGACAGGTAGGCTTGGAGTATACGGGGGCCGCCAGGCCGCCATATCAGGCGCTGAGCACAGCAGCGCCTGGTAAAGACCTTTTTGCGCCCGTCACGGCCATCGTCGAAGCGCATACCGGTGCGTCCGCTCGCCGGCCCCCCTCACAGGAGACTCGTGTGAACGACAGCTACTCCCCCTCACGCCTCGTCCGGTCACGTGTCGGACATGCCCTGCTGATCGCCGCGCTCCTCGCCGGCCTCTGGCTGCTACCACCCCTGCCGGCGCGGGCTGCGTCGTTCACCGTCACTCGGTTCGACGACCCCACACCTGATGGCTGTGCTCCCACTGACTGCTCGCTGCGAGAGGCGGTCATCGAAGCGAACAACAATCTGGACCCTAGCGACACCATCACCCTGTCGGCGGGCACCTACACCCTCGCGATCACCTCCACGGCGACCCTCACGAGCACCCTGGAGCAGAACCCGCTCTATGGGGACCTGGATATCATCACCGGCACCGTGACGATCGTCGGCACCGGCGCCGTGACGATCCGGGGCCTGCCGGGACCTTTCGGTAACCGGCCCTGGAAGGATCGCCTCATCGAGGTCGCGGCCGGCGCCACGGCCACGCTCACCGACCTGACCCTCACCAGTGGGCGCGACGAGCTGCCTGCATCCGGCGGCGGCGAGGGTGGCGGCGCGATCCTCAACAAGGGCACGCTCACCATCCAGCGCCTGACGATCAGCAACAACACCAGTGATTCAGCGGGCGGCGGCATCGCGAGCCTGAGCGGTGCGACGCTCACCGTGATCGACTCGACGATCAGTAACAACACCGCCGCCACCAGCGGCGGCGGTATCTTCAGCGATGGCGCGGCCACCATCAGCGGTAGCACGATCAGCGCTAACACCGCCAACAACGCCGGCGGCGGCATCCGGTCCCGTGGGCTGACGCTCACCAACAGCACGGTGAGCGGCAACACCGCCGGGGCCGATCTCAGTGGTGGCACGGGCGGTGGTATCGCGGTCGCCGCCGGGGGCACTGCGACGATCCGCAGCAGCACGATCGTCGCCAACACTGGTTTCACCGGCAACAATCTCGCCAGGCAGGGCGGCACTGTGAACATCGGCAACTCGGTCGTCGCGCTTGGTCCCGCTGGTGGCACCGGCGACTGCTCCGGCACCATCACCTCGGCCGGCTACAACCTGGTGCAGGACACGAATGGCTGCACGTTCAATAGCAGCACGGGGGATATCATCGGCCAGGACCCGCAACTCGGCCCGCTGGCGGACAACGGTGGCCTGACGCTCACCCACCTGCCCGCCGAGACCAGCCCGCTGATCGACGCCGGCAACCCCGCCACAGGCGGTGCCGGTGCCTGCCCGGCGACCGACCAGCGCGGCATCGCGCGGCCGCAGGACGACGGCTGCGATATCGGCGCCGTCGAGTTCAATACGCCTCCCCGGCTCCTGACGCTCACCACGGTGACGCCCGATCCGCGCAACACGGCGGTCGAGTCGCTGACGGTGACCTTCGACGAGGCGGTGACGGGCTTCGACGCGGCTGACATCACCCTGACGCGCGACGGCGCACCGGTGACGCTCGACGGGGTCAACGTCACCTCCACGGATAACATCACCTTTACCATCAGTGGGCTGGAGCCGCTCACCACGCCGGACGGCGTGTACGAGTTGACGGTGGTGGGGGCCGGCATCACCGACGCAGGCGGCAGCCCGGTGCCGGGCGACACATCCGAGTCGTGGACGATGGACACCGAGATCCCCACCGCGAGCCTGACGGCGGGCGACGTGACGCTAGGCGCGGCGACCTACCAGTTCACGGTGACGTACGACGACAACCTGGCCCTCGACGTGGGGACGATCGGCACGGGTGACGTGACGGTGAGCGGGCCGAACGGCTTCTCGCAGCAGGCCACGCTCGTCGGCGTGCCGGCGAGCAACGGCAGCCAGCGCATCGCCACCTACCAGATCAGCGCCCCCGGCGGCAGCTGGAATATGGCGGACAACGGCGACTACACCGTGACGCTGAACGCCAACCAGGTGAGCGACACGGCCGGCAACGGCGCTGCAGCCGGCCCACTCGGCGGCTTCACGGTCGATCTCGTCGAGGAGATCCCGCGGGCGTACCTGCCGCTCATCGTAGGGCCGACAGAGTAGGGACGCGGCAGAAGGCGGCTGGAGCTATGTGGCGGGGGCCGGAGGGCGCGACATATCGTGCCCCCGGCCTCCGCTGTGTGCTACATCCGGTGCGGGCCGAACGCAACTTTGTTCTACTTCCGCCCGAGATCGGCTAAAGTGTGGTATAATAGACTGGTTTGTGAAGCACGACATTGACCGCTGGAAAGCCTCAAACCTCCCGCTGGCATGGCCGCTGGCGGAGGGACCAAGAGGGCTTCGCCCCCCCCGCGAACGCCTTCCCGCCGGTGAGGGGTGGGTCCAGGGGCGGGGGCACTGGCCCGCGAATGCCTACCTCCCACAAAGGGGTGGATGCCAGGGTAGTTTGTGCCCTCCCTCGAATGCCTGCCATGAACGTTGCGTATGTCATCGGGTATCCTGGCTTCGCACCACGCTCGGCCCATGAACGGGCGGGATCTCCCTTCCGCAGGCCGCCGGCGCGGCCTGCAACCCAGCCCGCGCCGGCGGGCGTGGTAAGAGTTGGCCCGCCGCCGTAGGCCGCATCGTGGGCCGCACCACGCCCGGCGCGTGGGGTGCCCTCTGGGCCCCGCGGGCTATCTGTTACGAAGCCCGCCTGCGCGGGCTGAATCGGGCTACGCCGGCGGGCGTGGCAGAGTATCGCCCGCCGCGGGGGGGCCGCTGGCCCCGGCCGGGCGTGGGCGGGCGCCACGGACCCGATGAGGTGGTAAAACTTCATCCCAGCGGCGCAGGATGGGCAGGGGCGGGCTACGCCCGCCCTTGAAAAGCTGCCCACCATATACCTGAGGGAGGGCCAGGAGAGGGAGCAGCCCTAAGTGCCTATCCGAACAACGCGGGGAGGGGAGGTTTCATGGGAGGGCTTCGCCCTCCCATGAAACCCCACTCTATCCGGGTTATCCGGATAGGCACGAAGTACCGTAGGCGACCAGCAACACGAAAGGCCAGCAGATAGATTATGACCACACATACAGTCCCGCCGGCGAGCAGCACCTACGATGAGAACCAGATCCAGGTGCTGGAAGGCATGGAGGCCGTGCGCAAGCGGCCCGGCATGTACATCGGCCCCACCGATGTCAACGGCCTGCACACCATGGTGCGCGAGGTGGTGGACAACTCGGTGGACGAGGTGATGGCCGGCCGCGCCACTACCGTCGAGGTGACTATCCACAAGGACGGGTCGGTCACCGTGGCGGACGACGGCTACGGCATCCCCACCGGGAAGCACCCCAAGATGGGGGTCAGCACCCTCCAGGTGGTCATGACGATCCTGCACGCCGGCGGCAAGTTCGATAACCAGGGCTACAAGGTCTCCTCCGGCCTGCACGGCGTGGGCGTCTCGGCGGTGAACGCGCTCTCGTCCTACATGCGGGTGGATGTGCATAACGCGCGCGACGGCATGCACTACTTCCAGGAGTACCGCTGCGGCGTGCCCCAAGCCGAGGTCAAGAAGGTCGGCCCCACCACGCGGCGCGGCACCATCACGCGCTTCCTGCCGGACACCAGCATCATCCAGACGCTGGACTACAACTTCAAGGCGCTGGCGCAGCGCTTCCGCGAGATGTCGTACCTCAACAAGGGGCTGCGCTTCAAGTTTGTGGACGAGCGGGACGATAACGAGGTCAACTTCTACTTCGAGGGCGGTGTGCAGTCCTACGTGCGCCACCTGAACAAGGACAAGAGCGTGCTGCACAAGCAGCCGTTCTACGTCGAGCGCGTGGCCGAGGACGTGGCGGTGGAGGTGGCGCTGCAGTACACCGAGAGCTTCGACACCGACTCGGTCTACGCCTTCGCCAATGGTATCAACAACACCGACGGCGGCGCGCATGTCTCAGGCTTCCGCACCGCGCTCACCCGTGTGATCAACAACTACGCGCGCAGCAAGGGCCTGCTCAAGGAGGGCGAGGGCAACCTCACCGGGGACGATGTGCGCGAGGGCCTGACGGCGGTGATCAGTGTCAAGCTGCGCGACCCGCAGTTCAGCTCGCAGACCAAGGAGAAGCTGGTCAGCCCGGTGGCCAGCGGCGCTGTGGCCACCGTGTTCGGCGACGCGTTCGCCGCCTGGCTCGATGAGAACCCGCAGGACGCGCGGCGCATCATCGAGAAGTGCGTCTCGGCTGCGCGCACCCGCCTGGCCGTCCAGAAGGTGCGCGAGACGGCCCGCAAGAGCGCGATGGAGGGCTTCTCGTTGCCCGGCAAGCTCGCCGACTGCTCGGACACGAATCCGGCGCGGTGTGAAATTTACATCGTAGAAGGAGATTCCGCAGGTGGGTGCTTTTCGGGTGATACGAGGGTGGCGCTGGCCGATGGCCGAGCGCTCACCTTCGCGGAGATCGTAGCCGAGCAAGCCGAGGGTAAGGAGCACTTCTGCTACACCATCCGCAATGACGGCACAATCGGGCTTGAGCGCATCATCAATCCGCGCATCACGAAGCGCAACGCCGCGGTCGTGCGTGTCACGCTTGACAATGGCGAGACGATCATCTGCACGCCCGATCACCGTTTCATGCTTCGCGACGGCAGCTACAAGCCTGCGGTCGAATTGACGAGCAATGACTCGCTCATGCCGCTCTACCGCAAGCTATCGGATAAGCGCGAATCTGGGATCACGATCGATGGTTATGAGATGGCCTGGAATCCGCGATCGGACTCCTGGCTGTTCACACACATCCTGGCGGACTGGTACAACCGCTGGAACGGCGTATATGCCGAGTCAGATGGCGATCACTGCCATCATGTTGACTTCAATAAGCGCAATAACAATCCGACGAATATCCGCCGCCTGCCGGCTGATGTGCATCTGGCGCTCCACCGCGAACACGTGAGCCACACGCTGCATCGGCCCGATTCGGTCGAGAAATCTCGTGCCATCCGACAGAGCGACGAGTACCGCGCCGCAATGAGCGAGCGGATGCGCGATCCTGAGACGCGCCGCATCATGTCCGAGCAGGCAAGGGCACAGTGGGCCGTTGACGAATATAAAGCCTACATGGGTGAGAAGTGGCGGGAGTTCTACGCCACGAATGAGGAATATCAGCAGCGGAACGCTCTGCAACTCGACCAAGCCCAACGTGTGTACTGGGCTGATGAAGCCCATCGACGGGCGCAGGCCGAACGTGTG
Organism: Roseiflexaceae bacterium; assembly: GCA_035559635.1. Taxonomy (GTDB): domain Bacteria; phylum Chloroflexota; class Chloroflexia; order Chloroflexales; family Roseiflexaceae; genus CALJIC01. The sequence continues at coordinate 13,690 of DATMBA010000323.1, forward strand.
TGCAGCTACTTCGCCAGCAACCCTCAGGCGCGCGAGATGTTGGCGACGCTCGCGCAAGAGCAGTGGCAAGACGCGGCGCTCCGTGAGTGGCGTCGCGAGAAAACAAAGGAGCAATGGACGCCGGAGTTCCGCGCGCGTGAGGCGGTCGCTAATTACAATCATCGTGTCGTGTCGGTCGAGCATCTGGAAGAGCGGATCGACGTTTATGATATCGAAGTGCCGCATACGCACAACTTCGCGCTCGCCTCGGGCGTCTTCGTCCACAACAGCGCCAAGCAGGGACGCGACCGGCGCTACCAGGCGATCCTGCCGCTGCGTGGCAAGATCCTGAATGTGGAGAAGAGCCGGCTGGACAAGATGCTCAGCAACAACGAGGTCAAGGCGCTGATCACCGCGCTCGGCGCCGGCGTCGGCGACCAGTTCGACATCTCGAAGCTGCGCTACCACCGTGTGGTGCTTATGGCTGACGCGGATGTCGACGGCTCGCACATCCGCACGCTGTTGCTGACCTTCTTCTTCCGCTATATGCGGCCGGTCATCACCAACGGCCACCTGTACCTGGCCCAGCCGCCGCTCTATCGCCTCAGCCACGGCAAGACGGAGAAGTACGTCTTCTCGGACGCCGAGCGCGACCAGTACCTGCAGTCGCTCGCGCCCGAGGAGCGGCGCAAGGTGGAGATCCAGCGCTACAAGGGGCTGGGCGAGATGAACGCCGAGCAGTTGTGGGAGACCACCATGAACCCGCTGAACCGCATCGTGCTCCAGGTGACGCTCGAGGACGCCCAGCAGGCCGACGAGACCTTCACCATGCTCATGGGGGACCTGGTGCCGCCGCGCAAGCGCTTCATCCAGACCCACGCGCTAGAGGTGAAGAACCTGGATATTTAGCGCGTATCCGAACACCTCTAGAATCGCACACGAAGGGCCGGCGGACAACATACAAATGCCGGCCCTTCGTCTTTCATTTCGGGTTCGTGTTCGCTGTTTACCCGCTGTGCCTCCTGCGGCGCGCGATGGGGCGGTGCCCCCCGCAATGCGACGGCGCGGTGCCGTGTACAACGTGGCGGCGCGTGATGGGGCGGTGCCCCCCGCAATGCGACGGCGCGGTGCCGTGTACAACGTGGCGGCGCGCGATGGGGCGGTGCCCCCCGCAATGCCGTAGGGGCGCAGCAGGGGCCGCCCGTCGTCATCACACATTGTCGCATGTGGCCCCTGCTGCGCCCCTACGATCACATCGCGCCATCGTGGCATCGTGCCACGCATCGCGCCGCGCCATCGTGGCATCGTGCCACGCATCGCGCCGCGCCATCGTGGCATCGTGCCACGCATCACATCGCGCCATCGTGGCATCGTGCCACGCATCACATCGCGCCATCGTGGCATCGTGCCACGCATCGCACCGCGCCATCGTGGCATCGTGCCACGCATCACATCGCGCCATCGTGGCATCGTGCCACGCATCGCACCGCGCCATCGTGGCATCGTGCCACGCATCGCACCGCGCCATCGTGGCATGGTGGTGGGGCATCGCGCCGCGCCATCGTGGCATGGTGGTGGGGCATCGCGCCGCGCCATCGTGGCGTCACAGCCCACCCATCGCCCTGTGCTATAATGCCCCGCACCGCACAGCTGAGGCCAGGGGAGAGCACCGATGGCAGCGCTGCTGGCGCACGACACCGCGCCCGATCTCATCCTCCACGGCGGACGCATCGCCACCCTCCACGCCCCCATGCCGCGCGCGAGCGCCGTGGCCTGCAAAGACGGCCGCATCCTCGCCATCGGTGACGACGATGCCGTCCGCGCGCTCGCCGGCCCGCGCACCGGGCTGATGGACCTCGCCGGCCGCATCGTCGTCCCCGGCTTTAACGATGCCCACAACCACATGCTCGAGCTCGGCCTCAAGCTCGCCAACCTCCAGCTCGAGCACTGCACCTCGATCGCCGAGATGGTCGAACTGGTGCGTCAGCGCGCCCGCGCCACCCCACCCGGCGCGTGGATCGTCGGCGACGGCTGGAACGAGTCGCTCTTCGCCGAGGGCCGCCTGCCCACCCGCCTGGACCTCGATGCCGCCACCGACGCCCACCCGGTGCTGCTCAAGCGCTTCTTCAACATGGATGTGGTCAACAGCCGCGCCCTCGCCCTCGGCGGCGTCACCGCCAGCACCCTAGACCCGCCGGGAGGCCGGATCGAGCGCCTGCCGGACGGCTCGCCCTCCGGCGTGCTGCGCGCCGCCGCCAAGCTCTTCTGCCGCCGCCTGCTCCCCCAGCCCACCCCCGAGCAGTGCCTGCAGGCGCTCGATGCCGCTGGCCGCGCCTACCTGGCCCACGGCATCACCAGCGTGCTCGACCCGGGCCTCGAGCCGTGGGAGATCCGCGCTTACCTCCAGGCCCGCCGCCAGGGGCTGCTCCACGTGCGCGCCAACCTCATGGTCTCCTGGCATGGCTTCCGCGAGGGCGACGACCCGCGCGTGCTCGACGACCGCGCCGCCGGCCTCGGCCTCTTCAGCGGCTTCGGTGACGAGTGGCTTCGCCTCGGCGGCCTCAAGATGGCCGTGGATGGCGGCACCACCAGCCACACCGCCTGGATGTTCCAGCCCTTCCTCGGCGAGACCAAGGTGCACAACTACAACCGCCTCGATCCGGAGGACCTGCGCGAGTTCTTCGCCCGCGGCCATGCCCTCGGCTGGGACATCGGCATCCACGCCATCGGCGACCGCGCCCACCACGAGGCGGCCCTGGCCTTCGCCGACGTGCTGGAGGCCGCGCCGCGCGCCGACCACCGCCACAACCTCATCCACGCCTACTTCGCCACTGAGGAGAGCCTGCGCCACATGGCCCGCCACGCCCTGGCCGCCGTCATCCAGCCCACCTTCATCTACTACGAGGGCGACGACCTGTTCCGTGACGTGGGGCCGGAGTTGGCCCAACGCTACAAGCCCATGCGCACCTACCTCGAGCGCGGCATCCGCGTCGTCGCCACCAGCGACATCCCCAGCACCGTCCACTACAACCCGTTCGTTGGTCTCTACAGCCTGGTGACGCGCAAGACCTGGAAGGGCACGCCCATCGCCCCGCAGGAGGCCGTGAGCCGCGAGCAGGCGCTGCACGCCTACACCGTGGCCGGCGCCTGGCTCACCCGCGAGGAAAGCCTCAAGGGGCCGCTCGCGCCCGGCTTCCTGGCCGACATGGCCGTGCTCGACCGCGACTATTTCACCTGCCCGGAGGAGGAGATCAAGAACATCAGAGTGGACCTGACCGTCATCGGCGGCCAGGTGGCCTACCGGCGCGAGGGGTAGCCGCACTGGCGGGACGGCGTGGTATGGTGGCGCGGCGCACAGCGGCAGATGGTAGCGCTTCGCGAAAGCGATGCCGTCGCTAGCCCGAGCGCCTTCCTGCTCCGCAAGATGCCCGTCCAGCGCACTGGAGCGCACGAGCGCCCCGCACCCGACGCGGCAAGCTGTCCAACCTAGCCCCCGGCTCTGGTGCGGCCCCCGGCTCTGGTGCGGCCCCCGGCTCTGGTGCGGCCCCCGGCTCTGGTGCGGCCCCCGGCTCTGGTGCAGCCCCCGGCTGCGCTGCGGCCCCCGGCTGCGCTGTGGCCCCC
>DATMBA010000324.1:0-1181 GCA_035559635.1 Roseiflexaceae bacterium
TCCGTCAGCGTAGCTCTGACGGACTATTAGTGGTGCGCCACACCGATTCTGGGGTCTCACCCGGATTCGCGGCGTTCGCCGGGGGTGCTGCCCATGCGCCGGCTGGTGCCGCCTCTCCACGCCGCACCATCCGTGCGGCGCATCACTACAGCCAATACCTTTCAAATACGGGAGGTATGGAGGGCGAAGCCCTCCACATCCTCCCCCGGTGGAGGTGTGGGGGCGGCTCCGCCGCCCCCACACCTCCACGCTGCGGGCAGCGCCCGCTGATTTGAAAAGTATTGTCACTACAGCGACGTGCAACATGGTTGAACGCCGGGAGCGCGCGCATCGTGCGCGCAGGCGGGCGGGACGCCCGCGCGCCCGGCATGCGGCTAGTTCAATGGTTCTGCACTTCGCTATAGGCGCGTCGCAGAGTGATGATCGTCGCCTCGGGCGGACAATTGAAGCGCAGCGGCGCGCCGGCCAGCCCGCGCGAGACATAGAGCGCCGTGGGACCCACCTGGAAGCGGCCCATCACATAGCGCCGGCCGAAGCGCGGCATGGCCAGCGGCCCGAGCAGCGGCAGGCGGATGTGGCCGCCGTGGGCATGGCCGGAGAGCTGCAGGTCTACCCGGCGGGCGGCCGCCTCCTCCACGAAGTCCGGCGAGTGGGAGAGCAGCAGCGTGAAGGCGTCCGCCGGCACGCTACGCAACGCGGCGGCCATGTCGATCCGGCCGTCCCACATATCGTCCATGCCGATCAGCCACAGCTCCGCGCCGCCGCACGTGATCCGCCGCGGCTCGTTGAAGAGCATCGGCACGCCGCACACCGCCAGCGCGGCGGCCACGTCGTCCACACCCTCCCAATAATCGTGGTTGCCGGGCACGGCGTAGACGCCGAGCGGGGCGCTCAGGCCGCGCAGCAGCCCGGCGACTTCGGGGATGGCGTGTTGGAAGGAGACGAGGTCCCCGGTGATGACGATCAGGTCGGGCTGCTCGCGCCGCATTACCTCCACCGCCCAGGCCAGGTTGCTATCCGCGTAGCGGAATCCCAGATGCAGGTCGCTGAGGTGCCCGACACGCAGGCCGTCCAGGCCGGCGGGCAGGCGGGGCAGGCGCAGCTCGACGCGCTCGAGCACCGGGCGAGCCGGCTCGTGGCGCGCGGCGTAGGCCCAGGCCAGCGCGCCGAGGGCCGCGCCG
>DATMBA010000325.1:0-4433 GCA_035559635.1 Roseiflexaceae bacterium
CCCCCAACCCCCAACGCGGAATACCGGCTTTCCCTGATGCGCCCGAACAGCTGTGTGGGTATGATGCGCGTGTCTCGAATGGTCTTTTACCAATGACGTCGGACAACGGGGAGGGGCACGGGGAAGGCCAAGCCCTCCCCACACCCCCCCATCCAGGGTGTCCGGATGAAAAAGTAAAAGATCTTGCGTGAGGCGGCGAGGGGCGAAAGGGGGAAGTGATGTTGGACCGAGAGTATGAGTTGGTGCGGATGCAGATGCGCGAGCGTGAGCGCGAGGCCCATCTGGCGCGGCTCGCGCGCCAGGCGCGCGCCGGGGATACATCCTGGATCGACAGGCTACGGCTGGCGCTGCGCCGCACGCCGCCCGCAGCGGCGCAGCGCTCTGCCGCAAAGCAGGCGCTGGAGCACGACGGGACGCTAAGCTGCGTGGAGTGCGGCCTGGCGCACCGTCCCTGGCGGAACCAGGTGCGCTAGCTGAATCTACGCAGAACACGACGATCACGAAGGTGGGGGACATTCCGCCTTCGTGATCGTCGTGCTCTTTGTGGATGATCTCGCTACGCCGGGAGGACGATGGTGCGCCGCGCGGGGTCCGGCTGCTGGCGGTACAGGATGGCGATGTTGCCGATGATCGCCACCAGCTCGCTGCCGGTCTCCTCGGCCAGCGTGCCGGCCAGCTCCCGACGCTGCTCCTGGTGCTCGAGGAACTTCACCTTGATCAGCTCGTTGGCGGCGAGCGCCTGATCCACCGCCGCCACCACTGGCGCGGTGAGGCCGTTCTTCCCCACCTGCGCGATCGGCCGCAGGTGGTGCGCCTGCTTGCGCAGCCACTGGCGCTGGCCGCTGCTCAGAATCTGCATGGGTGCGCGTAGCTCCTTCCTGGCAGAACATCTGTAGGGCCGTGACCCCGCACCGCCCGCCTTTGGATGGTGTCCACATGATATGTGCGAGGGGCAATCCCTCGCGCTCCCCATTCCCGCATGGTACTACGGCGCCAGGTGTGCTATAGTGGCCGGGAGAGCGGCACACAGCAGGAGGCGCCAATGTACACCGAAGAGAGCTCGATCTTCAACCCTACGTCCGCCGGCCAGCAGCAGGTGTGCGCCTACATCCTGGCGCGCCCGCACGGCGAGTACACCGAGAATGACATCCGGAACGTGATCGTGCCGGCCTATTACGCAGCCTGCGAGCGGGTGGGGGTGGACCCGGTGCTGGCGATCGCCCAGATGATCCACGAGACGGGCAACCTCACTAGCTTCTGGGCCGCGCGGCCGCAGCGCAACCCGGCCGGGATCGGTGTCAACGGCCAGAAGCAGCCGCACGAGCCGGCTGACAGGACCAATTGGGCCTTCAACACCCAGCGCGGCCAATGGGAGTTCGGCGTCAGCTTCGCCTCCTGGCAGGAGGACTCGGTCCCGGCGCACGTGGGCCGCCTGCTGGCTTACTTCCTCCCGAAGGGGGCCGAGAGCGAGGCCCAACGCGCGCTGATCGAGCGTGGCCTGCGCTATCGCCCGCTGCCGGACAGGATGCGCGGCTCGGCCACGGTGCTGCGGCAGCTCGGCAAGGCCCACAACCCCACCGGCCAGGGCTGGGCCAGCCCCGGTACCGACTACGGCGCCCGAATCGCTGCCACCGCCAACCGCATCATCGAAGGCTGAAGGCTAAAGGCTAAACGCTAAACCGAACGGGGACGGATCGAAGCAGTACTGGTGTGATCATGTCCCGGTTCTTTAGCCGTTAGCGTTTAGCCTTCGGCTACTCCGGCGCGCGGATGCCGAGCACCACCCTCTGGTCCGGCAGGATCCACTCGCCCGGCGCCGGGAGCGTACTCACCACCGCGTAGGGTACGAACTGGTCGAACACCTCCGGGATACGGTCGCGCCCCTGGTAGTCCACGAAAACGTTGGTGACGCCGAGCGCCGCCAGGATCTCCTTGGCCTGGTTCTCGCCGAACCTCCGCAGGTCCGGCATGCGTACCGCGCCGGGGGCGGGCGGGGCGAGCGCTGCGAGCCGCTCGGGGGTGCAGGGTGGGATGGCCTCGGCGCGCAGCGGCAGGATGGGCCTGCCGTCCACCTCGACGGCCATGTCCTCCCAGGTGTAGCTGATCTGCTCCGAGGGGTCGGGCGGCGGCAGCTTCCAGGTGTAGATCGTTGTGAGCGCATCTGCCGGCACGGGGTCGCCCGGCTGGGGGAGGCAGTAGGTCTCGCCCACGGCCGCGCTGTCGGTGATGATGCTCGTGGCGCGGATCGTGGTGTCGCCGATGCGCGCGACGGTCACCTCTTCGTAGAGACTGCAGCCGCTCTGTCCGGCGGGGGGCGTGGGGGAGGGCTGGCCGGGCGGTGCGCCGGGCAGCGCGGCCGGGATGCGCGGGTCCGTCACCATCGCGGGGGCGAACAGTTCCTCGGCGTAGTTGCCGTAGGGGCCGGGCAGGCGGCAGATCGGCTTGCGCACCAGCCAGGAGGGCCTGGCGAACTCCAGCGGCAGCCGGCCGTCCGGGTAGGGCTCGGCCAGCAGGCGCTGGAAGCGCGGGTTGGCGAACAGTTCCTCCATGACGTTGTGCCAGATCACGCCGCCGCCGGTCAGGCTCTCCACCTTGGCCGTCGGCTCGTTGTTGTTGTTGCCGGTCCACACCCCTACGGTGACGTAGGGTGTGTAGCCCACCGCCCAGGCGTCGCGCCAGTCGTTGGAGGTGCCGGTCTTCACCGCGGCGGGCCGGGAGAGCTTGAGCTTGCTGTTCAGGCCCCACACCGGCGCACGCGCCGCGTCGTCGCTGAGGATGTCGGTGATGATCGCCACGTGGTCCGGGTTGAGCGCCGGCGGGCGGCGAAGGGGCCGGAACTCCTGGATCGTCTCACCCTGCTGGTTCACCACGCGCAGGATGGCCGTTGGCGGGTAGTAGCGCCCGCCGCTCGCCAGCGTGTTGTAGGCCGCCGTCAACTCCAGCGGCGTCACCTCGCCGCCGCCGAGCGTAAGCGCCAGGCCGTAGAAGCCCTCGCCGCGCTGCAGTGTGGTGATGCCCGCGCGCCGCAGCAGGTCGATCGTGTGCGCGATGCCGGCGAACTTGAGGGCCTTCACCGCCGGCATGTTCAGCGAGTTGGCCAGCGCGGTGCGCATGCGCACCGGGCCGTTCCAGCGACCGTTGTAGTTCTTCGGCTCGTACCATTCGCCGGCCACGAGCGGGAACTTGGTGGGCACATCCCAGATCACCGTCTCGGGGGTCATGCCCTTCTCCATGGCCGCCAGGTAGGTGAAGGGCTTGAGCGCCGAGCCGGGCTGGCGCTCGCGCACCGTGACGTTCACCTGGCCGTCCAGCACGTTGCCCTGCTCGCCGGGGGTCTTGGTGGGGAGCACGCGGTTGTAGTCGATGCTGCCGACCATGGCCAGGATCTGGCCGGTGCCGGGCTGCATCACCACCACCGCGGCGTTGTGGATGTTGCGCTCCTCCAGCTCCTGGATGCGCTCGGCGGCCTTCTGCTGCACCATGCGCTGCAGTTCCAGGTCGATGGTGGTGTAGATCGAGAGGCCCTGGCTGGCGAACTGCGGGCCGTACTGCTCCTCGAGCAGCTTGCGGACGTAGAAGACGAAGTGCGGCGCGTTGAGCGGCACCTCCTGGCTGGCGAACTGCAGGTCGGCGGCGGCGGCACGGCGCGCCTCCTGGTCGCTGACCATGTTCTCGTCCACCATCTGGCGCAGCACTGCCACCTGGCGCCACTTCGGCGGCGGCGTGCCGCTTGGCAGTTCGTAGCCGGGGTCCAGCCAGCCGTCGCCGAGCGCCACGCCCTTGAGCACGCCGCCCTCCAGGTAGTTGATCGGGTCGTAGGTGGTGGGGAGCTGCGGCAGGCCGGCCAGCAGCGCCGCCTGCGGCAGGGTCAGTTCCTTTGCGGTGGTGTCGAAGTAGACGTCGGCGGCGGCCTCGATGCCGTAGGCCAGGTTGCCGTAGTAGATCTCGTTGAGGTAGAGCTCGAGGATCTCCTCCTTCGTATAGCGCTGCGAGAGCTCCTGCGCCAGGATGATCTCGGTGAGCTTGCGCTGGTAGCGGTTCTCGTAGGCCTTCTCCTCCTCGGTGAGCACCACGTTCTTGATCAGCTGCTGGGTGATGGTGGAGGCGCCGCCGGTCTCCTCGCCGGCCTCCAGGCTGCGCAGGGCGGCCTTGAGGATGCCCTCGTAGTCCACCCCCACGTTCTGGAAGAAGGTCTTGTCCTCGATGGCGACGGTGGCGCTGATGAGATGGGTGGAGATCTGGTCGATGCTGACGCGGGTGCGCTTGCCGGCGCCGAAGAACTCGTACAGCAGCGCACCGTTGCGGTCATAGAGGCGGGTGGTGTGGAAGGCGCCGGCGTCGTCGATCGCCTCCAGGCGGGGCTTGAGCGAGTCCGCCAGGTCGGCGTAGGCGCCGTAGGCCGCGCCGGCCCCTAGCAGGAGCAGCACGCCCAG
>DATMBA010000326.1:0-4276 GCA_035559635.1 Roseiflexaceae bacterium
GGGCTGGCTCGAACAGCGCCGCCTCGCGCCCCAGCGCCTGCGCCGCCCGCCCGAGCGCCCACGCCGCCGGCCCGGGGGCGACGAAGTGGTGCCGTACGCCGCCCTCGGCGTGGCTACGGTCGTGCGGGTAGAGGTAGACCACGTCCACCGTATGGCCGCGCGCCGCCAGCGCCCGCGGCAGCTCGCGGTGCAGCGGCACGCGCTCCAGGTAGCGCGCCGGGTCACCAGTGGCCACCCGCGCGTCGTAGTACAGCATGGCGAAGCAGATCTGCACAGCAGTCCCCTGCGGGGTGCGCACGACGCCGCGCGAAGAACATGGGGCAGGGGAGGGCAAGACTCTCCCCTGCCCCCTCCCAGCGGTGGGCAGGTTACCATTGGCAACTGCCCACTGTGGGGGTTCGGGGACCGAAGGCCCCAAAAAAAGAACCTCTGTGGGGCGCGAGCGCATCCCACGCGCGTTTCCACGGCATCATAGATGCAGCGTGCACACGCACTTGGTACAGATCGGGTCGGCGGCCACATCGAGGCCGCGGCGGAAGGCGATCGCCTCCGGCGCGTTGATGATCTCGGCCAGCGGCCGCTCGTGGATGTTGCCGATCGCGCGGTGGAAGAAGCACGGGCGCACCGTGCCGTCCGCCTCCACCACCGCCGACACCCAGGGAGCGTTGCAGCGCACCGGCGGGAGCGGCCCGTCGCCGTTGAGCGCGGCGTAGTAGCGCGGCAGCCGGCGCAGCTTCGCCGGACTTTCGGCGATATAGCCGCTCGCAAAGTCCGCAGGGCGCGCAGCGATCACCTCCTCCACCGCCGCGGCGAACGCGGCCGCCTCGGCGCGGCTGAGCGCCACATCCGCCACCCGCTCGCCATCCCACCCGCCGGGGCGGTTGAACGCCTCGCTCGAGACATCCGCCGCCAGGAACGAGATCTGGTCCAGCCCCAGCGCATGCGCGGCCTCCACGATATTCGGCAGGTCGGCGTAGTTGCGCCGCTGCAGCACGCAGCGCCCCGTGACACGAAAGTCGGGGCGGGCCGCTCGCAGCGCCGCCACCCCCTCGGCCAGGCGCGCGTAGGCCCGCGGCACATTGCGGATCGTGTCATGCACCGCCGGGCTGCCGTCCAGCGAGACGATCACCTCGTCGCACCAGCGCACCACCTCGGGGGCGTGGCGGGCGAGCAGCAGGCCGGTGGAGAGCAGCGTGATGCGGGCCGGCAGATCGCGCAGCAGCGCGCAGAGCGCCCAGAGGTTGCGGTGCATGAGCGCCTCGCCGCCGGAGAGCACCACCCAACGCACCCCTAGCCGGCGCATGTCCGCCACATGGCGCTCCAATTCCTCCGCAGCGATCTCCTGCCCGCTGGCGTTAGCCTTCCAGATGTCGCACATCACACAGCGGCAATTGCAGCGGCTGTGCGGCATCAGGATCAGGATCGGCAGCGCGTGGATGCGGTGCGTGGCGAGCGTCATCCGCCGCTTCGCATACTCGATCAGGTCCGGCATCGCTCTCTCCGAGGGGTTGGACGTGCTCCGTCTGGAACAAGCCCCGCAGGCAAGGCTTTCCGATGTACCCGCCTTCTGAATCCTGCTGGCGAACGCAGGTGGCATGTGCCCGCACACTGCCCACTATGTGGCACCCCGTCTGGAGGCGCACCGATGTGTGCGCCCGCAGCGCGGTCAACGCCCGTCAGCGGGCGGGATGGCAGTGTGGGCGGGCACACGGGCGCTGCCCTTACGGGTATTGCGTCACTGTTCGCCATGCCGAACGCAGACCCTGTTGCTGCCGCAGCTGCATGGACTGGCCAATGGCGTCCTTCATCCTTAAAACCCCGCCGTCTCCGGGCGCTGATAGGGCAGCAGGCGAGCCAGCGCGCGCAGCTCGAGCGGAAAACGATAGAAGCCGGAGTGGTAGCGCCAGGCCGCCGCCGCCCGCAGCAGCGCGCGCCGCAGCCCCGTCAACCCCAGGTCGGTCGCGGTGGGGTAGTAGGCGTTCAGCACCCGCTCGAAGTCGCGCACCTGGCGGCGCAGCGGGTCGCGCAGCCACGGCATGCCAGTGCTGCGGCGCTGCGAAAACTCCTGCCAGGCGGGGGAGGTCCACTCCTCCAGCGTCTCGGGGAAGCGGAAGCCCTCGGCCCTGGCCTGCTCGTACAGCTCGCCGGCCAGCGGCACCGGGGTGTACATGTACAGGATGATCTCGGTGCGCGGGTTGGCCTGCTTCACCCGGCGGATGAAGGCGATCGTCTGCCGCACGTCATTCTCCGGCTCGGGCGGGTTGCCCAGCACGAACGACATCTCCGGCACGATGCCAAGCTCAGCCATCTTGCGCGCGATCGCCAGCGTCTTCTCGGTGGAGGCGGTGCCGCCCTTGTTCATGCGCCGGAGCGTCTCGTCCGAGCCGGACTCGGCGCCCAGGAACACCATGCGCAGCCCGCTGTCGCGCATCAGCCGCCAGGTGCGGTCGCTGTACTTGAGCATAGTGTCGATGCGCGCCTCGCCCCACCAGCCGATGCCGAGGTCCATGATGCGCCCGGCGAACTCGGCGGTGCGCGCCTCGTGCACGAAGAAGTTGTTGTCGTAGAACTCCACCGCGTCTACACCCCAGGCGCCTACCATGTGCCGCACCACCCCGGCGGTGCGCTCGGCCGACTGGGCGAGCCAGCGCCCGCCGACCATGTTCACCACCGCGCAGAAGTTGCAGAAGAACGGGCAGCCGTAGCTCGAGTGGTGCGGCAGCGTCCGCCGCCCCATGAAGGTCGGCCGGATGTAGCGCGCCATCGCCACCCGATGGTACGGGAAGTCCGGCAGGTCGTCCGGGTGCAGGATGGGGGGGAGCGCCGACGGCGGACGAACGCCAGACGACGAACGACGAACGGCGTGCGTCGCGTGATCGTCAGCGGTGGCAGGCCGTAGGCCGATGGGCATCAAACGGTCGTTGGTCGTTGGTCGTTGGTCGTTGGTCGTTACGCGCCCAAGCACGCCCGGTATTCCCGATCCGTCCTCCCCGGCGCGCAGCGCGTCCACCAGCTTCCTGAAGCTTACCTCGCCGTGGCCGCGCACCACGTAGTCCACATACGTGGCGCGCAGGCAGGCGTCGTAGTGTTGAGTGGGGAAGTAACCGCCCCAGACGATGGTGAGCTGCGGGTGGCGGTCCTTGAGCGTGCGGCAGAGCGGCACGGCGTGGCTGAGTTGCGGCCCCGGCATCACCGTGACGCCCAGGATGTCGGCGCCCTCCTCACGCACCGCGCGGCCGATGGCCTCCAGCGGGTCGCGCTCGAGGTTCCCATCGACGATCCGGTAGTCGTGCGCGCCCTCCAGCAACGCCCCCAGCGCCAGCAGAGACATCGGCAGCACCGGCTTGCGCCCGGCGCTGCTCGGCGGGTTATACAAGATGATCATGTCCTCTTTTCGGAGGGCTTTGCCCCTCCGAACCTCCCCATGCTAGCGCGAGGGCACTATCGCATAGATCGTTAGGATCTCGTTCCACAGGTCGCGCCGCGCCGCCACGCTCACGCGCAACTCGTGAGCGCGGAAGGCCTCCAGGAACGCCCGCTCGTCGCCGTCGGACGAGAGGATCACCAGCGCGCGGCCGCCGGGGGCCAGGTGGGCGGCCAGGCCGGCGGCGAAGCGCTCGGCCACGTCCACCGAGCGCCAGGCGTGGTCCAGCAGGTCCTGCGGCCGGCCGCGGAAGAACGGCGGGTTGAAGAGCACCACGTCGAAGCGCTCGCCCGCCAGCGGCGCGAACAGGTCGCCCTGGCGCACCTCGACGCGCCCCTCGACGCGGTTGAGCAGCGCGTTGATCCGCGCGCAGCGCACCGCCTCCGGGTTGATGTCCACCGCCACCACGCGGCGCGCCCGGCGGGCAGCAAACACCGCCCCGATCCCCGAGCCGGTCCCCATGTCCAGCACCGCCGCGCCCTCCGGCACCAGCCGCTCGTCGAGCGCACCCGCCAGCATCGCGCCGCTGCGCAGCAGTTTCGGGTTGAACACCTGTGGCAGCACGACGATCGGTCTCCCGGCGACCCACTCGATCACCAGGCGGTTGTGGCGGAGGCGGCCGGCCAGCCGCCCGTACCACCCTAGTCCCCACCGCCACGCGCCGCGAAGGGTGTGCTCGAGGGTCAGCATCGTCCGGCCACCTCCTTCGCGCGGGCTGCCCCGCTCGGGGCTGCTGAACTTCTCCACAATAAAACGCACATGTTGCGGCGTACCACACCCGGCGGGTCAACCCGCGGGCTATTCCGCACGCAGGCCGCCGGCGCGGCCTGAGCTACAGCCTGTGCCGGCGGG
>DATMBA010000327.1:0-7517 GCA_035559635.1 Roseiflexaceae bacterium
GGCCGGCCAGGGGGCGCTGCCGGCCGAGGAGCGCGGCTATACGGCGCCGTGGGAGCCGCAAGCGGTGCGGCTGCACGAGCCGGCGCGCCAGGCGGGCGCCCGTAGCGCCGCGCCGCCGCCCTTCGCGGACCAGCCGCCGCCGCCGGAGGAGTACCGCTTCGACCCACTCACCGGCGAGCCGATCCGTCCTGAGACGCCCGCCACCGGCGCGACGGTAGACCTCAGCCGCTACCCCGCTGGCCTCGCCGACCCCCAGGCGGCCCAGCCAGCGCCCCCGCCCGCCCGGCGCCGCATCAGCTGGGCCGGTGTGATCCTCGTCGGTATCGGCGTGATGCTGCTCGCCGAGCAGATCGGGATCGACCCCGACATCATGTTCCCGATCATTATGGTGGCGATCGGCGCGCTGCTCCTCTTCCGGCGCTGAGGGCGAGCCACGGAACTACGCAGGCACGAGGACAGGAAGACGAGCAGGCGGGACGGCACGGCCGGTGTGCCCATTCCCCGACCCCTCTCCCACCTTCGTGCCTGCGTGTCTTCGTGGTAAGATGAGCACATCCTGAACGAACCAGGGATGTGCTATGTCCACCTATAAAGATTCCGGCGTCGACATCGCGGCCGCCACACGCGCCAAGGCGCTGATGGCCGAGGCGGTGCGCTCGACGCACAGCGATGCGGTGCTGGCCGGCATGGGCGCCTTCGGCGGCTGCCTGGACTTGCGCGCCGCCCTCGGCCCGCACGCGGGCGACGCGGTGTTGGTGGCTTCCACCGACGGCGTGGGCACCAAGACGCTGGTGGCCGCCGCGCTCGGCCGCTACGACACCGTGGGCCGGGACCTGGTCAACCACTGTGTGAACGACATCCTGGTGCAGGGCGCGCGCCCGCTCTTCTTCCTGGACTACATCGCCACCGCGCAACTCGAGCCGGACCAGGCCGCGGCGATCGTGGCCGGGGTGGCGGCCGCCTGCCGGGAGGCCGGCTGCGCGCTGCTGGGCGGCGAGACCGCCGAGATGCCGGATGTCTACCAGCCGGGCGCATTCGACCTGGCCGGGACGATCGTGGGCGCGGCGCAGCGCGAGCGGCTGCTGCCGCGGGACGTGGCCGCCGGCGACACCATCCTGGCGCTGCCCTCCACTGGCCTGCACACCAACGGCTACTCGCTGGCCCGCCGCATCCTGGCGCGCGACGCCGGTGGGCGCGACCCCTACGGCGCGCGCCCCGCCGAGCTTGGCGGCCAGAGCGTGGGCGAGGCGCTGCTGGCCGTCCATCGCTGCTACCTGCGGGAGGTCGAGGCGCTGTGGGACGCCGGCCTGCCGCTGCACGCGCTGGCCCACATCACCGGTGGTGGCCTGTACGACAACCTGCCGCGCGTGTTGCCGCCGGGTCTTGGCGCGCGGGTGCGGCGCGGCAGCTGGGAGGTTCCGCCGATCTTCACCCTGTTGGTGCGCCGCGGCGAGCTGGAGGAGCGCGAAGCCTTCCACGCCCTCAACATGGGACTCGGCATGCTGCTCGTCGTGCCGCCTGAGGCCGCCGATGCCGCGCTGCGCCTGCTGCCCGACGCCCGGCTGGTGGGCGAGGTGAGGCCGGGCGCGGGCGTGGAGGTAACGGACTAGGGTCTATCCGCAAACCGGGTTTGCGGGGGCGTGGGGCGCAGCCCCGCCAAACCTCCCGCTTTGCGGATACGCCCTAGAACATCTGTTTGACAATCACCCGTCGATGTGCTACACTGGTTCGTGTAGCTGCCATGGCGGAAGGAGCGCAGGATGCCGGACAACCCGCCGATCGCCGAGCCGCTACCCGCGCAGGGTAGCGCCGAGATGCCGTGGGCGACTCCGCCGACGCTGCCGCCGACCGACCTGCCGTATGACGACGGGGAGAAGATGGGGTCGCCCTGGCACGCGCACACCCTTTCGATCGTCGCCGCCGGCATCATCGCCGCGCGGGGCGGCCGGATGGAGGACTACTACGTCGGCACGAACATGTTCGTCTCCTTCAGCCTGGAGCAGGTGCGCACCGCCGACTACAAGGGGCCGGACATCTTCTTCGTGGACAAGGTGGACGGTCAGAATCCCCGGCTGTACTGGGCGATCTGGGACGAAGACGGGCGATACCCTGATGTCATCATCGAGCTGCTGGCGGAGAGCACGGAGCAGGAGGACCTCGGCAAGAGGAAGGAACTGGATGAGCGGACCTTCCACACCGAAAATACTTCTGCATCGCGCCGAACGTCGAGCGGCTGCTCGGCTGGCGGCTGACGAGCACGGCAGGCTGTGGAGCAAGCGCCTCGGCTGCTCCATCGGCACGTGGCAGGGCATGTACATGGGCCTCGACATGACCTGGCCGCGCCTCTATCACCCGGACGGCTCGCTGGTCCTTGTGCCCGCCGAGGCCGAGCGCCGGCGTGCCGAGGCCGAGCTGAAGCGCCTGAAAGGGGAAACATGACATGGAACACGGGCCGAAGCTCGCCGAGGGCAAGACCAAGATCGTCTACGCCCACCCGCACGACCCATCGCTGGCGATCATCCGCCATAAGGACGGCATCACCGCCGGGGATGGCGCGCGGCGCCATGTGATCCCCGGCAAGGGCGCGCTGAGCGGGCGCACCGCCGCCAACGTCTTCGCGCTGCTGGGGCGCGCCGGCATCGCCACCCACTTCGTCGCTGCGCCCACGCCGGACACGATGGTCGTGCGGCGTTGCCGCATGATCCCGCTGGAGGTGGTGACGCGCCGCATTGCCACCGGCTCCTACCTGCGGCGCCACCCGGATGTGCCGGAGGGCACGCGCTTCGAGCCGCCGCTGGTCGAGTTCTTCCTCAAGGACGACGCCCGCCACGACCCGCAGGTCACGGCGGCGGACATCACCGCCCTGGGCGTGGCTGACCCGGCGGAGGTGGAGCGCATGGCGGCCGTGGCGACGGAGGTCTTCCTGCTGCTGGAGCGCGCCTGGGCCGCACAGGGCGTGACACTGTGCGACCTGAAGATCGAGTTCGGCAGGCCGGAGGCGGGCGATGAGCGGTGGGCGATGAGCGATGGGGAGACAGGGAGCGCAGGAGTCGGCCAGCCTATCGCTCATCATGTATCGCCGGATGCCCTGCTGGTGGCGGATGTGATCGACAACGACTCCTGGCGCATCTGGCCGGGGGGCGAGAAGGCGCGCATGTTGGACAAGCAGGTCTACCGCAACATGGCGGACGTCACGCCGGAGGGCCTGGCGGGGGTGCGGGCGCGCTACGAGACCGTGGCCGCGCTCACCGACGCCTGGCGGGAGTGGGACCCGTTTAAGCGCTGAAGCGCTCAACCCTGTGAGGCAGCTGGCCGGTCCGAGACAATGCCCGGCGACCGCACCGTGTCCTAGGCCGGTCTGGGGAGGCGCTGAGGGAGAGAGCGGCGGCCACCCTCAAAGGGCACCGAGGTCAGCGGCCTCACCCGCCTCAACGCCTCAGCGACACCGAATGTGGAGGAGCCCTATGAAGGACTATGAGCCGCTGGACCTCGGCCCGCTCTGCAACGCCGGCGCAGCGCTCTACGGGCCGGAGGCCACGCCGCCCACGGGGCGCACGCTGCTCCACGGCCTGCCGTTCCTGATCGGCGGGGAAGCGCCCGACCCGGCGCGCTGCTTTGTGGCGCTCGGCCCCGGCGGCGCCGAGGCGCCGCTCGCGGTGGCGGTGGGGGCTACCGCCCGCCACCTGCTGTTCGCCCACGCGCTGCTGGACTCGCGCATCCTGCAGGGCGGGCCGGTGGGGGACGTGGTGGCCCACTACAGCGTGCGCTACGCCGACGGCGAGCAGGTGAGCGTGCCGGTGCGCGAGCGCTTCGAGATCGCCGCCATCCCCATGTGGTGGAGCGCCTACCCGTTCCTGGCTGTGCCGGACCAGAAGGACTCGCTGATGCCGCGTTACGAGGGGCGCTTCAGCGCGGCCGGCGAACGGCAGGCGGAGGCGGACCAGGGGTGGCCCGAGTACTTCTACCTGTGGGACTGGGCCAACCCGCGGCCGGAGGAGCCGATCGCCGAGGTGCAGCTCGAGCCAGCCGGCCGGCGCGTGGTGGTGGCGGCCATCACCCTTGGCCAACTGGACGAGCAGCCGCTGCGGCGTATGCCGAAGCGTCCGGTGGCGATCACCCTGATGCGGCCAGAGGACGCCACGCGGCGCTTCGACCTGGCGGTGGAGGTGGACCGCGGGGTGGCTACCTTCCCCTTCGCGCTGCCCGAAGCGGGGGCCGAAGCGTTCCTGGCCGACCCGTTCCGCGGCTTCGGCGAGCGCCAGAACGAGCACAACAGCCCGGCCTACACCGAGGTGGCCGCCATTCCCTCGGCCACTGTCACCGTCAAGAGCGGCGCCGAGACGCTGGCGGAGGCGCCGTGGGGCGAGCTACAGCGGGCGGGCGCGCTGGAAACCCCGCGCGCGCGGCTGGAGGTGGTGGACCGTGGCCGCAACTGGGTGCGCGTCACGGTGGTGGACGACGAGAGCGGCCAACCCATACCGTGCCGGGTCCACTTCCGCTCGCCCGAGGGCATCCCCTACCAGCCGCACGGCCACCACCACCACGTTAACTCCAACCTCGGCACCTGGCACGTGGACGTAGGCGGCGACCTGCGGCTCGGGCAGGTGACCTACGCCTACATCGACGGGCACTGCGAGGGGTGGCTGCCGCGCGGCGAGGTGCTGGTGGACGTGGCGCGCGGCCCGGAGTACGAGCCGCTGCGCCAGCGCATCACGATCGCGCCCGGCCAGCAGGAGCTTGAGCTGCGCCTGCGGCGCTGGACGAACATGAACGCCCGGCGCTGGTTCAGCGGCGACACCCACGTTCACTTTCTCGGCTCGGGCGGCGCCCACCGCGAAGCCCAGGCCGAGGATCTGAACATCGTCAACCTGCTGCAGTCGCAGTGGGGCCACCTGTTCACCAACACCGAGGACGCGCTCGGCGCCACCTTCTCCAACGGCGGCCGGACGATCGTCTACACCAGTCAGGAGAACCGCCAGCACCTGCTCGGCCACCTGACGCTGCTCGGCCTCAAGACGCCGGTGATGCCCTGGTGCAGCGACGGCCCGGCCGAGGCCGAGCTTGGCGGCACGCTGGAGATTACTATGGCGCACTGGGCGGACGCCTGCCACGCCCAGGGCGGCACGGTCGTCATCCCGCACCTGCCCAACCCGAACGGCGAGCCAGCGGCGCTGATCGCCACCGGGCGCGCCGACGCAGTGGAGATGATCGACGCCAGCGACTACAAGCACAATGAGTACTACCGCTACCTCAACTGCGGCTACCGCCTGCCGCTGGTGGGCGGCACGGACAAGATGGACAGCGCGGTGCCGGTGGGACTGTACCGCACCTACGCTTCAATCCCGGACGAGGAGTTTAGCTACGATGCCTGGTGCCGGGCGGTGCGCGCCGGGCGGACCTTCCTGAGCGCCGGGCCGATCCTCAGCTTCAGTGTGGAGGGCGCGCAGATCGGCGACACGCTCAGCATCTCCTCGGCCGGCACGCTGGAGGTGGAGGCCACGGCCGAGTCGGTCCTCCCGATCCACACGCTGGAGATCGTTATGGGCGGGCGGGTGGTGGCGGCCACCGAGGAGCCGAAGGGCGCGCGAAGGCTCACGTTGCGCGCGCGGGTGGCGGTGGAGGGCAACACCTGGCTGGCGGCGCGCGTGGGCGGCCCGCGCTACTACGAGATGGCGCGCTTCTTCGACTGCTGGCAGCGGGGCATGTTCGCCCACACCTCGCCGATCTACGTGGCCGTCGGCGGGCCGTGGCAGCTGTTCGACCTCGCCACGGCGCGCTATATGCTGACGCTGATCGACGGCAGCCTGAGCTACATCCGGCACACCGCCGCGCACGACCCGCCGGGCACGGCGACGCACCACCACGGCGAAGCGGATCACCTGGCCTTCCTGGAGCGCCCGTTCCACGAGGCCGCCGCGGCGATCCACCGGCGGATGCACGAGTTGGGGATAGCGCATTGAGGAGCCTCTCCGCATACTCGGGGAGTGGTCCGGGGAGGGCGCAGCCCCTCCCCTGCAACCCCACCCGCTCCGGGGTATGCGGAGGGCACGAAGACATGGTTTCGCTGCGCGGCCTCCAGCTTTCCAGGCTGGGGAGGCTCGGAGGGGGCTTCGCCCCTCCGAAAAAGAATTGCTGTGGGGCCTACGGCTCCCACACCCCCCAGAGGAGGAAGTGGAGGGCTTCGCCCTCCACACCTCCCGTACTTGTAAAGATATTGGTACTAGAGGAGGGAGTGTGTGGCCCTCAAAGCCTATGCTGTTCGCGCCGTCCACTGCCACCACCAGGCCAGCGACGAGGCTGTGTACGAGGCGCTGCGGCGGGCCACGGACCCGCTGGAGCGCGCCTGGGCCCGGCTGGGCCAGGCGCGGCGCATCGCCGTCAAGTTCAACCAGGACAAGGCCAGCCAGCGTGTGGTGATGCTGGCCGGGCAGCGCCAGCAGTTGGTGAGCGACAGCGTGATGCGCGCGGTGCTGCGCCTGCTGCGCGAGCGCACCGATGCCGAGATCGTCTGCGCCGACGTCAGCTTCTACGTGATGTACAACGGCGAGACCCTGGAGAACACCTGCAACGCCGCCCCCATCCTGCGTGCGTTCGGCGTGCCCTACCTGGATGGCACCCGGCCGCCCTACCGCGTGGCTGAGCCGCCCGGCGGCGGGTTGATGTTCCGCCGCTACACCATGATGGAGGGCGTGCTGGAGGCGGACGCGGTGGTCTCAGTGGCGACGATCAAGAACCACGCCTTCATGGGGGTCACCGGCTGCCTGAAGAACCTGTTCGGCCTGATGCCGGGCGAGCCGCACGGCCGGCCGCGCACCTACTACCACCACCTGGTGCGCATGCCGGGCATGCTGGCCGACATCGGGCGCATGTTGGACCCGGCGCTCAACATCGTGGACGCGCTGGTGGGGCAGGCGGGGCAGGAGTGGAGCGCCCACGGCCCGCCGGAGGGGCGGATCGTGGACGCGCTGATCGCCGGGGACCACGTGATCGCCACCGACGCGGTGATGATGCACCTGATGGGGCACGACCCGCGCGCCGACTGGCTGACGCCGCCGTTCCACCGCGACCGCAACCCGCTGCTGGTGGCGGCCGAGGGCGGCTTCGGCACAGTGAAGCTGGAGGAGATCGATTACGCCTCCGAGGTCGCGCCGCAGCCGGAGGGGACGTTCTTCGCCATGCGGACCGACCCGCCGGAGGTCAATCTGGCCTGGCGGCGCAGCATGTGCGAGCAGGCACTGTACTACCGCGAAAACCCGCACGTGTTCGAGCGCTACGCGGGCGAGTACATCCTGCTGCAGGAGGGCGAGGTGCGCTGGCACAGCCCGGAGGGGACCATCCGCACCAGCCGCCGCGCGCTGGCCGGCCGACGGCCGGATCAGGCCATGTTCTACAAGTTCGTGGACCCGCAGGAGGCGGAAGGCGAGCGCTTCGAGGTCTACGAGCGGGCGCTGGCGCAGATCGAGGGGCTAGAGCCAATACCTTTCAACTAAGGGAGGCGTGGAGGGCTGCGCCCTCCA
>DATMBA010000328.1:0-15828 GCA_035559635.1 Roseiflexaceae bacterium
CGAGCCGGCGATCCGCGCGCGGGTGGCCGAGGCACGGCCGGACGTGCTGCTCGTGGCCTACGGGCACCCGGCACAGGACCTGTGGATCGCCCGCAACCAGCCGCTGCTGCGCGTGCCGGTGGCGATGGGCGTCGGCGGCACGCTGGACTACCTGGCCGGCGTGGTGCCGCGCGCACCGGCCTGGGTGCGCCAGATCGGGATGGAGTGGCTCTACCGGCTCATCCGCCAGCCGCGGCGCTGGCGCCGCATCCTCACCGCCGTCCCGCTCTTCCTATGGGCGGCGCTGCGCGAGCGGCAGGCCAGGAGTTAGGTGAAGGGCGGGGTTGGGATCAGGAGCTACCTTCACAGCGCAACAATCAGCGGTTAGATAAGGTTCGCGCGTACTGTACAGTTCGCGCGAACACGCATGGGGGTGTGGGGCCTCTGGCCCCCACACCAACGCTTTTCGGAGGGGCTTCGCCCCCCCGAGCCTCCCCAGACGGGAAGGCTGGAGGCCGCGCAGCGAAAGCATGTCTTAGGGATTGCACATCGCGCATCTTGCAGCACGCAAGCTGATAGGGAGATGGATCATGACGCACACACCGGACATCACCCGCCCGCCGAGGGAGCTGATCGAGGGCCTGGCCCACATCGGCACGGCTACCGCCAGCGGCGAACTGAGCCGCCTCGGCATCCGTGACCCGCACATCCGCGGCGTCGTGCCCTGGACCAGGGGCAAGACCGTCGTCGGTCCCGCGCTCACGCTGCAGTTCATGCCCAAGCGCGAGGACATCTACCGCGTGGACGAGTACGCCGACCCCGAGAAGCAGCTGCACCGCCACGTCCTGTACCACACCCAGCCGGGCGACATCGTGGTGGTGGACGCGCGCGGGGATATGGGCAGTGGCGTGTTCGGCGAGATGATGCTCACGTACTTCAAGGGCAAGGGCGGCGCTGGCGTGGTGATCGACGGCTGCATCCGCGACTGGACGCACGTCCAGCACCTGGACCTGCCGCTCTGGCTGCGGGGGGTGACCCCCAACTTCCACACGCAGACCAACATCTTCCCTTTCGCGGTGAACGTGCCGATCGCCTGCAGCAACGTGCTGGTGATGCCGGGCGACATCATCGTGGCGGATGACGACGGCGTGGTGGTGGTGCCGATCGGGCTGGCGCCGGAGCTGCTGCGCAAGGCCAGCGAGCACCACGACTGGGAGGAGTTCTCGCGCATGCGCCTGGCCGCGGGCGGCGAGCTGCGCACGTACTACCCGCTCTCTCCCGAAGCCCAGCTGGAGTACGAGGAGTGGCGCCGGCAGCAGGGGCGCTGATACAACGGAAGGGGAGTGGAGAGCGCGGAATACGCTCCCTCCGCTCCCCTTCTGTATTTGAGGATATCTCTATGCAGACCGCATATATCAACGGCACCACCCTCGCCTACCGCGACGAGGGCGCGGGCGCCCCGGTGGTGCTGCTGCACGCTTTCCCGCTCAGCAGCGCCATGTGGGAACACCAGATCGCCGCGCTCGCCGGCCGCTTCCGGGTCATCGCGCCGGACACCCGCGGCCTCGGGGCCAGCGCGCTAGGAGACACGGCGGTGAGCATGGACACCTACGCCGACGACGTCGCCGGGCTGCTGGACCACCTGAGGCTAGCGCGGGCGGCGGTGACCGGGCTGTCGATGGGCGGCTACATCGCCTTCGCGCTGCTGCGCCGCCACCGCCCGCGTCTGGCGGCCCTGGTGCTCGCCAACACGCGCGCCCAAGCCGACACTGACGAGGGCCGCCGGGCGCGCGAGGAGAGCGCCCGCATGGCCGAGGAGCGCGGGCCCGGCGCGGTGGCCGAGGCCATGCTGCCGCGCCTGCTCTCCCCCGGCGCGCCCCAGCCCCTGCGCGACGAGGTCCGCCGCATGATCGAGGCCAACCCCGCCGCCGGGATCGCCGCCGCCCAGCGCGCCATGGCCGCCCGGCCGGACTCCACCCCCCTGCTGGCCACCATCGCCGTCCCAACGTTGGTGGTGGGCGCCGGCCAGGACCCGATCATCCCGCTGGAGGAGACGCGCGCCATGCAGGCCGCTATCCCCGGCAGCCGTCTGCTGGAGTTGCCCGCTGCCGGCCACCTCTCCAACCTGGAGGCGCCCGAAGCGTTCAACCAGGCCCTGCTCGACTTCCTCACAAATATGAACCTTGGGGACTCAGTCCTCAGTCCTTACGGTGAGAGGGCGTAAAGCCCAGGAGCTTTAGCCCTGGGATAGAAGCCATCGCTTTAGCCGCTTTAGATACGAACAGGTGTTGCGTCTTAAGCAAATCCGGCCCATAATGGCGGTATGCGTAAAACGTTCCAGTACCGTATCTATCCGACCCACGCGCAGGAGCGTCTGCTGAGGCAGATGCTTGAGGAGTGCCGCTGGCTCTATAACGAGACACTGGCAACCCGCAAGCGGGCGTGGGAGGAACAGCAGCAGACGCTTGGGCTGTATGACACCCAGGTGTTCCTGCCAGGCTGGAAGGAGCAGCGCCCCGCATTGAAGCGGGTTCACTCCCAGGTGTTGCAGAACGTTCAGGTGCGGGTGGATCTGGCCTTCAAGGCGTTCTTCCGCCGCGTGAAGGCGGGTGAGCAGCCGGGCTATCCCCGGTTTCGCGGCTACGGTCGCTACGATAGCTTGACCTACCCGCAGTATGGGAACGGGGCGCGGCTGGAAGGGCGCACGCTCATCCTCAGCAAGCTCGGCTCGGTCAAGGTCGTGCTGCACCGCCCGGTTGAGGGACAGATCAAGACGGTCACGCTGCGCCGGGCCAGCACTGGCAAGTGGTACGTCTCCTTCTCGGTTGAGACGGGGCCACAGCCGCTCCCAGAATTGCCCGCTGCGGTTGGGGTTGATGTTGGCCTATCCTCCTTTGCGACCCTCTCCACTGGCGAGAAGATCGCCAATCCGCGCTTCTTCCGTCAGGACCAACGAGCGTTGGCACGAGCGCAGCGCAAGCTGTCCCGTGCGCAGAAGGGCACGCCCGAGCGGGCGCGCCGACGGAAAGCAGTTGCGCGTGTTCACGAGCGGATCGCGTTCCGTCGCTGGAACTTCGCCCACCAGGAGGCCCGCAAGCTGGTTGACCGCTTTGGGGTGATTGCCGTCGAGGATCTGAGCATCACCCATATGCTCAAGAACCACTGCCTTGCGAAGTCGATTACTGACGCGGCGTGGAATCAGTTTGTACTGACCCTGATGCGCAAAGCGGAAGATGCTGGCCGTCAGGTGGTACAGATTGACCCACGCAATACCAGTAAGCGGTGTTCGCGTTGTGGGCAGTTGGTCGAGAAAGATGTGAGCATTCGGGTGCACCAGTGTCCCGTGTGCGGCCTCGTCATGGATCGTGACGAGAACGCCGCTGTGAACATGTTGGCTGTAGGACTGTACAGCCTGGGGCGTACCCCAAGAAGCCCACGGCTTTAGCCGTGGGAGCAGTCACGTTCCCGCCGCTCCCGCACCAGGCGCATCGTCTCGGCCGCGCTGCGCTGCAGCGCCTCGAGTGCGAAGGGCTTGTCCAGCGTCCAGTCCACCAACTCCTCGCGCGAGATCTGCTCGACCGCCGCCTGCCCCCAACCGCTCAGCAGGATGATCCCCAGCTCCTGGTCCTCGGCGCGCACGCGCCGCACCAGGTCCCAGCCGCTCATCTCTGGCATCCCTAGATCCGTGACGAGCAGGTCGAACGTGGAGCGGCGCAGCAGCGCCAGCGCCTCCATCGCGCGGTCCGATACCGTCACCTCGTACCCCCGGGCCTGCAGCGCCCGCTGGATCAGCGCGCGGACCTCCCCGTCGTCGTCTACCACCAGCACGCGTCCCCGCGCCCCCCAGGCCGGCAGGGCGGGCTGCGGCTCGTGCGGCAGCGCCACGTCGCCGTGCGGCAGCCAGATCGTGAAGCAACTCCCGGCGCCCGGCGCGCTCTCCACCGTGATGCGCCCGCCCTGCCGCGCCACCAGCGCCCGGCTCATCGCCAGGCCCATGCCGCTGCCGCGCGCGCCCTTGGTGGTCACGAACGGCTCGAAGATCCGGGGCTGCAGGTCTGGCGCGATCCCCACGCCGGTGTCGCGCACCCGCGCGAACGCCTCCCCCTCGTGTACGCCGGTCTCGATCCGCAGCGTCCCACCGGAGGGCATGGCGTCGATCCCGTTGAGGATCAGATTGATCAGCACCTGGCGCAGCTCGGCCGCCTCGGCCGGGACCGTGTGCGCCGGCGCCAGGCTCGTCTCCACCCGAATCTCCCGCTCGGAAGGCGCCGGCTGCGCGCGCCAGCGCGGCCGCGTGAGCGCCAGCGCGGACTCCGCCACCGCCGCCAGGTCCACCGGCACGAGCGGCTCCTGCGCATTGGCGCGCGCGAAGTCCTGCAGCCGGCGAATCGTCACCGCGGCATCCTGTGCGGCGCGCTCGATAAGCTGCAGCCCCGCACGCATCGCCGGGTCGGTGGTCTCCAGCAGCAGCAGTTGGGCGTTGCCGAGGATGCCAGCCAGCACATTGTTGAAGTCGTGGGCCACGCCCGAGGCCAGCTCCCCCAGCGCCCGCAGCCGCTCGTGGTGCAGCAACTCGGTCTGGGTGCGGTGCAGCTCAGCATAGGCCCGCTGGCTCTCCTCGTACAGCTGGGCGTTGCGGATCGCCATCGCCACGTGGCTGGCGAATGCCCGCGCCAGCGCGGCGTGGTGCTCGGTATAGATCCCCGGCGTCCAGCTGTCGATCGTGAGCATCCCGATCGTCCGTCCCTCCACCACCAGCGGCGTGCCGATCCAGGAGTGCACCAGGTGGCCACCCGGGACTTTCTGCCAGCCGGGGGTGGCCTGCACGTCCGGCACCACCAGCGTGTGGCCCTCGGCTACCACCGGGTAGTGGGGCGCGCCGGGCAGCATCTGCAGGCGCACATCCTGCACGCGCTCCTCGGGCGGGAAGCCGCGTCCGGCCGCCACCACCAGCTCGCCCTCGCGCAGCAACGTGATCGCCGCCGAGTCGAACGGCACGAACTGGCCCAGCTGGTCGAAGACCCGCTCCAGGATGATATTCAGGTCAAGGGTGGCCGACACACTTCGGGCAACCTCGCCGAGCGCGGCGGCGAGACGCAGGGAGGTGTGCTCGTGCTCGGGCGTGACGGCTGGGGGCTCAGGTGCGCGTGCGGTCATACATGTTCCCCGGCTCGGTTGGGCGGCCGACGGGCTTCCTACGATGTATGAACTGCCGCACACGCGAAATAGTGACGCCTGCTCACCGCTGCGCGCGAATCTCGCTGGAGGAGATGTCGGCCCGGAACACGTGCTCGGGGATGGCGCGGAACAGGTCCGCGAACTCAGGGGGGATGGCGACGTCCGCCAGCGTGCGGAAGACCCCGTCGGCCACGCGGCCGGCCACCAGGAAGCGGCAGCCGCGCGCACGGATCGCCGCCAGCGCCGCGTCGCGCCCGGCCTCGCCGCCGTAGTAGGCGGGGTCCACCAGCCGCACCGCGGTGTCGTAGCCCAGCACGAAGGTGCAGCCGGGGAAGAGCGCCGCCTTCTCCACAAACAGCGGCGCCCGGCTCAGCACCACCATGTGCCGCCCGCGGAACTGCGCCAGCCGCCGCACCAACTCGGCATATCCCAGCGGCGGCTTGTCGGCGTTGACCACCGGCAGTTCGAAAGCCACCGGCTGCCCCAGGACCACCGCCGCCGCCTGCGCCAGCCGCTCGTGGCCGGCGTGCAGCGGGTTGAACGAGCCGGAGAGCAGCCCGCCGCGCACCGGCGCGTCCGCCACCATCTGCCCGTCCGCCGCAACCGTCACGCTGCGCACGGCGCCCTCGAGCAGCTGCGCCAGCGGGTCCACAGCCGGGGCATGCCCCTCCTCCACCACCTCGCCCGCCAGCAGATCCAGCGGCGCCGGGGCGTCGATCGCGCAGGCCGCCAGCAGCGCCCGCAGCACCAACTGGCTCACCACGGTCTCCTCGCCGGCGCGATCCCGCGCGCCCTTGCGCAGTACCAGACCGTAAGACCGCCCCTCACGGCGGTCCTGCGTGGCCACCCACACCCGGTGCTCGCCGCGCTTGGCACGGTCGGTGGCGATCGTCGCGGTGCAGGCCACCCCCAGGCTGGCGGGGGACCCGTCCGAGAGCAGCATGGCCCGCCGGTAGGCGCGCGCCGCCATCTCGCGCGCGGTGGCCTCGGAGACGAACGCCGCCGGGATCTCGCCTAGCAGGTCGGCGAGCGAGCGTGGCGAGTAGCGGTCGGTGGCCTCCAGCACCGTGCGCGACGAGCCGCCGACACTGTGTAGCCAGTAGAGCGCCAGGCTGCCCGCGCCAGCGAACTCCAGCACCAGCTGTGGCGGCGCGGCATGGATCCTGGCGATCAACTCCTGGATGGCCTGCTCTACCCGCATCGCCCTCGCGCCCGCCCATCACTCTGCCGGCCGGCCATGGTACCATAGGCCCTGGCGCGTCTGCAGACGCGCCAGGGCCTCTCTCCTCCAAATCTGCCCTCTGGGGCGGGATAATGCCGGGTTACGGTCTTCGCTCACTTGGAGCTGCTGACAGCGGATAGGGAGCGGATAAACAGATAGCGGATAAGCGGATACTGGGGCTCCGCTCCCTATCCGCTGTTCTCCCCTCCGCTATCCGCCTCCACCGTCCCGCCGCCGAAGTCATCGAACGCCGCGCGCGACGCGCCCGCGAACCACACCCCGAGTCGCCCGCCGACGTGGGCGAAGACCGGGCCGGCGTCCGCCGTGCCGACCAGCACGCCGTTGACATAGGCGCGCACCTCGCCGTCCGCCAGCGCCCGCGCGCCCAGCACATCGCCCGCCGCCAGCGTCTGTGCGAACCGCGCCAGCACCGCCGGCTCGCGCCGCTCCGGGGTGAAGGAGAGGATCGCCACCTGCTGCGCCGCCGCATCGTACGTCACCAGGATGGCGCCGCGGCGCCAGTTGTGGCGCTGCACCTTGAGCAGCAGGCCGTGGCTGGTGGCGTTCGGGTCGAGGGCGACCAGCGTCATGTACGCCTCCTGGTCCGCCCCGAAGCTCTGCAGCCGCCAGTAGATCGGGCCGCCGCGCGTCACCCGCACCTGGCCCTGGTGGATGTGGTAGCCGCGCAGCCCCTCGCTGCCGTACCAGTTTGGTGGCAGGCGCCCCTTGCGGTTGCCGAAGTCGTCGATCGCGCCGGTGGCCGGGAAGGCGCGCCCGGCCAGCCCCTGCGGTCCGGCCGCCGCCGGGGGCGCGGCGGCCGCGAGCGCACCCGCCAGTGCGGCGAGCGCGAGGGCGCGCGAACACCACAGGCAGATCCCCATGCCCACGCCGGTTCCTTTCAAGCGAAGCGAACAGGCACTATTATAAAGCCTCCGCCGGTGTTTGAGAAGAGCCTCTACGCCCTTGACGCGCCGCGTTCCGCTGGTGTATGCTGCCAGCGGCGGCCGAAGCGCTTGAAACGGCCGCGCAGAAGGTTGAAAGGCCATGAGACAACACCCGGCGAAGCAACTCCTTCGCCTCCTCGCGCCGCTGGCCTGGATGCTGCTGGTGGCGGCCCCCGCCCTGGCTCAGAGCGACGCGCTGACGATCGAGGACGAGACCGGCACGCTGGACCAGGCCGCCGTCGAGCGCGCCGCCCGCCCGCTCATCGAGCGCGGCGCGCAGGTGGGCGTGTTCCTGGTGGAGCGTGGCGGCGAGGACGACGCCCTGGGGCGCTATGAGCGCGCCGGCCTCGCCCGCGGGCCGGACATCCTCGCCGACACGATCGCGATCTACGTCTCCTTCGAGCCGCGCTACGCCGAGATCGCCTACGGCGACCGCTGGAACGCGGCGCTCAGGACCAACGATAACGCCACCGCCATCCGCCAGAATCAGTTGGTGCCCGGCCTGACATCCGGGGACTACACCCGCGGGGTGGTGGATGCGCTCACAGCGATCGAGCGCGCGATCGCCGCGCCCCCGCAGCCAGGCGGCGGCACGACGGTGATCGAGGCGCCCAAGACCCCCGAGGAGATCGCCGCCGAGGAGCGCGGCCGCAACACGATCATCGGCTCCATCCTGGGGGCGCTGGCGCTGCTCTTCGGCGGCCCGGTGGCCTGGCACGCCTGGAGCAGGCGCCGCGCGGCCCGCCAGGCCTATGAACGCGCGCGCGCTGATGCCGAGGAGGCCCGCCGCAAGGCCGGCGCTGCGATCGCGGATATGGGCCAGGCGCTGCAGGCCGCGCAGGAGAAAGCCCAGTTCGACAGGGTCTCCTACAGCGCGGCGGACGCCGAGGCGCTGGCGCAACTCCATGCCGCCGCCGAGGAGCGCTTCGTCACGGCCCAGGAGCGCTACGCAGCGGCGAGCGAGGCCCTGGCGCTCAAAAAGGCGCCGACGCAGGAGGAGTATAGCCAGGCCACCCAGGAGTTTGAGGCCATCGCACAGTTGGTGGCGCAGGCCCACGAGCCGCTGGAGCAGGCCGAGGCCCGCCGCGCCGAGCTGGACCGCCAGAACCAGGCCGCGCCCGGCGAGGTGGACCGCGCAAAAAAAGCCCTGGCTGACGCCGCCGGGCGGCTTCGCGCGCTGGGCGAGGAGTTCCCTCAGCCCGACGAGATCCTGCGCCCGGCTGCGGCGCTGCTCGAGCGCGCTGAGGCGCTTCTGGCCGAGCGGCGCGCCGCCGACGCGATCCAGTCGGCGGGGGCGGCGTCAGCCACGATCGCGGAGTTGGCCGATGCGCTCGCCCGCTTCGCCGATATCCGCGAGGGGATCTCGGCCGGGCGCGCCGGCGCCGAGCGCGCCGCCGCGCAGGGCTACCGTGTGGACGCGGGCCTGGCGGCCTTCAACACCGCCGAGGGGCTGCTGCGCCAGGCGGCTGGCGCGCTGGCCGAGAGCGGGCCCGCCGCCGCGCTGCCGCTGCTGCAGCAGGCCGAGGAGGCGCGCGCCGAGGGCGTGCGGCGCGGCGGCGGGTTGCCGGCGCTGCATGCAGCCAACGACGAGCGCCTCGAGCGGGTACGGCAGGCTGGCGAGCAACTCGCCGCCTACATCGAGGAGGGCCGGCGCACCTTCGACATCGTGGATGAGTTTGCCGAGAGCACCTGGAGCGACATCCGCGGCAACGGCAGCGAGGCCCAGGCCGCCGCCGACGCCGCCCAGGAGCTGTGGGAGCGCGCCCGCGAGCGCAACACCATGGAGGCCCAGGAGTTCGTCGAGGCCGCCGCGGATTTGGACGCCGCCGAGGAGCGCATCGCCTATGCCCGCAAGCTGATCGACACCATCATCCAGCGCCTCAAGGACCTGGAGGCCGCCCGTGCGGCCGCCCGCGCGGAGGTGGCCGCCGCCCAGCAGGACATCCAACGCGGGCGCGAGTTCGTGGCCGCCAACGACCCGGACGTCGGCCGCGGGCCAGCCGAGCTGCTGGTGCAGGCCGACGCGCTGCTCGGCCGCGCGCTGGCGATGCTCGAGCAGCCGCGCCCGGACTGGCTGGCGATCGTGCGGGACGCGCAAGAGGCCAACCGGCTGGCCGACGAGGCGCTCTCCGGCGCACGCAGCGAGGTGGAGGCGATGGAGAAGCTGCGCGGGCAGGTGGCACGCGCCCAGCAACTCGCCACCGCCGAGGTGCAGAAGATCGTCGAGTTCGTTGGCCTGCACGGGCGCGACATCCCCGAGGGGAGCAAGGCGAAGCTCACCGCGCTGCAGACCAACGTGCAGGCCGCCTACGCCGCAGCGCGCGCCGCCGAGCAGACCGAGGAGGAGGCGCGCGCCGCCGCGCTGCGCGACGCGCTCGAGCGCTACACCGCGCTGGAACAACAGGCCGAGGGGCTGTACGGCGAGATCTACGCCGCCTTCCAGCGCGTCGAGCAGCTGCGCCGCGAGGTGGGCCAGGCGGCCGGGCTGGCGCGCCAGGCCATCCAGCGCGCCGAGCAGGAGCTGGCGCGCGGGGGTGGGGTGATCAGCCCGCGCGCCGAGGGTATAGCGCTGCTGGAGGAGGCGCGCCGCCTGTACCAGGAGATCCCGCAGGTCCACGACGAGGACGACGCGCGCCAGGCGCTGGCGATGGCGCAGCGGGCGCGCGAGCGGGCACAGGCCGCCGAGCGCTTCTTCGAGCAGCAGATCGCCATCCACCGCCGGCAGGAGCAGGCCGTGCGCGACGTCATCCTCGGCTCGATCATCAGTGCAGCGCTGGACGACGGCCCACGCCATGGGGGGTGGGGCAGCGGCAGCAGCGGTGGGGGTGGGCGGCGCAGCGGCGGCGGCTTCGGCGGCGGCTCGCGCTCCGGCGGGAGTTGGGGCGGGGGAGGACGCAGCGGCGGCGGCTTCGGCGGGGGAGGACGCAGCGGCGGCGGCTGGTAGATCTCCCCCACGTTCACACGTCGCACGTACCGGGGCAAGATCGACGCCACACACCATCGATCTTACCCCGGCCAACGTTCAACTTGCACCGTTCAAAGGTGCGAACGCACTACGTCGGGCGGGCCTTGCGGTTCTCCCAGGGCAACAGCGTCTCGGCCAGCTTACCGTTCATCCACGGGAGCCGCACCAACAGCTGAGGGCCGTACTTGAAGAACGCGCCGTGCGCCTCGCAGCGCAGGATCCCGTTCTCGCGCGTCAGGGTCGCGCTGCACTTCGGGCAAACGTCCGTCATGAGAGCTGTGCGGTGAGCCATGGGATCCTCCTTCCGCGCCGACACATAAAAAGCCCGCCTCGGATGAGGCAGGCGTCAATTGCCGGGCGTGGCGTTCATTGCCGTACCTTGTGCGCGCCCATTATAACACATCTTCGCTGTTTATCAACCACCATGTACGCTCGCTGTAGGGCGTATACATGCCGGGCGCCGCACCACGCCCGGCCCGCGGGGTGCCCGCTGGGCTCGGCGGGTTATCCGTCGCGAAGGCCACCTGCGCGGCCGGCAGCCCGCCGGTGCGGCCTGTGCATCCCGGTACGGGCTCCTGCTCCCAGCAGGAGGGGCAGGGAGGGCTGTGTGGCCGGCCTCGTGACGATCGCCCCCGCACCGAACACCCTCCTGCTCCCAACAGGAGGGGCAGAGAGGGCTGTGTGGCCGGCCCCGTGACGATCGCCGCCGCACCGAACACCCTCCTGCTCCCAACAGGAGGGGCAGGGAGGGCTGTGCCCTCCCTGAAACAACTCCGCACTCGTCTCCCGGCCGGATATACAAGTGCAGAGGTAAAATTGTTGTGAGATCTTACTAGAATTCATGAAAAAGGTGTAGTATAATGGGTAGGAGGTACACGATCCAGCACCCACCAGCCGAGCAATAGCACTCGACGACACCCCTCACCAAAGGCCAGGTAGGCTCCTTCCACGGCTGCAGGATGCCAGCGCCTGTGTTGTGCCCGCAACATGGACCCGTCGGCAACCGCACGCTGAGGTCAATGGCGACCTTGAAAGGAGAACGGTCGATGATCGACCCGACGATCCTTGGCCTGCTCGAACAGGCTGTCGACTCGCCGGTCAAGCTTCAGTTCCTCCTGCTGTTCCACGAGAACCCGTACCTGGAGGCCACAGCGGCGCAGATCGCCCAGCGCACCTACCGGGATATCTGGAGCACGAGCGAGGCGCTGCGCGAGCTTGCCGAGGACGGCGTGCTGCTCGCCGTCCACGGGCGTGAGGAGCCGTGTTACCGCTACCGCCCGGCGCCCGAACGCCTCGACGCGATCCGGCGGCTTATCCAGAGCTACAATGAGCCGCTCGAGCGCGATACGCTCCACCGCGCTCTGCGCCAGATCGCCAGCGACGCTCCCTACCGGCGCGCAATGCGCGGCGGCCTCGCCTATGAGGCCATCGCGTTCTGATACCCCTCACCCCCGACAGGCTCGTTCAGTGCTCTAGGGTCTCTCCGCAAACGGCGTTTGCGGGGGCGTGGGGGCTGCCCCCCAAACAATCTTCTCAAAGGTTCTATTGGAGGGGCGCAACCCCTCCAAACCTCCCGCCTTGCGGGCGCTGCCCGCACCCCTTTGGCGGCCGCATGACGGGCTTCCCCGTCCGCCACGCGGCCGCTCGCTGCTGTATACTTACTATCCGGATACCCCGGAGCGGGTGGGGTTTCAGGGAGGGCAAAGGCCTCCCCTGACCCCTCCCTGAGGTATTCGGATAGGCTCTTAGGACGAGCCTCGGCGCGGGCCTGGCCCTGCCGTGTAACGCGCTGGCCAGGATGGGGACTCTTCCATGTAAAACGACCGGCGTAGCAGGAGATAGCCGCTATGTTTGATGCCTTCCGCAAGAAATATGACCGCACCACCCCGGAGACGCAGGACCGGGTGCCGCCGGGCCAGTATCTCACCGAGAAGTTCCCGGTGCTGCACTACGGCGACGTGCCGCTCTACCGGGATGTCGAAAACACCTGGGATCTGCGCGTGTGGGGCGAGATCACCGAGCCGGCCCGCTTCAGCTTCGCCGAATTTCGCGCCCTGCCCACCGCCATCGTCACCACCGACATCCACTGTGTGACGCGCTGGAGCAAGCTGGATACGACGTGGGAGGGCGTGCGCTTCACAGAGTTCCTCAAGCATATCCCGGCCCTCAAGCCCACCGCCAAGCACGTGCTGTTCCACTGCGAGTACGGCTTCACCGCCAACGTGCCGCTGGCGCTCATGCTTGAGGACGAGGCGCTGCTGGCCTATAAGTACGAGGGCCAGGAGTTGACCCCGGAGCACGGCTACCCGCTGCGCGCGCTCGTGCCGAAGAAGTATTTCTGGAAGAGCGCCAAGTGGCTGCGCGGCATCGAGTTCCTCAGCGAGGACCGGCTCGGCTTCTGGGAGCGCTACGGCTACAACAATAACGCCGACCCCTGGAAGGAGGAGCGCTACTCCGATTGATATGGCTCTCCGGGCGCGCTCGCTGACGCTCGCGCGCCGGGGCAGGAGGGCCGCAGGGAGGGCCGGATCCTCCCTGCGGCCCTCCCTGCGCCAGGTGGCCCTACTAGGGTCTATCCGCAAACGGCGTTTGCGGGGCTTGGGGGCGCAGCCCCCAAACAATCTTCTCAGCGGTTCTTTGAGCGGGGCTGCCCGCAGCGTGGGGGTGCGGGGGCCTGCGGCCCCTACACCCCACCGGGGGAGGATGTGGAGGGCTTCGCCCTCCACATCCTCCCGTATTTGAAAGGTATTGGCCCTAGAACTGCTATCGCATAATGCCGATGTCACCGGAGAGAGCATCGATGAAGCTTGCGATCTTCGGCGGGAGCGGACGCACCGGCAGACACCTCATTGAGCAGGCGCTTGCGGCCGGCCACCACGTCACCGCACTGGCGCGCACGATCGCCAAGATGCCAGTCCACGAGCGGCTCACCGTCGTCCAGGGCGACGTGCAGGACCCATCGGCGGTCGAGCGCACGATCGCCGGCGCCGAGGCTGTCATCAGCGTGCTCGGGCCGACGAGCAACGAGCCGAAGTTCGAGATCAGCAGGGGGATGCAGCACATCCTCGCCGCCATGCAGAAGCACGGCGTCCGGCGCCTGATCGTCTCAGCCGGTGCGGGCGTGGGCGACCCGAACGACACGCCGCAGCTGTTCAACAAGGCCATCAACCTGCTGATCAAGCGACTCTCGCGCAACGTCTACGAGGACATGGTGCGCGTGGTCGAGATCGTGCGCGCATCCGACCGGGACTGGACGGTGGTGCGGGTGCCACGGCTGCTGGACGGCCCCAGGACCGGCAATGTCAAGGTTGGCTACGTGGGCAAGGGCATAGGGCCGACGATCAACCGCGCTGACATGGCCGACTTCATGCTCCGGCAGTTGGAGAGCGACGCCTACGTGCGGAAGGCGCCGGCCATCAGCAATTAGAACGTGCCCAACTCCTCGATCGTATAGCCGTGCGGGTAGGTCCGGCTGCGCATCTGGGTGAGCAGGCGCGGGCGCCGGCGGACCGGCAGGAGACGTAGCACGCGCGCCCGCAGCCGCAGCGCGCCCTCCACCAGCCGCCGCAGCCAGGCGGGCGGCCGCGGGAAGCCCACCGCCTCCAGCAGCCGCTCGTCCATCATGGCGTGCACCACCGGCGCGCCGAGGGGCCACAGCACCGGCGGCAGAACCCAGCTCAAGAACAGGTCGCGTGTTGCCTGTGCGATCTGCCGGTTGCTCTCCGCATAGCCGAAGTACGTGCGCTCGAAGTCCAGATTGTACTGCTCGAAGGCCTCTATGCTCGCCGGAATGTCCCTGATCCCCATACGGCGTCCGATCTCGCGCCAGTAGTAGAACGAGGCCAGCTTCTCCGTCTCGGTGAGCGGGCGCCAGCCGAAGCGCGCGTTCCAGCGGATGGGCTCGAAGATGAAGGTGGAGAGCACGTAAAGGAACTCGTCGTTGGGGATCGGGTAGCGCCGGTGCATCTGGTTCATACGGCGCAGGGCCGCCCGCCCGCGCTCGCTGTCGTAGCCGTGCTCCAGGATCTCGGCCAGGATCAGCACGGTGTCGTCGTAGCGCTTCTGGGGGCGCCGGGTGAACTCGCCGGTGCCTGCCAGCAGCGCCGAGCCTTTGGCCACTGCGAAGGTGCGGAACAGGGCCAGCTCCAGCGCGCGGGTGGTGTCCCATGGGAACTCCCAGCAGGTGTCCAGGTAGGCGATCCGCTCGTGGTCCTTCTCCGGGTCGAGCCGCCGGATCTCGTCAAGTGCGCTGCGCTTCATATCTTTGCTCCGCTGTGCCGCTCGCGCGGCGGGGCATCCGTATGAGCATGCGCCCCAGGCCGGCAGAGCGTAGGAATGGGCAGGTTCTCAGGGAGGGTGTCCCCTCCCTGCCCCTCCCCGCGCTCCCACCCCAGGCCGGCAGAGCGTAGGAATGGGCAGATTCTCAGGGAGAGTGTCCCCTCCCTGCCCCTCCCCGCGCTCCCGCCCCAGGCCGACAGAGCGTAGGAATGGGCGGGTTCTCAGGGAGAGTGTCCCCTCCCTGCCTCTCCCCCTGCCGGAACAGGATGAAGGCTTTCCGGGAGATCCTGCCCCCATTATGGAAAGCGCTCTCGGGAGCTGCGCCCGCGCACTCCCGCCTGAGCGTTCCCTCCAACAAGACTCTACGAATCGAACAGCCCGCGCGGATGACCAACAACGACGCCGGGGCGTCTGCGATCATACCGCGCATGCCCCGGCGTCGAATGGGAGGGTTGGGAGAGATAGCGTTGAACGTTGAATGTTCAGCGTTCAGCGTTCTACCCTACGTCGCATGGCGTTCGTGGGGCGTAAATACTCCGCTCAGCGTGCGCCGCAGATCTTCGTAGGCGAACGGCTTTTGCAGGAACCCCGCCACCGGCACGTCCAGCTCCCTGGCCGTGAGCCAGGGCATCGCGTGGCCGCTCATGATCACCAGCGGCACTTGTGACGCCACCTCGTGGATGGCGCGGGCTGCGTCCACCCCGCTCATGCCGGGCATGGCCACGTCCAGCATGACGCAGTCGATCTGGATGGCGTTCGAGCGCACCATCTCGAGCGCACTCTGGCCGTCCGAGGCGGCGAGCACGCTATAGCCCATGTGGACGAGCAGCCGCATCAGGATCGCGCGGATGGCCTCTTCGTCATCGACAACCAGGACGGTCTGGTGGTGTGGGGTGCTGGTGTCACTCACGCCGCTCATTGATACTTGCCTTATGCTTGCAGGCCCGGCCTGCAGCGGAGGAAGTGGTGTTTCAGGGCAGGCAATCGCTCTCTGCCCTTCCTATGCCGCACGATCTCCGTCGCAGCAGTGAAGGGAGAACGTCCTGCGGGGAGGACCTGCCCTCCCGGACCCTCCCACGCCGCATATTGGCAGCATAGGTAAAGTATAGGGCAGGTCTGCGAGGTTGCGTAGGAGGAAGGATTACGGTTTCATGATCGGCGGCTGGCAGCCGGCTGATATCCACTCCTGTCGGGGTGCGGGGGGGTGGCTCTGCCCCCCACACCCCCAACGGGAAAGAGGGTGCGAGAGATGGCACCCCCGC
>DATMBA010000329.1:0-1644 GCA_035559635.1 Roseiflexaceae bacterium
CACGTCGACTACTACGGGCTGGGGGCGCCGCAGAGTTGGGCCGAGGGGACGCTGGACTACGCCACCAGCCAGGGGGTGCCGATCTGGAACGCCGACCGGTGGCTGGCCTTCGTCGAGCAGCGCAACGCCGCCAGCTACCAGGACATCGTGTGGAACGGCGCGAGCAACACGCTGAGCTTCCAACTCGTCAGCAGTGGCAGCGCTGGCAACCTGACCACCGTCCTGCCGCTCTACTACAACACCCTGGGACTCGCAAGCGTGACGGTGGACGGCGCACCGCAGAGCTGGAGCGTGCAGCGCATCAATGGAGTGGATGTGGCCTTCGTGAGCACCGCTCCCGGCACCCACACCTTCAGCGCCACCTATCAGGTCATGCCACCCACTACGACGCCCGTCGCGACCAGCACACCAGTGCCGCCTACTGGCACGCCGACCACGACAGCGGTGACGCCCGGAACCAGCACGCCGGTACCACCTACCAACACACCCACGCCGCTGCCTGGGACGCTGACGCACACCACGATGGCGGACTTCGCGCAGGCGTGTGCCGTGCAGGAGGGCACCTTGGTCTCCAGCGACGGGGACGGGGCCGTCGTCCTGGCTGGCGCCAGCCGCGACCCCTTCGACGGTACCGCCCTCAACCCCGCCAGCTGGACCAGCGGCTCCTGGAGCACCACCAGCTACACCCCCTCCGTCGCCAGCGGCCTCCTCACCCTGCCCGGCGGCGGCTTCGTCCGCTCCCTGACCACCACCACCCGCGGCGCCCTCGACGTCACCGCCACCTTCGGCGCCGGCGCCTGGCAACATATCGGCTTCGGCTCGCTCGACTTCGCCGGCGACGAGTACCTCATCTTCAGCACCCTTAACGGCAGCGGCAATCTCTACGCCCGCGCCAACACCGGCACCGGCGAGCAGCGCCTCGACCTCGGTCCCATCCCCAGCGGCGCCCACCGCTACCAGGTCGAGTGGCGCGCAGGCGCGCCGCAGGATGAGGTGCGCTTCCTGCTCGACGGCACGCTGCGCGCCCGCTTCACCCTGGCGCGCAACCTCGCCAATCTCTACACCTACTTCTCCAACAACGGCAGCGCCCCGCTGCGCGTCGACACCACCAGCAGCGCCCCGCCCTACCTGGCGAGCGGCAGCTACACCAGCTGCGCGCTGGACGCCCAGGCCGGGCGCCAGTGGCAGACCGTGGCCTGGGAGACCAACTCCCTCACCGGCACCACCGCCAGCCTGGCGGTGCGCACCTCCGCCGATGGCAGCGCCTGGGGTGCCTGGCAGACCATCGCCCTGAGCGGCGGCTCCCTCCCCGGCCCGGCCCAGTTCCTGCAGTATCGGCTCGCCCTCGCCACCATCGACCCCGCCAACTCCCCGCAGGTCAACGCCGTCACGCTGACCACGGCCCCCCTGGGGACGGGCGTTACGCCGACGGCGCCGGTCACCAGCACGCCCACGGCGCTCCCGCCGGCCACTGCGACGAACACCCCGCTCCCGTCGGCGACCCCGACGAGCGCGCCGCCGCCCCCCCTGACGCTGACGCACACCACGATGGCGGACTTCGCGCAGGCGTGTGCCGTGCAGGAGGGCACCTTGGTCTCCAGCGACGGGGACGGGGCCGTCGTCCTGGCTGGCGCCAGCCGCGAC
>DATMBA010000330.1:0-9337 GCA_035559635.1 Roseiflexaceae bacterium
GCAGGCGTCATAGGGCGCCTTCAGGCGATAGGCGAGACGGGCTGTTGGAGCGTCTCCTCCTATCAACTCTCACGAGCGTAGAAGGGCGGAACGGGCGCGCCCTTTGGCCCCCACCCCCCTCTCCCGCTGCGGTAGGAGAGGGAGCACCGCATCTGAACACGGTGGGCAACACATCGAACATCGCTATCCGCCCTTCTCCAGGCGTTGAGGAGGGGAGGCCAGAGCGACCGCCGCACGGAGTGTGGCGCGCACTATTGTAGCGCAGCGGGCGGCGAGCCAGCAATGAGTGCGCCAGCGTGCCTACCCCTGCCACCCCCACGCGGCGACGACCTCGCCTAGCTCGGCTTCGAGGGACTGAAAGGCGGGGAGCGCCCGCAGCGGCGCGAAGTCGTCGATCAACTCGGCCAGCCGGTAGGTGCTTATCGTGAGTTGCTGAAGTCGGCGACCGTGCAGCCCGCTGGCGGCGCGAATGAGCTGTTGCAGCGTCGCCTTCGGGTCCGGCAGCCCTTCGAGGTCTGCCAGGCGCGGCAGGTGCAGCTCCTTCCGGCCGTAGGGATTACCCGCCGCGGCGCGGATCGCGGCCTCATCGAACAGCAGCCACGCCTCCTGCATCCGCACGGGTACCACGCACACTGCTGCCGGGAGCGCTATCCTCCGCTGCCTCACGCCATCGAGCGCCCGCAGGATCTCGGCCCGCCGCGTGTGGTGCGGCTCGCGCTCGGCGTCACGGTGGACGAAGAGCAGATCACACGGGTAGAGCCTGAGCGACTCGACGATCCGCTCGGGCAGCGTGCGCGGGCGCTGCCGCAGCCGGGCGAGATCCGCCCAGGCGGGCTGGATGGGGCGGGTGACGCCCTGGGCCCGTAACGCCCAGGTGAGAACAGGCATCAGCGCCCGGTCGGAGCTGCCGTCCGCGAGCAGAGTATAGTGCAGGTCGGGCATCAGGCCGGCTCAAAGGGCAGCAACAGCTGCTGCATGTCCTCCCGATCGACCACGCGCCGCTCCCGGCCACCATTATCTAGATTGAAGGGTGTGTCCATCGCGGCGGCCACCGGGTTGAGATACGCGAGGAGTTTGCCGATCGGCACCGCCGGCGCCCCCTCGATCTGAGCCCGCCAGGTGCCGGGCAAGCCGGCGAAGCGCACCTCGCGCCCGCGCTGCCCGTCCGCCACCAACTCACGCGGCTCAGCGACGAGGAGGCTATCGTCCGGCACCTGCTGGACCACCGCCGGCGCGTGGGTATTGACGAT
The DNA here is from genome assembly GCA_035559635.1 of Roseiflexaceae bacterium. Classification (GTDB taxonomy): domain Bacteria; phylum Chloroflexota; class Chloroflexia; order Chloroflexales; family Roseiflexaceae; genus CALJIC01. Next base: position 1,251 of record DATMBA010000330.1, read on the forward strand.
CACCTGACGCAGCGGGTTGTCCGCGCCTATGGGCAACTGCGGGTCCACCGCGATATCCTGAAGCAGGCGCAGCATCGCCGGGATGCGCTCGGGGTGGATACCGTTCTCTGGCTCCTCCAGGCAGATCACCCCCCGCTGCCGGGGATCGAGCGCCAGCACCGTGAGCGCCAGGAAGCGCAGCGTCCCATCCGAGAGCGCCCGCGCCGAGTAGGGCGTGCGATCGTGGTTCGAGACGAACAGCGTCAGCAACTCGCGCCGGTCGTCACGGTCGATCCAGACCTCGCGCACATCGTCGATCAACTGGGCGAGCCGGTTGGCTGCCTGGGCGTAGACCTGCGCCGCGGCCGCCTCACGATCCTGTCCGTCCTGCGGGTCGCTCAGCCGCGCCAGGTAGTACAGCGTCGCAGCCAGGTGCGAGCCGTCCACCCCGAGTTGGTTCGGCGCCTTGAAGTCGTCCGGGCGGCGCATCGCCGATGGCTCGAGCTGGAGCTGTCGCCAGGATTGCATCTCGCGCCGCGCGAGGAGCACCGTGGGGGTTTCAGCTGCGTTCGATGCTGAGAGGGCGGTGCGGGGGAGGTTCGCCGCCAGCAGCGAGCGCGGGCGGCCCGGCCGGCCATCCTGGTGGACGATGACGACGCGCTGTGGGCCCTCGCCGGTGGTGGTGATGAGCGCCGAGGTGCGCCGGCCCTGCACGGCGGACCTGCGCCATTTGGCGGAGTGGGGGAAGCGCAGGTGATCTCTGGCGTCGCCGATGTTGATCTGGCTTAGCTCCTCGCCGATCAACTCCAGCGCGCCGAGCGAGCGGAGTTGATCGTCCCTGCGGTAGGCAAGGGTCAGCGCGTAGCGCACGAAGGTGATCGACGCCTTCGCCACCTGGCCGAGGTCGTCCACGCCCTCGGCCGGGATGATCATCTCGGCCTCAAAGGTCATCCGATCGGCGATGAACTCCCCGGCGCGGTAGAACAGACTGCGGATGTCGCCAGTGCGGCTGCCCTCGTCGCGCACCGAGAGCGCGGCATCCACCAGTGGCTGGTCGGCGAGGGCGCTGAGGAACCGGATCGCGTCGAACAAATTCGACTTGCCGACGCCGTTGGCGCCGGCGATGCAGGTGAACGGGCCGAAGCGGACGTCCACATCTACCAGGTTCTTGAAGCCGGAGACCTTCAGACGTGTGAGCATTGGCGCGCGCTCCCTCGTGAAGTAGTGCCGCGCTAGCAGGCCCATCCTGTGCTCGTTATTGTAGCGCAGCGGGGAGCGCGCCGGCAATACGCCGCTGGGGTGCGTCTCACCCTGCGCCGCTCAACTCTGCCCGCGCGCGGAACGCCGCCATATCCACCACGGTGCCCTCCAGCCGCGCCTCCTCGGCGGCGAAGGCCAGCAGGTGGCTCTCGAGCGACTCGCGCGCCGTGGTGAGCGGCGGCTCCTGGCCACGCAGCGCGCGCACGAACGAGCGCACCACGCCGAAGTCGCCGCCGCCGTGCCCGCTGCTGGCCGGCGGGATCGGCACCTGCTCCACCCGCCCGGTCAGGTGGTCGTGGACCTCGATGTTGCCCACGCCCGCGCCGAAGCGCCCACGCAACGTCGCACGCGTGCCATCGTAGCGCATCGAGCGGTGCTCCTCGTGCGAGTGGCCGTGCATCACCAGCACCACGCTCGCCCCGCCTGCTACCTGCATCGTCACCACCTGGTGGTCCACCACGTCGTTGTCGCAGCCGTAGACGCAGCGGCCATACGGCCCGGTCCGAAGGGCGTGCAGGCGCCCCTCGTAGCTCAGGTCGGTGCTGATCGCCGTGACGGGCCAGCCGGTACGCTCCATATCCAGGTACAGCCGGCGCGCGTCGAAGGGGCAGGCCTCGCCGGCCGGGCAGGGGTCGGTGCAGCGCACGCTGGCGCCTTGCGGGGCGTGCTCGGGGCGGAAGTGCAGCAGCGAGCCGACCGAGGAGAGCCGCTCGACCGGCCGCGCCACGTTCCACACCAGGATGTCCAGGTCGTGGCAGCACTTGGCGAGGATCATGGGGCTGGACTCGGCGCTGTTGCGCCAGTTGCCACGCACAAAGCTGTGGGCCATGTGCCAGAACGCTACGTTCTCACGGTGCTCGACGGTGACGATGTCGCCGAGGCGGCCGGTGGCCAGGATGGCGTGCAGCGTGGCGAAGAAGGGCGTGTAGCGCAGCACGTGGCAGATCTGCAGCAGCCGGCCGTGGCGCTCGGCGGCCTGCACCAGCGCCACGGTGTCCGCCAGCCGGTGCGCCATCGGCTTCTCCAGCAGCACATCGTAGCCGGCCTCGAGCGCGGCCAGCGTCGAGGGCAGGTGCATCTGGTCCTGCGTCATGTTGAAGCAGGCGTCGGCCAGGCGCCCGGCGGCGAGCAACTCCTCCCAGGAGGCGTAGCGGCGCGCGGGCGGGATGCCGTGCGCCTCGGCGAAGCGCTCGCGGCGTGCGGGGTCCGGCTCGGCCACGGCAACGAAGCGCAACTCCTCTGGGTGCTGGCGGGCGTACGGGCCGTAGGCGTAGAAGCCGCGCCCTCCGGCGCCGCACAAGACGGCGGTGATCGGTGCGTTCATGATCGCTCCTCAGATGCTTCTTGAAGGGGCCATGCCCTTCCAACCCCCAGGTTTAGCTCCAATACGTTTCAAATACGCGGGCGCTGCCCGCGGCGTGGTGATATGGAGGGCTACGCCCTCCACACCTCCCTTAGTTGAAAGGTATCGGGTCTAGCTCACGGATCGCCTGCGCCAGCGGCTCCAGCACGAAGCGATCGTCCTCGGTGGTGCCTAACTCGGCCGCGGCCGCGGCGATTGAAGATTGAAGATTGAAAATTGCAGATCGGCGCTCGGGTGGATTGGCGCCGGCGGATAAAGCTGAATGCGTGGCCGGATGGGGCACAGGCGCCGTTGTCGCGGCAGCTGTCTGCGAAGGCATCGGGTAATTTGTAATCTGCAATCTGCAATCTGCAATCTCCCACAGCGCCCCCCGCTCCGGCCGTGGCTCCTCCCAGCCGTGCAGCTGCGCCAGGAAGCGGGCGTAGCCGGCGGCGGCGGCCTCCAGGGTGTGCTCGCGCGCCACGTAGTCGCGCGCGGCGCGCCCCATCGCGGCCGCCAACTCCGGCCGGTCTGCCAGCAGCCGGCAGTAGGCCAGGATCAGGTCCCCCTCGGCGTAGTCCGGATCTACCTGCGCCGCCACGCCCGGTGGCAACTCAGCGAACGAGCCAGTGGCGGTGACAAGCGTGGGGCGGCCGGCGCCGAGCAGCCGCAGCAGGCTGGCCGAAGTCTCCCCAGCCGTCGGGTGGCGCAGGTTCACGCAGATGTCCGCCGCGGCCACATAGTCCTCGAACGCGGCGCGCCCGACATAGCCGGTGACTGTCACAGCATCCGACAGGCCAGCGCGCTCCACGGCGGCGCGCACGTCGTAGCTCGGCGAGACGCTGCCCACCAGGATGTAGCGCGCGCCGGGGTGGGCCTCGCGTAGCTCGCGCAGGGCGCGCAGCACCGACTCCACCCGCTTGTAGGGGTTGATGTGCCCGAATGAGGCCAGCAGCAGCGCGTCCTGCGGCAGGCCGCGGCGGGCGCGGGCCTCCTCGCGCGGGATGGAGGGCGGCAGCGGCACGCCCATTGGCACGTGCGCCGCGGGCAACTCCGGCCGCAGCGCCGCAGCGCGTTCCAGCACGAAGCGGCTGTGGGCGATCACCCCATGCGCGGTCGCCAGCACATCCTCGCAGAACGGCAGGTCGAAGGCCGCCTCGGTGAAGCGCCCGCGCATCATCAGCCCCGCCACCCGTGCGCCGTCCGCCCCGTAGCGGCGCTCCGCCTCCGCCCGGTAGCGCTCCACCGCGCCGAGCGCGGTGGCATAGTACTGCAGCATGAAGTGGTGCAGCACGAAGTCGTGCAGCACCACTACCCCCGGCACGCGCTGCATCGCCCGCCAGATCCCCATGTGGGCGGCGCTGTTGCCCATGTGGTAGAGCACGGCGTCGTATGGGCGGCGGCGCTGGTCCCGCTCGAGCCGGCCCACCGGGCGCACCTCCAGGCAGCGCGCGAGCTGCGCGTTCGCGGGGCGCAGCCCGTCCTCCACGTACAGCGTCACATCGAAGTACCGCCCCAGGAAGGGCAGCAACTCCTCGCTGTAGTCGGAGATCCCCGACGGCGCCGGGTTCACGGGTGAGGCGTAGGCGATTCGTTTCATGACCTCAATCAAAGGCCGCCTCCCGCCTCCCGGCGATCGCGTCGCGCAGCATGCGGACGTAGCGCGGCATGAGCGGCGGTAGCTGCTGGGGCGGGTAGTAGCTCAGGCTCACGAACTCGGAGTAGTCGGGCGTGAGCACCCCGCCGAGCACGCGGCAGGCGAAGAAGGCGCTGACGATCTGCGCCTGGTCGCCGTTCGGGTAGGTCCACTCGAAGTCGCGCCCGGTGTAGAGGCCGATCAGGCGCTCCACCGCCACGTGCAGCCCGGTCTCCTCTTGCACCTCGCGCACCAGCGTCTGCGCCGGGGTCTCGCCGAGCTGCACCACGCCCGAGGGCGGCGCCCAGAGCATCACGTCGCTGCGCCGCCCCAGCAGCACGTGGCCGCGGTCGTCGGTGATGTAGGCGCTGGCGGCCAGCTGCAGCAGCCGCTGGTGGCCAACGTAGCTCCGCAGCCAGCGCACATAGTTGACGGTCATCGCCTAGCTTCTTTCTGTCTCGCGGGCGCGCCGGTGCGCCGCCGCTCCGGCACGCCATTATAGCAATCCTGCCGGATATTGTGGAATGGGAGGGGAGATCGCAGTGGGGTACAGCCCCCTCGCCCGGTGCGCATACGTGCGCTGCACCCCCCGCTTGTGCTACAATCGATTCACACCGACTGGAGGCAGCTATGGAGCCTATGGACATCATCATTGGCCTCGTCAAGTATACCTTCGTCGCCCTGCTGGGCGTGGAACTGGTGCTGATGGTGCGGGCGCTCGTCACCCTGGCGCGCGAGAAGGCGCGTGCGAGCCAGGCGGCGCCGGCACAGGCGGAGGAGTAGGGCCGGTGCGCTACGTTCTGATGCACGTCTCGGACCTGCACGCCGGCCCGCCGTTCAACCCGGCGCTGGCGCGGCAACTCGCGCAGGAGGCGCACGATCTCAAGCCCGACCTGCTGGTGATCTCGGGGGACCTGGTGCAGCGGGCGGATTTCCCGCACCAGTGGGAGGTGATCAAGGCCTACCTGCGCACCCTGCCCGAGCCGCGGCTGGTGGTGCCCGGCAACCACGACGTGCCGCTGATCGACGGCTTCCGGCGGCTGTTCCGGCCGCTGAGCCTCTACCGGCGGCATATCTCGGACGACATCAACCCGGTGTTCGAGCGCCCCGGGCTGGTGGTGGTGGGCGGCAACACCGCCCACGGCCTGACGGTGGACGGCGGCTACATGAGCCGCGTGCAGCTGGCGACGATGGAGGGCATCTTCCGGCGCTACCCGGACAGCGTCTGCAAGGTGGCTGTGCTGCACCACCACGTCGTCAACCCGCCGGGGGCACGCGGGCGCCGCAAGATTCGCAACGGCGACGCGGTGGTGGAGATGCTGGACCGCTGCGGGGTGGAACTGCTGCTGTGCGGCCACATCCATGTCTCGTACGTCGGCACCACGCTGGATGTGCGGCCGGACCTGCGGCAGGGCACGATCATCTGCCAGAGTGGCACCAGCACCTCGCGGCGCGGCAAGGGGCGCGAGCGCGGCAAGAACTCGTACAACGTGATCGAGATCCGCGAGCGCACCATCCGCATCGGCCAGCACCTCTACCTGGAGGACGCCGGGCGCTACGTGCCGGTGGCCGAGCATATCTTCCCGCACCGCTCCGCCGGCGCCTACATGCTCCCGCACGAGGAGCGCGTCCTCGCCGCGGATGCTGAGACCTGACCACGCAGGCACGCAGGCATGCAGGCACGCAGCGAGAAGGGATGAACTGCGCCGACGCTGGTGGCAGACCGACGCGTCCGGTTACGCATGCTCGCAGCCCTGCGTGTCGTCGCATCTTCGTGTCTTTGTGATGAATGTAGCATGTCTCAGGAGCCAGCCACAACCGAGCGCAAGGCCGACACCGGCCCGCTGCCGCCGCTCCCCACCGCGCCTGGCGCGCCACCCAACCGCCGCCGCGCCAAGCGATGGCCGTGGGTGGCCGGGGGCGTGGCGCTGGCGCTGGCCGCCATGGCGTTGGTTCTGCTGCGCCCGCCCGACCCCATGGCCGACCCGGCAGCAGTGGAGACGGTGCGCGGATTCATCGCGGCCGTCGAGTCCCGCGACGCCACGAAGATGCTTTCCTACGTCGAGCCGACCGTCGCCAAGCGGCAGATCGGGCCGGAGGTGCGCACCTATGTCGAGTACATCGAGGAGATCCGCTTCGATAGCGCGCGCTACGAGCTGCTTACGAGCGACGGCGAGCGGGCGCAGGTGCGCCTCACCGCCACCATGCGCTACACGGTCGACCTCGGCGAGGAGCGGCGCAGCGGCGAGCGGCCGGTGGACGCCACCTACCAACTGCGCAAGGTCGAAGGGACCTGGTACCTGAGCGGCGTCACCCTGCCGGCGACATAATGCACTTTCAGCACAGGTCATAGGTCATAGGCGATAGGGCATAGGGGTTGCCGAAGCCGAGCCCCTATCACCTATGAGCTATCACCTCGGGTGGAATCGCAATAATTTTGCCACAGAGGGACAGAGGACAGAGAGAAGAGACCTATCCCGCCCCCTCTGCGCCCATCGCGTCCTCTGGAGCACAAGCCCCGCTGCCGCTTGCGCGAAAGCGATGCCAATGGCGGCCGGGGCGCGCGGCATAAGACATGGTTTCGCTGCGCGGCCTCCAGCCTTCCAATCTGGGGAGGCTCGGAGGGGCAAAGCCCCCTCCGAAAAGAGTTTTGTGGGGCCAGAGGCCCCCACGCCCCCCCTGCGTGTTCGCGCGAACGGGAAAGTACGCGCGAACCTTGTCTAACCGCCGTTCCGTTCGCTCCCAATCTGTTTCCGTTCGCTCCGCTCCCAATCCGTTGCCAATCCGTTCCATCGCGCGCCACCTGATCTGGACACATCCATGACATGTCGTCTCGCCACCATCGCGCTCCTGCTCGCGCTGCTGCTCCCGGCCCTCGCGGCCTCGGCCCAGGAGCTGCGCCCAAACGACCCCGGCTTCGCCGACCAATGGGCGCTCGAGCGTGTCGGCGCACCGTGCGCCTGGGCGCGCACCACCGGCAGCGCCGCGATCACCGTGGCCGTAGTGGACAGTGGGGTGGACATGGGCCACCCGGACCTCATCGGCCGTCTGCGCGACGACGGGCGCGACTTCGTGGACGGCGACGACGATCCGAGCGACGAGAACGGCCACGGCACCAATGTGGCCGGGGTGATCGCCGCCACCCTCGATAACGCCGAGGGCGTGGCCGGCCTGGCCCCCGGCGTCAGTATCCTGCCGGTGCGGGTGATGAACCGTAAGGGGTTCGGCTCCGACCGCTCGATCGCCCGCGGCATCCGCTTCGCCGCCGACCAGGGCGCGCGCGTGATCAACCTCAGCCTCGGCGCCACGCTCATGATCGGCGCCGAGACCGAGTCCGAGCAGGTGACATCCGCCATCCGCTACGCGCAGGAGCAGGGCGCGCTAGTGGTGGTGGCCGCCGGCAACGACTTCGTCCCGCTGCCCAACGCGATCGTCGGCGATAACCCGGATGTGCTGGTGGTGGCCGCCACCGACCCGGACGACCACAAGGCGGACTTCTCCAACTCCGGCCCGTGGGTCAACATCGCTGCGCCCGGCGTGCAGATCCTCTCCACCATGCCGACCTACGAGGTCTACCTCACCGGCCCTGAGATCCCGCGCGACGAGCGCTTCCGCCAGGGCTACGACTATATGAGCGGCACCTCGCAGGCCGCGCCGTTCGTCTCAGCCCTCGCCGCGCTGCTCTTCTCGGCCCACCCGGAGTGGGACGCGCCCCAGGTGGCGCAGCACATCCGCGACACCGCCGCCGACATCTCGCGCCTCAACCGGGACGTGGAGTTGGGCGGCGGGCGCATCGACGCCTGCCTGGCGCTCGGTGACATCCCGGCCCAGCCGCTCCCCACGCCGCCGGCATCCGCCCCAGACCTCCCC
>DATMBA010000331.1:0-1436 GCA_035559635.1 Roseiflexaceae bacterium
GGGCGCGGCAGCGGGCGCTGGTCGTCGAGGTCCCCGGCGGCGTCGCGCCCGGCGGCGGTGGCCCCCAGGCCGCGCCAGAGGCTCAGCACCGCCTCGGTCTCGGCCGGGCCGAACCCAAGCGCGGCACGGACCGGCGTGCTGTCAACCCGTGTGTTGGCTAGGGGCCAGGGGCGGCCGGCGAGGAGCGCCTGCGCCGGGGCGAGCGCGGCGAGGATCTCGGGGGTGCTCCCCGGCAGCGCCGCCAGGTCCACCCGCGGGTCGCGCTCCAGGTTAGCGAGCGCCAGCAGCAACGCCGCCCCACGTGGCCCGCCGTGCTCCACCACTCCCCGGTAGTGAGCGATGGCGCTGGCGAGGTCGCCCGCCCGGTGCAGGTGCATCCCCAGGTGATACTGGTAGCGCTGCTCCGCCGGGGCGAGCGCGGCCGCCTGGCGCAGGTCCGCCAGGCCGGCCTCCCCCGGTGCATGGAGGGCGCGGCGGAAATGCGCCTCGGCCAGCGCGCTGCGCGCCTCGGCGTCCCGCTCGGCCAGCGGCGACCACAGCCGGATCGCCTCGTCGAAGCGCCCGCTCTGGAAGGCCCGCAGCCCCAGCTGGCGGGCGGCAGACAGATCGGCGGGCGAGCGGGTGAAGGACGCGGAGACGCGTCTGCTCTTCGGCATACCACCTCACAATGGCCGATGGCACTGAGGTGGTATTATAACAATCCTGGCTGATCTGTGAAAATCGGAGAGGACTCGTGGGGGGCGTGTTCCCACACCCCCCAGCGCCCCTACCCCAGCGCGGCCAGCGCCCGCTCGGCGCTCTCGTCGGCCCTGACGTTGACAGCCGCCTCGATAATGCGCCCCTGCTCGTCGATCACGAAGTGGCTGCGGACGATGCCCATATACTTCTTGCCCAGCATGGACTTCTCCTGCCACACGCCGTACAGCTCGGCGATCCGGTGGTCGGCGTCCACCAGCAGCGTGAACGGCAGATCGTTCTTGGCCTTGAACCGTTGGTGGCTCTGCACGCCGTCCGGGCTGACGCCCAGCACCACCGCGTTCCTCTCCTCGATCTGTGGGTAGCTGTCGCGGAACCCGCGCGCCTGCACCGTTCAGCCGGAGGTATCGTCCTTCGGGTAGAAGTACAGCACCACCCGCTTGCCGCGCAGGTCGGAGAGCCGCAGCCGCGCGCCGGTGTCGGTGGTCGCCTCGAAGTCGGGCGCCATGTCGCCGGCCGTGAGTGTCTCAGCCATAGGGGTCTCCTTCTTTTCAAGGCGCCGTGTGCGCCGCGCCTTATTGTACACCCAAAGGAGAGGGAACAGAGGGGAGTTAACGGACCCGGGAGCGGAGGGGAGTTAACGGAGCGGAGGGAGCGGAGGGGAGTTAACGGAGCAGGGAGCGGAGGGAGCGGAGATTACGGGAGCGGAGGGGAGTTAACGGAGTTGAGAGCGGAAGGAG
>DATMBA010000332.1:0-2025 GCA_035559635.1 Roseiflexaceae bacterium
GTCAGCCGCTCCCTGGCCACCGCAGCGGCCAGCAGCGCCGCCAACGCCGGCGCGCTGCAGAGCGTGACGAGGGTGGCTACCGCTACCCCAACGAAGCCGATTGCGGTAAAATAGCATACCTGGTAGATACCGAGCAGCGCCCCGATCAGCGCGGCCAGCGCCGCGTCCCGCCGGCCGATGCGCCAGGCGCGCCGCCCGAGCAGCGCGGCGCCGCCGACCAGCAGGGCCAGCGCGCCTAGCGTCAGGCGGAAGAAGCCCACCGAGAGCGGGTTGGTGGCGGTGATCTCGTAGAGCGTGCGCGTGGTGACGCCCACCGTCCCCCACAGGAGGGCGGCAAGACCGATCAGCAGCAGCCCGCGGCGGGCTGCGGACGTAGTGGTGAGCTGCACGTGGGTGCCCCCTTTCCTCAGGCGAATCCGGCGAAATGCACGAACGCGAGGGCAGGATGGGCACAGCGAAGCGCGGCGCACAGCGGCGCCGGAGGAGTTCCCCGTCCTGCCCTAGTGGGCGCGGACGGGCGGAGGGGGCAGGGCGCCGTGGATCACAGGGGGCATGGCTCGTCGTCCCTGGTTTGGCTCGCAGGCGCGGGCACACCGCCGGCGCCGCGCGGATTATAGCACAGCGATGTGGGTGCGCATCGGTCTGAGGGCTGGCTCATAAGGCAGGAGTGACACACTGGCCCACCTCCGCGCCCCTATGGGGAGGTTTGGAGGGGCGGATCCCCTCCAAACGATCCCTCGAGGAGGCTCAGGGAGGCGTGGAAGGCTTCGCCCTCCAGCTCCAACCTGGTGGGCTGGCATACACATTGCAACAGCTGCATCGGGTGACAACTGGCCCGCAACGAGCGCGGGCACGAGGGTTTTGCATGGTCTTGAGCAGCGATCGATCAGCGGAGACGCCGGAACTGTCCGACGCGCGCCTCCCCTACCTCCCCGGACTGGACGGGCTGCGCGCACTGGCGGTGCTCGGCGTGCTGTTATACCACGCCGGCCTTGGGCTGCAGGGCGGCTTCCTCGGCGTCGAGACCTTCTTCGTGCTGAGCGGCTTCCTGATCACCTCACTGCTGCTGGCTGAGTGGCGCCAGGATGGCCGGGTGGACATCGTCAGGTTCTGGCGGCGCCGCGCCAGGCGGCTGCTCCCGGCGCTGATCCTCCTGCTCGCGGGCACCTGGGCCTTCACGCTCCTGGCCCTGCCCGAGGAGGCCGCCGAGCTACGCGACGACACGCTCGCCGCGCTCGGCTATGTGATGAACTGGCGCCTGGTGTTCAGCGGCCGCTCGTACTTCGACCCGCTGGTGCGCCCGCCGCTGCTGCAGCACCTGTGGTCGCTCGCGGTGGAGGAGCAGTTCTACCTCCTCTGGCCGCCGCTGTTCGCCGCCGGGATGCGCTACCTGCGCCGCGCCGGCCTGCTGCTTGCTACCCTGGCTGGCGCGGCCGCCAGCGCGGCGCTCATGGCCGCGCTCTACGACCCCGGCGCCGACCCATCGCGCATCTATTACGGCACCGATACACGTGCCGCCGGGCTGCTACTCGGCGCATCTCTGGCGCTGGTGTGGGCGCCGGGGCACATCCCGGCCGCCGCCAGCCGCCGCGTGGGCCTAGCGTTGGACGCGGCCGGCCTGGCCGCGCTCGCCGCCCTGCTCGCCGCCTACGCCTGGCTGTTCGAGCAGCACCCGCTGCTGTACCAGGGCGGCTTCGGTCTGGTGGCCATCGCCACGGCCGTGGCCGTCGCCGCCGCCACGCACCCGCAGGCGCAGTTGCTGGAGCGCCTGCTCGGCTGGCGCCCGCTGCGTTGGGTCGGAGTGCGCTCCTACGGCATCTACCTCTGGCATTGGCCGGTCTTCATGGTCACCCGGCCCGAGGAAGACGTGCCGCTGGACGGCCTGCCGCTGCTGGCGCTGCGCTTCGCGGCCGCGCTCGGACTGGCCGCCCTGTCGTATCGCCTCGTCGAATTGCCGGTGCGCCGTGGGGCGCTCGCCAGGTGCTGGGCCTCGCTCCGTGCCACCGCCGAGGAGTACCTGCGCCC
>DATMBA010000333.1:0-6526 GCA_035559635.1 Roseiflexaceae bacterium
GGGCGGCCGCCGGTGCACCGCCAAGCCCACCTCGGCCTACCACGGTCACGGCGAGCACGGCGCACACCAGCACAGCGACGAGCGGCCCGGCCAGCGGTAACAGGCCGGTGAAGAGGCTAAAGGGGCCGGCGCGCGGCCGAACCTGCGCGGGGTCCAGCGTGAAGGAGCGCGGCGGCCGAGCCGGCTCCAGGCTGCGCAGCGCCGACACCGTGGCCCGCAGTTCGTCGAGAATCGCGCGCAGGGCCGGCTCGCGGCTCAGGCGCTCCTCGAGCGCCGCGCGCTCCGCCGCACTCAGCCGGCTGTCGATGTAGGCCGACAGCAGCTCCAGGTCCTCGTCATTCAGTTGTGGCGTCCGTGCGGCAGTCATGAGTCTTTCTGTGACCTACGCGGTCGGCGTGTTTCCCTGGTGGCAGAAGGGGAGGAATGATATTCTGCGGAGGGGCTGCGCCCCTCCGCGCCCCCCGCTAGCGGCTGCGGTGGCGCTCCCTCTCGATCCGCTCATCCGCTCCCTATCCGCTGTCCCCCTCATGACGGTAGCGGGCCGGCAAGAGTTCCCCGGCGCGCAGCACGTCGCGCAGGCGCGCCCGCCCGCGGCTCAGGCGCGACTTGATGGTGCCGAGGTTCGCGCCGGTGACCTGGGCGATCTCCTCGTACGAGAGGCCCTCGATGTCGCTGAGGATGAGCACGGCGCGCTGGTCCTCGGGCAGGGTGGCTAGGCCGCGCTGGATGGCGCCGGCCAACTCGCGGCGCAGCGCGAAGTCGTCCGGCGACTCGGCCGGGTCGGCCACCTGCAGCGGCGAGGTCTCGTCCTCGTCGTCGGATGCGGTTTCGAGCGAGACGGTGGGGCGGCGCTTGCGGGCCCGCAGGGCATCGTAGCAGGCGTTGGTGGCGATGCGCAGCAGCCAGGAGCGCAGCGAGCCGCCGCGGAAGCTGCGTAGGTTGCGGTAGGCCGAGAGGAACGTGTCCTGCGCCGCATCGGCGGCGCTGTCGGCGTCGCCGAGCATGCGGTAGCACAGGTTGTACACGCGCCCCTCGTAGAGGCGCACCAGCGCGTTGAAGCTCTCGAGGTCGCCGCGCCGGGCGGCCTCGACGAGGCGCAGTTCCTCGTCGGCCATCTGGGGTGTACTCTCAGGCAGTGCCGCTTCCGGCGCGTATTATAGCAGAGACGGCGTGCTGACCGGTTCTTCTGGGGTAGGATACATTCCTGATGCCGTTGGGCGAGGCCATGCAGCGGCGGGGGCACCGTGGGGCCGCGCCGTGGGGCGGAACAACGTCGGCCCGGGGGCACCGTGGGGCCGCGCCGGGGGTTGGAACAATGCCGGCGGCGGGGGCACCGTGGGTAGGGGCGTAGCAGTTGCCGCGCGCGACAACGTGGTTCGCTCGATAGGTGCAACTGCTACGCCCCTACGGCATTGCCCGGCGCCGACCGCCCATGTCCACCGCCGGGATTGTCACGCCCCCCGGCGTGGCCCGGCGCCGACCGCCCATGGCCACCACCGGCATTGTCACGCCCCCCGGCGTGGCCCGGCGCCGACCGCCCATGGCCACCACCGGGATTGTCACGCCCCCCGGCGTGGCCCGGCGCCGACCGCCCATGGCCACCGCCGGGATTGTCACGCCCCCCGGCATTGCCCGGCGCCGACCGCCCATGGCCACCGCCGGCATTGTCACGCCCCGGCGTGGCCCGGTGGCTATCGCACCAGCCGATCAGCGGGACGACTCGTCCTCTCGCGCGCCCTCGCCGCCCTCACCGCCGTGTCCGCCGAAGGTTGCAAGCAGCCCAGCGATGAGTTGCTGGCGCTCGGCTGCCGAGAGTTGGGCCTCAGGGTGCAGCGGCGGATAGAACCATGGCGGCATCGAGCCCTTCTGCACCGTCTCGGCCGCCTCGTCGGCCTCGTTCTCCGCCCGGCCCCACTCGGAGATATTGAGCTTGGCGCGGCCCTCGGTCACGTCGCGCGTCACCAGCCACGAGACCGGCGCGACGGAGCTGTACCACGGCCAGCGGGTTTCATTACTGTGGCAGTCGCCGCAGGCCCGCATGAATAGCACGCGGGTCTGCTCGCTATCCCAGGCCGGCTCGGCGACAACCGGCGGGTTGCTGTGCTCCCGCCCGTACGGGACGAGCTGGAGCGCCAGGAACAGCGCCATGGCGGCGCCGAGCGCCACGACGGCGAACGTGCGGAGCGGCGGGCGCCGGCCGGGCCGCCGCGCCTCCTGTAACGGATGTACCGCCGGCGAAACAGATGGTGGTGTCATCGTGGTCCTCCGTGGGTCACACGGGGCGTATGCGCCACATCAAAGGGGGCGGCGGGGGATCCGTGGCGCCAGGATCCCATGGGAGCATTTATGTGGCGCGCCGCAGCAACCGCAGCCCGTTGGCGACGACGATCAGGGTGCTGCCCTCGTGGCCCACCACGGCGAGCGGCAGCGGGATGGTCCCGAGCAGCGCCATCACCATCAGCGAGGCCATCACCGTGAAGGCGAACGCCAGATTCTGGCGCACGATGCGCTGTGCGCGGCGTGCCAGCAGCAGCGCCGCCGGCAGCCGGCTGAGGTCGTCGCCCATCAGCAGCACGTCGGCGCTCTCCAGCGCCACATCCGTGCCGGCGACGCCCATCGCCACCCCCAGCGCCGCCGTGGCCAGCGCCGGCGCGTCGTTCACGCCGTCGCCTACCATGGCGGTGGGACCATAGCGCTCCTGCAGGTCCCGCACCGCCTCGACCTTCTGGTGCGGCAAAAGCCCGGCGCGCACCTCGTCCACGCCCATCGCCCGGCCGATCGCCTCGGCGGCGTACCGGTTGTCGCCGGTGAGCAGCACCACCCGCTGGACGCCGATGGCCTTGAGGCGCGCCACCGCGGCCGCCGCCTCCGGGCGCACCGTGTCGGCGATCGCGATCAGCCCCAGCGCCCTGCGCTCGTCGCCGAGCACCACCACCGTGCGGCCCTGCCGCTCCTGCGCCGCCACCGCCGCTGCCGCCTCGGGCGCCAACTCGAACAGCGCCGGGCGGCCGATACGCAGTGCGCGCCCGCCCACCATGGCCGTGGCGCCCGCGCCCGGCAGCGCCTGGAAGCCGCTCGCCTCCAGTGCCGCCAGGCCGCGCTCCTCGGCGCCGCGCACGATCGCCCGCGCCAGCGGGTGCTCCGAGGAGCGCTCGATGGCCGCCGCCGCAGCGAAGATCCATAGCTGCGCCTCGTCCAGGGTACCCAACGGGTCGTCGGGGGCGGGTTCACGATTCACTATTGCAGATTGAAGATTGAACATTGAAGATTGAAGATTTGTACGAGGTGCCCGTTGTGCTTCGCCGTGTTCTCCGCAATCTGCAATCTGCAATCTGCAATCTGCAATCGGGACAACGGCCACCACCCCCGGCCGCCCGGTGGTGAGCGTGCCGGTCTTGTCGAAGGCCACCACGCGCACGCGCGCCGCCGCCTCCAGGTGCCGGCCGCCCTTGAAGAGCACCCCGCTGCGCGCCGCGCTCGCCAGCGCCGAGAGCAGCGCCGCCGGGATGGAGATCACCAACGCGCAGGGTGAGGCCACCACCATCAGCGTCATGGCGCGGTACAGGGTGGTGGGCAGGTCCCAGCCGAGGAACAGCAGTGGGACGGCGATCGCCAGCAGCGTGAGGCCCACCACCGCGTAGGCGTAGTACTGGCCGATCACCCGGTCGGTGAAGTCCTGGCTGCGGGCCTTCTGCTCGCGCGCCTCACGCACTACCTGGACGATGCGCGCCAGCGTGGAGTCCGCCACCGGCGCGGCCACCTGCACCTCCAGCGCGCCCTGCACGGCGATCGTGCCGGCGAAGACCCGAGAGCCGGGGCGCTTGTCGGCCGGGATGGATTCGCCGGTGATCGAGGCCTCGTTCACCGCGGACTCGCCCTTCACCACCACGCCATCGGCCGGGATCTGCGCGCCGGGCCGCACCAGCACCACCTCGCCCACGCGCAGCTCCTCCACCGGCACGCGCTCGAGCCGCCCGCCGCGGTAGACCTCGGCCTCTTTAGGCGCCATGTCCAGCAGCGCGCGGATGCTGGCGTGGGTGCGGCCCATGGCGTAGGTCTCGAGCGTGCCGGAGAGCGAGAACAGGAACATCAGGATCGCGCCCTCGCGCGGCTGGCCCACCGCAGCGGCGCCGGCGGCCGCGACGATCATGAGGAAGTTGACGTCGAACTGCCGCTGCCTGAGGGTCTGCCAGGCATCCTGGACGCTGTAGTAGCCGCCGCTGGCGTAGGCCACAGCGTACAGCAGCCAGGGCAGCCAGCGTGGCAGCGCGGTGTAGTCCTCCACCAGCCAGCCGGCGGCTACGGTGAGCAGGCAGAGCGCGGTGAGCCGGATCATCCAGGGCAGCGCGGCCAGCTCCTCCTCCTCGGGCATGCGCGGCGCGGCCGGTTGGGCCCGCAGCGTGATTCCCGCGTCGCGCGCCAGCGCCTCGATGGCGGCGTAGTTGGTCTGCGCACTGTCGTAGCGCAGCGTCAGCGAGCCGTCATCCTCGTTGTAGCGCGCCGAGATCACACCGGGGTAGGCGCGGATCCGGGCGATGAGTTGGTCGACGCTCACGTGTATTCTCCGTGACGGCTGAACACTGAACGCCGAACGCTGAACAGCTCGAGCCTGATCGGTGCTGTACTGCTTCGATACAGGCTCAATCCTTTCATCCTTCAGCGTTCATCCTTACATCCTTTCCCAGCACCTCGCGGTCCACCGGGTCCAGCCGTGCCAGGAGATCCGGGCCGAGACGGGCGAAGATGCGCTGGGCGAACAGCTCCATCCAGATGAACTGCCGCGCGATCAGCACCATGTTGGGGTTGGTGGTCACAGTGGCGACGGTGCTGGCGTGGCCGCTGGCGATCAGGAACTCGCGCTCGTCGGCCACAACGATCAGCGCCTCCTGCATGCGGTGCAGCTCGGTCTCGTGGCGCGGGTGGCGCACCACCTGGCCCAGCGCGAAGGGGGCCTCCCCGGTGAGGATGACCCCCAGGCTGACGCCGCGCTCGTGGGCGCCGGCCAGCAGACCCGCCAGCTCCGCTAGATCGGCGTCGGCCAGCACCAGCATCAACTCGCGCTCGGCGCCGGCGATCAGCTCCGCGGCGTACTGCAACGCCTCCTTGCGGCCGCTGAAATTCCACAGCCGCCCTTCGTCCCGCTGGCGGTAGAGGGGGCCAAGCCCGGCGCGCAGGGCGGCCGCCCGCGCCCGCGCCTCCTGCTCGTAGCGGTCCAGCAGCGTGTCCGGCGATACGGGGCGGTAGAGTGTGGCCTTGTCCTCGATGGTCTTCAGCACCGCGCCACGCGCTTCGAGCCGCCCGAGCGCCTCGTAGACCATCGAGCGCGGGATGCCGGCCACCTTGCTGAGCTGGTAGCCGGTGGCCGGGTGCTCGCCGAGCAGCGCCAGGTACACCTTGGACTCATACTCGGTCATGCCGAGCGCGATCAGTTGGTCGATCAGATCCATCGCGCCCCCCTGTTTCGTGGCTGCGCCACATGCGGCGTGCATCCAAAGGGGGGATCTTGCGCGGCGCAGCCCCGCGCGCTCCCCTTCTCAGCCGGACCTCTAGAGCCAGTACTTTTCAAGTAAGCGGGCGCTGCCCGCAGCGTGGGGGTGTGGGGGCCGCAGGCCCCCACAAAATCACCGAAAACGAGTGGATGCGGAGGGGCGTCCTCCCTCCGGGCCTCCCCCACGGGGTTTGGCGCGCAGCCCCAAGAATACGGGACCAACGCCCTGATAGTTTGATATCGAACTACTAGTAAGAGTATAAACTACTATAGGGGGCATGTCAAGAAGCGTGCCGCGTGAGTGTATAGCGCAGGCTGATGCGCGGGCACCATCACCACGCGGCCCGCGGTATCGCGTATGATGGAGCGCGTGCGAATGGAAGGAGAGGCTATGGTGCGCGAGGAGACCAGCCGGCCGGTGGCCGGGTGCCTGATCGAGGACCAGAGCTGCGCGCGCTGCCCGCGGCTGGTGGCCAGCCGCCGGCGCATCGTACACGGCTGCGGCGACCTGACGGCGGGGGTGGTATTCGTGGGCGAGGCGCCGGGACGGCACGGCGCGGACCGCACGGGCGTGCCGTTCAGTGGCGACAAGTCGGGCCGCACGCTGCGCCGCATCCTGCTGGCACTGGGCCTGGCCGAAACCGAGGACCCGGCCGACGTGGCAGGGCTGCGCTGCTTCGTCACGAACGCCGTGCGCTGCTGCCCGCCCGGCAACCGCACCCCCGCTCCGGCCGAGGTGGCCGCCTGCGCCCCGTACCTGGCGCGCGAGCTCGACCTGCTGGAGCCGCGCCTGATCGTCCCGGTAGGCCGGGTGGCGCTGCACGCAGTGGGGCTGCGCTACCTCGGGCACGACCCGGGAGCCATTCGCCCGCTGCACGCCACCCCCATCCACGCCGGCGCGCGGACGATCGTCCCGCTCGTCCACCCGGCGCGCATCTCGTACGCCCAGGTGGCGGCCTTCATCGCCGCTATGCGGCCACTTCTCTCAGAGCTTGTTTGAAAAGCCTGCCGGCTGGGGCGCGGGGGCCGCAGGCCCCC
>DATMBA010000334.1:0-4689 GCA_035559635.1 Roseiflexaceae bacterium
AAAGCCCTCCCCTAAACCCCCGCCCCAACTTTCGCTTTCAGCGCAGCGCGCTATAGTCCATTCGCAGGACGGCGCGGAACGTGGAACGTTCCACGTTCCGGGCTCTTCCGAAAGACGACGAACTGTCGATAGGACCGCCCATGCCGCTCACCAAGATCCTGCGCCTCGGCCTGATCAACATGGCGGTCGCCCTCACCGCCGTGCCGATCGACGGCACACTCAACCGGGTGATGATCAGCGAGTTGGGCATCCCGGCCTCGCTCACCGCGCTGCTGATCGCCCTGCCGTACCTCACCTCGCCGCTGCAGGTCTGGATCGGCGGCTACTCGGACCGCCATCCGCTGTTCGGCTACCGGCGCACGCCCTACATCGCGCTAGGGCTGTTGCTGTGCGCGCTCGGCTCGGCGCTGGCGCCGGGCGCGGCCTTTGCGCTCGCCGGGCGCCCGGCGCTCGGGCTGCCGCTCTGCCTGCTGGCATTCGGCGCCTGGGGCATGGGCTTCAACTTCGCCACCGTCTCCTATCTGGCGCTGGCCACCGAGCTGGCCGGCGAGGAGCACCGTGCCCGCACCGTCGGCGCCATGTGGTTCATCCTGATCGTCGGCGTGATCGTGGCCGGCGTCGGCATCTCGCGCGCGCTGCACGACTACACGCCTTCGAAGCTGCTGCTGGCGTTCTACGTCACCTGCGGGCTGGCGCTGCTGGTTGGGCTAGGTGCGCTGGCGGGGCTGGAGCGGCGCGGAGCGGGCGCCGTCCCCGCCGCGCGGCGCTCGTTCGGGGACGTGCTGCGCACGGTGGCCGGCACGCCGCAGGCCCGGCTCTTCTTCGCCTACCTGATCCTGCTGCTGGTGGCCATCTTGGGGCAGGACGTACTGCTCGAGCCGTTCGCGGCCGACGTCTTCGGGGCGCCAGTGGAGACCACCACCCGCTACACCTCGATCTGGGGTGCCGCGCTGCTCGTGGCGCTGCTGCTCACCGGGCCGCTCGCCCGGCGGGTGGGTAAGGCGCGCGCCGCGGGCCTCGGCGCGGCCCTGGTGACAGCCGGCCTGCTGCTGATCGCGCTCAGCGGCGCGCTGCAGCTGCCGGCGCTGTTCGTCCCCAGCTTGGTGCTGTTCGGCTTCGGCAGCGGCATCTCCACCGCGGCCAACCTGGCGCTGATGCTGGACATGACGCTGCCCGGCCAGGTGGGGGCCTTCGTCGGCGCCTGGGGCGTGGCCGACGCGCTGGCGCGGCTGGTGGGCACGCTCCTCAGCGGCGTGCTGCGCGACGCGGTGGCGTCCCTCTCCGGCAGCAAGCCGGCCGCATACGTGACGGTCTTCGGCCTCCAGGCGCTGGCGATGCTGCTCTCGCTGGCGCTCCTGCCGCGCATCAGCGTGGCCCGCTTCCGCGACCAGGCCGCGCCCACGGCGTCCGAGATCGTGGGGATGGTGGGGGAGACCCGCGGATAGATATCAGCGCGTGTTTGAAACGCCTCCCGGCTGGGGCGCACCCCCAAGCATACCTGACCGCCGCGCTAGAGCCGCAGCGCGGCGATGACCTCGCGCAGGTGCTCGCCGTCGTGCCAGAGGATGCCGGAGATGGCCTGCAGCCGGGTGATCCGCTCGCCCCACGGCGCCAGCCCCACCTCGGCCAGTTCGGCGTCGCTCGCCCGCAGCAGGGACTCGAAGCGCTCGTAGCTCGCCTCGATCCGCCCCAGCGTCTCCATCAGTCCCAGCCCGGCGCGCTCGGCCAGCAGCGCGACGTTCCGCTCGTCCTCATCCTCGGTGGGCGGCATGAAGTCGCGCGGGCCGAGCCAGTCGTCCAGGCTGCGCAGCGTCACCTCCTGCCAGGCGAGGATGTGCCGCAGCGCGTCCAGCACCGTCCACGCCGGCGAAACGCGCACCGCGAGCGCTTGGGCCTCCCTCAGCCCGCCAGTCGCCGCGCGCAGATCCGCCCGCCGCCGCGCCAGCCGCCCCTGAATGAACTCGCGGGTCTCCTTGGTCACCAGCCATCTCCATTCCTGACTACCCGGCTACGCCCCCTTCGCCTGCGCCTCCTCCGTGGGCATGGGCGCATTGTGCGTGCGGCGCCAGTCCACCGAGGGCATGATCAGCTCGGGGCGCAGGTTGCCCTTGTACTGCATCACGATGCGGATCACCGACTCCAGCAGCGTCTCGCTCAAGTAGTGCGGCTGCAACCCCAGGTCCCGCAGGCGGGTGTTGGCGGCGTTGTAGTAGTGCTCCTCCTTCTCCACACGCGGGTTCGGCAGGTGCTCGATCTGCGCGTGGATGCCGAACTCCAGCGCCGCCTCGCGCACCGCCTCGGCCAGCCCGCCTACGTTGAATTGCTCGGTGAACTGGTTGAACACCCGGAACTCGCCGCGCGCGGCCGGGTTCAGGATCGCCAGCTCCACGCACGCCAGCGTGTCCCGGATGTCCAGGAATCCGCGCGTCTGCCCGCCCTTGCCGTACACCGTCAGCGGCACCCCCGCCACCGCCTGCACCAGGAAGCGGTTCAGCGCCGTGCCGAACACCCCGTCGTAGTCGAAGCGCGTGCATAGCCGCTCGTCCAGCGCCGTCTCCGGCGTCTCCACACCGTACACGACGCCCTGGTTGAGGTCGGTGGCGCGCAGCCCCCAGATGCGACAGCAGAACATAATATTGTGGCTGTCGTGGGTCTTGCTCAGGTGGTAGAAACTGCCTGGCTGCTTCGGGTAAGGGAGGGTGTCGGTGCGGCCCTTGTGGGTGATGGTGATGTACCCCTCCTCGATGTCGATGTTCGGCGTGCCGTACTCGCCCATAGTGCCGAGCTTCACCAGGTGGCAGTCGGGCACGTGCTCGGCGATGGCGTACAACAGGTTAAGGGTGCCCACCACGTTGTTCACCTGCGTGAACACCGCATGGCGGCGGTCAATCATGGAGTAGGGCGCGCTGCGCT
Source organism: Roseiflexaceae bacterium (assembly GCA_035559635.1). GTDB lineage: Bacteria > Chloroflexota > Chloroflexia > Chloroflexales > Roseiflexaceae > CALJIC01. The sequence goes on from DATMBA010000334.1 coordinate 2,914, forward strand.
GCTCGCCGAAGTGCACCACTGCCTCGGGCTGAAACTCCTTGATCGCCGGCTCCAGGAAGGTGTAGTCGCACAGGTCGCCGACGTACACGCCGATGGTCTTGCCGGTCAGCTCGCGCCAGGCGGCCACCCGCTCCTGCAGCGAGCGGATGGGGGTCAGGCTGTGGGCGCCCAGTTCGTGGTCCCACGCGCGGCGGAGGAAGTTGTCCAGCACGGCGACGTCGTGGCCGCGCTGCGAGAGGTGCAGGGCGGTCGGCCAGCCGAGGTAGCCGTCTCCGCCGAGGACGAGAATGCGCATACGTCCGTCTCTCCTTAACTTCGTTCGGGTGTCAGGGGGTTGCTGGCGCGCGAGTATACCATGCGCCATGAGGGGCGGCAAACCGAGGCCGGAGGCATATGGCGATAGGCGATAGGGCATAGGAGATAGCTTCGGGGTAGCTATAGCCGCCCGCAGCTGTCGCTTCGCGAAAGGGATGCCACCTCATCCAGAGCGCCTTCCCGAACCCCCACCTTGCCCGTCCAGCGTATCGCATCCCGTGAATGTCTCGGTGACGTCACCAATGAATGCGTAGGAAGCGACAGGCGAGCACCTGCCTGGTATCGCCCCCTCGCCTCTCACCTCTCGCCTCTCCCCTGCGGCTCCGGCGCGAACTGGTCATGCAGCTCCTGCAGCCGGTCGTCGCTGTGGCGGGCGTAGTACTGCTCGGTGATGCGGGTGTTGGCGTGGCCCAGCAGGGTGGAGACCTCGGAGAGCTGCGCGCCCTCGTTGAGCAGCCAGGTGGCCACGAAGTGGCGAAAGGTGTGCGGGGTGGCCTCGCGCAGCTTGCGTGCCTCGCGCGGGCGTCCATCGGCCTCGATGCGGTCCGCCAGGGCGTAGGCGGCGCCGGTCACCACCTTCCAGGCTGTCACGCGGCTCAGCCGCTCGCCGGCGCCACGTGGCCCGTGGGAGATGAACAGTGGGCGCGCGCCGGGGAAGGCCGCGCGCCGCAGCGCCAGGTAGCGCCCTAGGGCCTGCCGGGCGTGCTCCCGGATGAACACCGCCCGCCGCCGCCCCCCCTTGCCCGTCACAGTCGCCCTGGTGGCGATCAGCCCGTCGTCGCCCCGCATCTCAGGCGCGTCCAGCGCCAGTAGCTCGGAGATGCGCGCGCCGGTGGAGAACAGCAGGTGCATCAGCGCGGCGTTGCGCAGCGCGTTCAGCCGCTCGCGCTCCGCCCGGCTGCCCGGCTCGCCCGCTGGCGGCTCGGCGTCGTAGAACGTCACCAACCGCCGCAGGTCCGGCACGTCTGGCGCGCGCCCCGCGGGTGCCCGTGGCAGCGCGTCTCGCAGGTGCATGCGCAGCAACGTCAGCTCGCACCCCAACTCGCCGCGGTCGGCCAGGAACTTCACCACCGCCAGCGCGCCGTGGCTGTAGGTCTGCACCGTGCCATCGGCCAGGCCGGCCAGCGTGTCGATCCACTGCGCCAGGTCGCGCGGGCGGATGTCCCCCGCCGTGCGCCGTCCCTGGCGCGCCGCCCATGCCGCGAAGGACCCCCACGCGTCGCAGTACGAGTCGATCGTGCTTGGTGCCAGCGGCCTGCGCCGCGCGCGCTGCGCCGCCGCCCAGCGTGCGGCCGCCTCGGCTATCGGGGTCTGGTCGTCGCTCATCGCCCGCCTCCGAACATCGGTTCGTGCCTAGTATAGCACGAGGGGTGTATGGCTGCGCGCATGTGCGGCGGGGCGGTGATGGGCAATGGTGCGATGGGGCGGTGATGGGCAATGGTGCGATGGGGCGGTGATGGG
>DATMBA010000335.1:0-3479 GCA_035559635.1 Roseiflexaceae bacterium
GCCGGTGCGCTCGAAGGTCAGCCCGGCCCGCAGCAGCGCCAGCCCGGCGCGCTCCGGGGCGCTCAGGTACGGCTCGTGCGCCGTGGCCTCGGCCAGCAGCGCCTGTACGAGCGCCTGGTCCGGGCGCTTCTGCAGGAGCTCCAGCATGGCCCGCCCAAGCGCCAGCCGGCCGCGCACCTCCGGCTGCCCCGGCGCGACGAACGCCGCCGTCACGTCCAACCAGGCGCGCCCGAGCGCCGCGTCGCCGGCCAGCGCAGCTGCCCACAGCGCGCCTGCGGCGGCCGCCTCGACGCTCGCCGGCAGTTCGATGCGCACCGCCAGCGCGTGCGTGTCGGTGAAGCGCGCCAGCGCCTGGTCCAACTCGCCCTCCAGGATGTCCAGTTCGGCCATGCTGCAGCACAGCAGCGTCTCCTCGCGGCGGCGGGCGGTCTGGCGGGCGATCGCCAGGCCCGCTTCGAAGGCCGCGCGCGCCTCGGCCGGGCGCCCGTCCTCCATCGCCAGCGTGCCCAGGTTGTTGAGCGTCAGCGCTCGCCGGCCGCTGTTGCCGCTAGCCTGCCAGCAGGCGTCGGCCCGCTTCAGGTGCCTGAGCGCCGCCGCCCGGTCGCCCTGCATCGCGTACGCCCAGCCGAGGTTGTCCGAGATATCCGCCAGCGAGGTGGTATCGTCGCCGGCGGCCGTGGCCAGCGCCTGGGCACGCTCGAGCGCGCGCACGGCCGCCGGCAACTCGCCGCACACGATCCGCACCCGCCCGGCGGTCACGTGGTAGGCCAGCTGCAGCGCCGGTGGCACCGCGGCCTCGTCCACCTCGTCGAGCGCCGCGCGGGCCGCTTCGTGCTCGCCCTGCAGCGCCAGCAGATCCGCGCGCAGGATGCGCGCCTCCACCTGCGTCGGGGCATCGCCGGCGGCTTCAGCCAGCTGGATGGCCAAGTAGGCCGGCTCCCACAGCGCCAGGTCGCTGTAGACACGCGCCTGCACGAGCAGGAGGTCCGGCGGGAGTTTGGAGTCTTGAGTTTTGAGTTTTGAGTTTGGCAGCTGTGGGAACTGAGAACTCCAAACTGAGAACTCCAAACCCGGTTGGAGGCGCTCGAAGCAGGCGAGGAGAGTGGCCTGGCGCGAGCGCTGGCGGAAGCGCGGCGCTGCGGCGCGCAGCAGGTCGAGCGCGGCACGCTCGTCCCCGGCCGCCAGGTAACAGTCCAGCGCCCGCTCGATCTCGTCCTCGTCACGGTACAGGTCGCCGGCGCGGAGCAGCAGCCTCCGCTCGCGCAGGGGGTCACGCGCCAGACGCTCGCGCAGGAAGTCGCGGAACAGGCTGTGGTAGGCCAGCCAGCCGGCGCGGCTGGAGACGAACAGCCCGTGGCGCTTGACGTCGTCCAGCAGCGGGGCCGAGTCCTCGCGCTCCCGCAGCAAGTCGCAGCGCCGCGGCGAGAGATCCTCCAGCACGCTGGTATCCTCCAGGAAGGCGCGCAGTTCCGGCGCGAGCGGCTGGATGATCTGCTCGGCGAAGTAGGCGTAGATCTCCTCAGTGCTGAGTGCTGCGTGCTGCGTGCTGAGCAGTTCGTGCTCGCCACGCGGTGCCGTGCCAACCGCAAGCGTTGCCAGGGCTGGCTCGGCGGTTCGCGTGCCGCGAGACTCGGCATTCGGTCCCCAGCACTCAGCGCTCGCGTTGTCGAGCGAGAGCACGATCCCGGTGACCCAGCCGCCGAGGCGGACGGTGAGCTCCGCGGCGCGCTCGTCCGAGAGCGCGAGGCCGTAGGCCTCGCCCGCCAGCCGCCGCACCTCGTCACAGCTGAGTTGCAGCGCGGTGTAGTCGAACACCGCGGCGCGGCGCTGCGCGGCCATGCGCACCAGGCCGCGCAGCGCCGGCACCGTACGCGAGGCGATCACCAGGCGGCAGTTGGCGGCGTACTCAGCGATTGAGGCCAGCAGGTCGAGCGCCAGCGCCGCGCCGGGGATCTGCCGCGGCGGGTCCTCGTCCAGGGTGTGGAAGTCGTCCAGCACGAGCGCGAACGGCTGCGGCGCCGCGGCGAGCGCCAGCGCCACCGCCTGCGTCACCTCGGCCAGCCCCTGGGGCGCCGCGCCGCCGAGCTGCGCCAGGACGGCCGCGGCGTCTGGCACAAACGCCGCCGCGCTGTGCAGCAGGTAGTCCAGGAACAGGTGCGGGTCGCGGTCGGCGGCGTCCAGCGTGTACCAGGCGGCAGGGATGGCGCTGTGGGCCGCCCACTGGGCCAGCGCGGTCGTCTTGCCCCAGCCGGCCGGCGCGGCAACCACCACCACGCGCTTGCCGGAGATGGCGGCCTCGAGCTGCTCCAGCAGGTGGGGGCGCTCGATCAGCGGCCGCGACGCCGCGGGGATGATCAGCTTTTGCTGGAAACGCAGCGGCATAGCGTCTGGCCCGGCAGTCGCCGCGTGGCGGCGCGAGCTGTATCGGTGTCATCTGCGGGACATGCTGTATGCTAGAGAGCCTGGCCGCACTTGTCAATCGCCATGCGCCGCTCCCGCAGCCCTCTCGCGGGCGGTGTAATCATGTTGTCATGTTCTGGGACGCTGGCGCGGCCCCTGGTCTATCACAGTTAGGGTGGTGGGAGAATTGCAAGGGAGGGCTGCGCCCTCCCTGCGCCCCTCCTCTGGCTTCTAGGCCGGCAGGGTGAAGCGCACGGTGCTCCCCGCGCCGGGCGCGCTCTCGATCCAGATCCGCCCGCCGTGCGCCTCCACGATGCCCCTGGCGATCGCCAGGCCCAGCCCGGCCCCGCCCGTGGCCCGCGAGCGTGACTTCTCGCCACGGTAGAAGCGCTCGAAGACGTGCGGCAGATCCTCCGGGGCGATGCCCTCGCCAGTGTCGGACACCTCGAAGAGGACGAAGTGCTGAGTTTTGAGACCTGTGGTGTGAGGTACGTTGTCATTGGCCGAGACCTCAGAACTCAAAACTGCGCACTCAAAACTCGCGCGCAGCGTAACGGTCCCCCCCGGCGGCGTATGCCGGATCGCGTTCGCCACCAGGTTCGCCAGCACCCGCTCCACCCGCTGGGGCGCCGCCAGCACCGATGTGCCCCCCGGCGCGACGCAACCCTCCAGATGCACGCCGCGCGCCTCGGCCTGCGGCCGCAGCCCCTCGATCGTGTCGCTCACCAGGTCGCCCGGCACCGCCCGCTGCAGGTCCAGCCGCAGCGCCCCGGCGTCCAGCTGCGCGAGCTCGAACAGGTCGTCGATCAGCGCGCTCAGCAGCCCGATCTGCGCTCGCATGGTGGCGAAGTAGCGCGCCCGCGTCGCCGGGTCTTCCACCAACCCGTCGGCCAGCGCCTCCACCAGCGCCCGCAGCGAGGCCAGCGGCGTGCGCAGGTCGTGTGACACGGCGGCGATCAGGTCGCGCCGTGCCCCCTCCTGGCGCTCGCGCTCGGCCGAGGCGGCCGCCAGCTGCGCCGCCATGCGGTTGAACTCGCGCGCCAGGCCGGCGATCTCGTCGCCGCCCTGCTCCGGCACCC
>DATMBA010000336.1:0-1843 GCA_035559635.1 Roseiflexaceae bacterium
CTGGACCGGGCCGATCTGCGCCAGGCGCGGGTCGGCCAGCGTGGCGGCGTGGCGCGCCACGGCGTCCCCCGGTGCGCCCGCGTCCACCAGCGGCGCCGGTGTGGGCGCCTCGGCGTGCGCGGACTCCGCGGTGGGCGCCTCGGCCGGCGTCCGTGCCGTAACCCGGCGGTCAGGCTCGGCATGTTGGTGAGCGGCCTCGGCCATTTCTCGTCAGCAGCTCCAGATAGGAGACAGGAGACGGGATCACATTCATCCGACCCCGCGTCTCAGGTCTCGCGTCTCAGGTCTCGCGTCTCGCGTCTTGGGCGCTGGCCAGGTAGCGCTCGAAGTCCGCCTGTGGCGCCAGCTTGCCGATCTTCTGGTACTCGCGCCGCACGGCGTGGACGAGGTGGGCCAGCCCCACCGCGGCGCCCTCCTCGGCCGCCAGGAAGGCCGCCAGCAGCGCCGCGTTGCGGATGTTGCCGCCGGCCAGCTTGAACTGCCGCGCCAGGAAGCCCAGGTCCACGTCCGGCGCCAGCGGCGTCTCGCGGGGGAAGACCTTCCGCCAGATGCGCAGCCGGTCGGCCTCCTCCGGGAAGGGGAAGTCGATCGCCACATGCAGGCGCCGCACGAAGGCCTCGTCCATGTTCTTGCGCAGGTTGGTGGCCAGAATCACCACCCCGTCGTACTCCTCCATCTTCTGCAGCAGGTAGCCCACCTCGATGTTGGCGTAGCGGTCGTGAGCGTCCTTCACCTCGGAGCGTTTGCCGAAGATGGCGTCCGCCTCGTCGAAGAACAGGATGGCGTTGGCCTCGCGCGCCGCGGTGAAGATGCGGTCCAGGTTCTTCTCGGTCTCGCCGATGTACTTGCTGACCATGGTGGCCAGGTCCACCTTGTACAGCTCCAGCCCCAGGTCGGCGGCGATGATCTCGGCGGCCATAGTCTTGCCGGTGCCGGAGGGGCCGGCGAACAGCACGTTGACCCCTTTGCCCATCGCCAGGTGGTGGTCGAAGCCCCAGCGCTCGAGCACGGTGCGGCGGTGGCGCACCTGGAGGCAGATCTCGCGCAGCTGCGCCAGCTGGTCGGGCGGCAGCACGATGTCCTCCCAGGTGTAGGTGGCGCGGATCTTGTGCGCCAGGCTGTCCAGCCGCCCGCTGGACTGGGCGCGGCACGCGGCGAACAGCTCCTGGGCGCTGAGGCGCGCGCCATCCCTGTTGCCGCGCCAGCCGGCCAGGGCGCGTGCCATGCGCACGGCGTCGCGGATCTGGCCGGGGCTGAGGCGGAAGGTGCTGGCCAGCGCCTGGAGCGTCGCGTCGTCCGGCGCGTCGGCGCCCAGCCTTTCGCGCCAGAGGCGTTCGCGCTCGCCGTAGCCGGGCGGCGGCAGCTCAACGCGCAGGAACGGCGTGCGGGCCAGCGCGCCGCGCGCCTCCCAAGGCTGCTCGAGGGCCAGGAAGCTGGCGCCGTGGAAGCTATCGATCGCCGCCAGCACGGCCGCGCGCCAGGGGGTGGGCGGCTCAGCGGCCAACAGCCGGTCGGCGTGCAGCCAGAGGAGCGCGGCACGGCGCAGAGCGGCCTCGCGCACGATGCGCCCGGCCATCTCGGCGGGCTGTATGTCGGGGGCCTCGGCGTCCAGCGCCCGCTGCAGGTTCACCGTCAGCAGGGGCAGCCCGGCCTGGGCGCAGAGCGCCTCGGCCACCGCGCGCCGGCCGCTGCCGTAGCCGCCCTGCAGGCCGAGCGCCAGGCCGGCGGGGTGATCGGCGAGCAGCTGGCGCAGCCTCACGGCCAGCTCCTGTGGCAGCACCAGGTCGTCGAGCGCGCGCGCGGGCCAGGCCACCGATGCGTAGGGCGCGATCTGCGGGTCGAG
>DATMBA010000337.1:0-8897 GCA_035559635.1 Roseiflexaceae bacterium
AGCGCCCGCCGCGCCTGCTCCCAGTCCAGCAGGATGATCTGCCGCCGCTGTTGTACCACAGAGGACACAGCGGGAGGGGAGGCCGGGGATGTAACAGCGGCGCGCTCCGCCGCTGTGCGCTCCGTATCCTCTGTGGCAAAATGCGCCTCCAGCTCGTCCTCATAGCGCAGTGCGTCCACCAGCCCACGCTCGAGCGCCGCACGCGGGCTGAGCGGCGCCGCGTCGATCAACGCACGCAGCTCCTCCACCGTCTTCCTGCGCCCCTCGGCCACCGCCCGCAGTAGCTCGGCGAAGCGCTGGTCCAGCAACCGCTCCAACTGCTCACGCGCTTCGGGCGACATATCGGCGCGGGCGAACACATCTCCGCCGGACTTATAGGGGGATACCGCCGTGACCTCGGCGCGCACGCCGATCTTGGCCAGCGCATCCTTGAGGAACTGCACCTCGGCCCGCAGCCCCACCACTGAGAAGAACACCGTCGGCGGCATCAGAATCTCGCCGGCAGCGCATGCCGTGTAGTAGCCGGCGGCATCCGGCGTCACCAGGTACGCCGCCACACGCTTGCCGGCCGCACGCAGGCGCGCCAGTTCGTCACGCAGGCTCTGGAGCGTGGCCCATCCGGCCTGCAGCCCCTCGATGTGCAGCAGCACCCCGCGCGCCTGCGGGTCGTCGGCCACGCGCTCGAATGCCCGCCGCAGCTCCTGCAGGCTGAGCGGCGGCCGCGCCCCCAACAGCCGGCGCTGCCACCACAGTGGCGCATCCGCGAACTCCGGCAGCGGCCCCGTCAGCCGGAAGCGCACATAGTCCACCCGGCGGCGGAGCAGCCTGCGCCACAGGTTGCCGAGCGCGCGGAGCAGATTGACGGCAAGGACAACGAACGATTCTAGCATCCTGCGTGCTGCGTGATCCGTGATACGTCAGCCGTAATGCCCGATACGTCGTGCGTAATCTGTGATGGATGATGGCCCGGCGAATCGTCACGAGCCGCCGGCTACGGGATCGCGACGGGATGTCGGCCGGCAGGGCAGAGTGCTGGCAGGAAAGCGCTGAAGCACGGCCAGCATCCCTTCACGAATGACGGATGACGGATGACGGATGACGGTCTATTGCATGGGCGACTTGCCGAAATCCACGAACCGGTACCCCACCCCGCGCTCCGTCAGGATATACTTCGGGTTAGCCGGGTCCTCCTCGATCTTCTGGCGCAGGTAGGTGACGTACAGCCGCAGGTAGTGCGTCTCGTCGCGGTACTCCGGCCCCCACACTCTGGTGAGCAACTGCTCGTGCGTCATCACATAGCCGGCGTTCTGCACCAGATGGTAGAGCAGGCGGTACTCGGTGGGGCGCAGGTTAACGCGCTCACCGTTCACCAGCACCTCGCGCCGCGCGAAGTCGATCGTCAGCCGCTCGTCCACCTGCACCGTGGTCTGCGGCGCGGGCGGCGGCGTGTAGTGGCGGCGCAACACCGCGCGCATGCGGCTCACCAACTCGCGGTGGCTGAACGGCTTGCCGATGTAGTCGTCGGCGCCCAACTCCAGCCCTCTGATACGGTCCTCCTCGTCGTCCTTAGCGGTGAGGATGATCACCGGCACCTGCGAGGACTGCCTGAGCCGCCGCAGCGTCTCGAAGCCGTCCATACCGGGCATCATGATATCCAGCAGCACCATGTCCGGCATGTCATCGCGCGCCTTCTCCAGCGCCTCCCGGCCGCCCGAGGCGCTGATCACCCGGCAGCCCTCCAGCTCCAGGTTCATCCGCATGAAATTCACCATGCGCGGCTCGTCGTCCACCACCAGGATCAGTTTGTCGCGTAGCTCGGACATAGGCGCTCCATCATGCGAGATCCGTTATTCGTGATTCGTAAAGCGGCGCTGGTAGTCTTTCGGCCTTTTCCCGCCGGACCCGTGCCGTACCGGCCAAGGCCCCGCCGCGATGCCGTAGCCGGCGGCTCGTGACCATATCCGTCCTGCCGGACTCGTCCGGTGAGAGGGGGTTGGGGGTCAGAAGGCACCCCGCCCCCGGCCCCCCGCTCTACGCTGGCGCGCCCGGGTAGCACATGGGTGTCCTCTATCCGCCTCACGCGTCACGGATTTCGGATTGCGAGTCGTCCGTCAGCAGCCCGATCGGCCGCCGGTCGTCGGTTGTCGGTCGTCGGTCGTCGGTCGTCGGGTCTTCGTCTCCCCGATCCTCCAGCCTGGGCGTGGCCAGGGGCAGCGTGAAGGAGAAGCGCGCGCCGCGGCCGGGCTGGCTCTCGACCCAGATCCGCCCGCCTTGGGCCTCGACGATCGCACGTGATAGAAACAGCCCCAACCCGGCGCCCTGCGTCTCGCGGCTCAGCCGGTTGTCCACCCGGTAGAAGCGCTGGAACAGGCGCGCCTGATCCTCAGGCGCGATGCCGATCCCCTGGTCACTCACCGAGACGATCGCCGTGCGGGCGTCGGCGCGCGCCGCCACGCGGATCAGCCCCCCCTCCGGGCTATACTTGACGGCGTTGGAGACCAGGTTCTCCAGCACCGCGCGGGTGCGCTCGCGGTCGGCATAGACCGCCGGCAGGTCCGCAGGGATGCGCAACTCAAAGGTGAACTGCTCGCCGGCCTGCGCCGCGAAGCGCTCCACCACCTGCTCAGCCAGCGGCTTCAGCGGCCACTCCGAGAGCTCCAGGCGCATTCCATCGGCCTGCAGGCGCGAGATCTCCAGCAGGTCCCCGATCTGGCGCGCCAGCCGGTCGGCCTCCTCGACGATCACCCGCAGCCCCTCGCGCAGCGTCGCCTCGTCCCAACGGGCGTCCTCGCGGCCGAGCGTCTCGGCGTAGCCCTTGATGATACTCACCGGCGTCTTCAGTTCGTGCGAGATCACCGAGATGAAGGTGTTCTGCATCTCCGCCTCGATCTTCTGCTCGGTAACGTCGCGCACGTTGGCCAGGGCGCCGAGGAACTCGCCGTTGGGTCCGCGCTGCACCGTGTAGCGGCTCTGGACGTAGAAGCGCCGGCCGTCGCGGCTGGTGATCCAACCCTCGACCACCGGGTTGCTCTCAGGCGGTTGGCGTTGTAGCGGGCAATCCACCAGGCAGATATTCACCCCCTGTGACGAGCGGATGGCCAGCACCTCGGCGCACGGCCGCCCGATCGCCTCCTCACGCGGCCACCCGGTGAGCCGCTCCATGGCGGCGTTGAAGGTGGTGATGCGCCAGCGGCCGTCGATGATCATCACGCCGTCGGCCGACTGCTCGATCAGCGCGTCCAGCTGCTGCTTCTCACGCAGCACGCTCTGGTACAGGCGGGCGTTGGAGACGGCGATGGCCGCCTGGTCGGCGAAGGCCTTGAGCAACTCCTGCTCCTCGGCGCTGAAGGCGACGTTGAGGGCGGCGCGGAAGACGTAGATCACCCCCACCACCGTCTGGCGGTAGCTGAGCGGCAGGGCGCTCATGTGGCGCAGCGGCATGTCGGTGTCCGCTGAGATCTCGCGCAGCCGCTGCGCGAGGGCGCGCCGATCCTCCAGCGGTGTGTTGACCAGCGCCGCGAAGATCGGCCACGTCTCGCGTGGCAGGCCGGCGGCGGCGCGCACCCGCAGCAGGCCATCCTCGTCGCGCAGGGCGATCAGGCCGGAGGTGCCGGCCAGCAACTCGACGGCGAACTCAATCACCAGGCTCAACACGCTCGCGAGGTCGAGCTGAGCGGTGAGCGCCCGGCTGATCTGAAGCAGCGACTCGCGTTGGCGGAGCCGCTGGTCGGTAGCCTGAGCCATATGATCCGTCTAACACCGTTCTAACGCCCGTCAGACCTCATTCTAACACAGCGGCACTATACTGCGTACCAGAGCAAGGAACGGGCAGGAACGAGGCCACCACACGGTGGCCCGCACCCTGCCGAGACACATCCCATACGGAGGTATACCATGGCAAACCTGACCCGCTGGGATCCCTACCAGGACATGCTGTCGTTGCGCGAGGCGATGAACCAGCTGTTCGAGGAGAGCTTCGTGCGCCCGAGCCTGGCGCGCGGCGACAGCGGCGGCTTCACCCCGGCGCTGGACCTGAGCGAGACCGAGGACGCCTACATCGTCGAGGCCGCGGTGCCGGGCCTGAAGCCGGAGAACCTGGAGGTGACGCTGGAGAACGGCCTGCTCTCGATCAAGGGCGAGGTGAAGCAGGAGAGCGAGGAGAAGAAGCGCAACTTCCACCGCATCGAGCGGCGCTTCGGCTCGTTCGTGCGCACCGTCAATCTGCCCACATCGGTCAAGGCGGACGCCATCAGCGCCACGCTGCAGAACGGCGTGCTGCGGCTGGAGATCCCCAAGGCCGAGGAGGTCAAGCCGCGCAAGATCGGCGTCGCCGTGAAGGCGAACTAGATCGCACATGGGAGGGTCAGGGGGGCTGTGCCTTCCCTGACCCTCCCATTATGTTTTATACAAGCCTTTACACTCTCTCAGCCGCTCGTCTCCGCCACTGTTAAACGTTACACCTGCTGCTTTGGGTGCACCGTTGCCGTCGATCCCCACGGCGGCGCGGTGGATCATGGCGATCGGCCTTCTGCCGGTTTCGTCGCACCCGATCCCGTCAGTACTATCGGCGCCGCGCCCCCCGGCGCTGAAATTACTATTTACAAATGGGACTCGACAGCGCCCACCCCCTGTGCTATGATAATAAAGTATTACACCTCCGGCCTGCCTGTCCGCGCCTGACAGCAGCAGTGTTGCGCCACACCGCCACGTGCAAGGAGTGAAACATGCGGCTCGACCTCAGCAGCAAGCGGGCCAAAAAGCTCATTCGCGAGCACGAACTGACGGAGGAAGAGATCCTTCAGATCGTGGCGTCGGCGCGGATCAACCTGGCGACCTTCGACCCCGAGTACCGGACGAACGTGACGCAGATCGCGGACGACCTGCGTAAGAGCCGGCCGACGATCTACGGCTGGGCGGATCGGGCGTTGGCGGCGACGATCCACTCGCTGCGTAACATCCGCACCGGGCGGCCGCCCAAGGAGCGCGAGCGCAGCACCAACGGGGCCGAGGGATGAGCGCGATCCACGGCGCTTGTTATGTGGTTGCTACTGGTTCGATCAGAATACTGCAAGGCAGTGTAGTATAATGGTGCATCGGGGGCGCCTTGCATGCCATGGGGCTGGAGCGCGCAGCGCCGGCGGGCGGCAGAGGGGGCGGCACCGTGCTATAATCTTCCCACTCAGGCGACCGGCGCAGGTGCGGCGGCTTCCCTGGTCTTGTGCAGGTGAACAGCCGTCACGATGACAGGCGTATGCCCGGCGTCCCACCCTGGCGGCAACGGCGGGAGGGCAGGCAGGTATGCGCTACCAGGACAGACGAGGGTGATGATGGATCCACAGCTGACCAGCCAGATCGTCCCGATCGAAGAGGTCAGGGTGATCGAGGAGTGCCTCGCGCGCCTGGCTGAGGACACGGGCGGCAACTACGTCCTCCTGCTCGACAAGAGCGGCCAGGTGATCGCCTCGCAGGGCGATGCGAACCGCCAGGATATCACCGCGCTCGGTGCGCTGATAGCCGGCACCTTCGCCTCCTCACGCGAGGTGGCCAAGCTGCTGCGCGAGAAAGACTTCCGCCAACTCTTCACCCAGGGCGTCCGCGAGAATATCTTCATTGCGCTGATCGAAGACCAGTGGATCCTCACCATCATCTTCAACAAGGGCACCCATATCGGCTTGGTCAAGGTGCTGACGAAGAAGGCGACCGATGAGCTCGGCCTGGTGCTCGAGCGCGTGCGCGAGCAGCAGAAGGCGCGCGACGACGTGCTCGGCTCGTCCTTCCGCACCTCGATGGAGGACACCATCGATCTGCTGTTCCGCGACTGAGTCCCAGCCTGCCGCGGGACACCCGCCCCTACCGAACCGACGCACGACCCAGGTACCGCGAGAGGATCTATGGCCCTGATCAACGTCGCTGCCCGTGAGATACACTGCAAGATCGTCTACTACGGCCCCGGCATGAGCGGCAAGACGAGCAACTTGCAGTATATCCACAGCCAGGTGCCGAAGGACGCGAAGGGAGAGCTGCTCTCCATCGCCACCGAGACGGAGCGCACGCTGTTCTTCGATTTCCTGCCGCTCGACCTCGGGAAGGTGCGCGGCTTCCAGACGCGCTTCCACCTGTATACGGTGCCGGGCCAGGTGCTCTACGAGCGCACGCGCGTGGCGGTGCTCAACGGCGCCGACGGTGTGGTGTTCGTGGCGGACTCGCAGCGCCACAAGCTCGAGGAGAACATCCGCAGCCTCAAGGAACTGGCCGTCAACGTCACCAAGCAGAACAAGAAGTTCCAGGATTTCCCGGTCGTCCTGCAGTACAACAAGCGCGACGTGCCCGGCGCGCTGCCGGTGGCGACGCTCGATAAGTACCTCAATACCCTACACTGGCAGCGCTACGAGGCCACCGCTACCACTGGCGGCGGTGTCTTCGATACGCTTAAGGCGATCAGCAAGCTCGTGATCAGCAAGCTATAGATCATAGGTGATAGGTGATGAGGTGATAGGTGATAGGGATCAGCTCCATTCCCCTATGACCTGTGACCTATGACCTATCACCTGGCATCAAAACTATGGCTCTCGCAGGCGACCTGAGCGAGTTTCCGCTCACCGACATCATCCAGCTTGTCGACCTCAGCAAGAAGAGCGGCGCGGTCCACATCACGGGCCGCCGCGGCCAGCAGCAGCTCGAGGGCTGGCTCTATTTCCGCGATGGCCGTATCATCGGCGCGCGCCTCGGCAACCTGCCCCCGATCGAGGCGGCCTACACGTTCTTCACTTTCACCAGCGGGCCGTTCCAGTTCCACGAGGAGGTGCAGCTCGACACGCCCACGATCACGGCCAGCAACGAGGTGATCATCATGGAAGGGATCATGCGGCAGGACGCGTGGTCCAAAGTCCAGGAGCAGGTGCCCTCGTTGACGATGATCCCGCGCCTGGTGCCGAACCCGGCCTCCACCGGCAGCGAGATCAGCCTGGAGGCCGAGGAGTGGCGTGTGCTGACGATGGTCAACGGGAAGAACACCGTCGGCCAGATCGCCCAACGCAGCGGCCTCGGCGAGGTGCGCACCTGCGAGATCATCGCCCGCCTGCTCACCTCTGGCCTGATCGAGAAGCGCGACGTCAGCCTCTCCGAGTCGCTGTTCCCCGAGGTGGAGCGCATCGTCCTGGGCGCGCTTGGCGCCTCGGCCCGCGCCCTGCTCTATGACTCCTACACTCGCGCCGGCATCCACGACCAGAACACTGCCACCGCTGAGCAACTCGCCGGTGCGCTGGACCTGTTCGAGACGGCCGCCACCCGTGCCTTCGGCGCCGCTCGCATGCGCCAGCCGATGGCTGAGATCCGCTCGCTCGTCGAGCAGGTGTTCAGCAGCCGCACGTAGGGGAGGCCTGGAGGGGCTGTGCCCCTCCAAGAGGATCCTGAACGGATCTTTTCGGGGTCTACGGCCCCCGTCCCCTACAGCAATGGGCAGAACTGTTGCGCCAGGTCTTTGGAATGCGGCAGCCGTGCTGCCGCCCGCGTAAGCATGGCGTGCGCATTCCACAGTATGGCGATTGGGTTCAACTGTTCTGCTCTTCGCTATAGGGCGCCGTCACCGTCCCCGGCTCCGCACCACGCCCGGCCGCTGAAGCAGCGGGCGAGCTTCTGCAAAGCCCGCCGCTGCGGGCTGCAGGCCGCGCAGGTGGCCTGCGCAACAGCTAGCCCGCGCGTACCCTGCGGGAACGCCTGCGGCGTGCACGCGCCAGGCGTGGGACGCCACAATGGCCGTTGACGTGGCCCTAACCGTCCCCCCCGCTCGAAGCGCAGACTGCGGAAGTCCTGTTATAATAGCCCGGCCCAGAGACCCGACCTCGCCCCGTCGTCCAGGGCGGGGTCGTTTGGTATCGCTGAAGCGCTGAGTGTGATGACACCGCTGGCCGACGGCGCACAGCGCACAGCGGCCCCAGGGTCCCGGGCCTTCACCCGGCGCAGCGCCTCAGCGTTCCAGGAGGGAATCTCGTGCGAGCAGTGCTCAGCGTCTCGGATAAGCGTGGGATCGAGCCCTTTGCGGCCGGCCTGACGGCCCTCGGCTGCGAGCTGTTCTCCACCGGCAACACCAAAGCCCGCCTCACCGCGGCCGGCATCCCGGCCCGCTCCGTCAGTGAGCTCACCGGCTTCCCGGAGATCCTGGACGGGCGCGTCAAGACTCTGCACCCCGCCATCCACGGCGGCATCCTCGCCCGGCGTGACCTGCCGGCCCACATGGAGACCCTGGCCGCCCACCATATCCACCCGATCGACCTGGTGGTGGTGAACCTCTACCCGTTCGCCCAGACGGTGGCCCGGCCGGATGTGACGCTCGAGGCGGCGCTGGAGCAGATCGACATCGGCGGGCCGACGCTGGTGCGCGCTGCGGCCAAGAACCATCCATCCGTGCTGGTGGTGGTGGACCCGGCGGACTATGAGCCGCTGCTTGCGGCGCTGCGCACGGGGGGCGTCACGCCCGCGTTGCGCCGGCACCTGGCCGCCAAGGCCTTCGCCCACACCGCCGCCTACGACGCGGCCATCGCCGCCTACCTCGGCGACGAGCCGTTCCCCGCCACGCTGCCGCTGGCCTTCACCAAGGCGCAGGAGCTGCGCTATGGCGAGAACCCCCATCAGCGCGGCGCGCTCTACGGCGACTTCGGCGCCTTCTTCCAGCAGCTGCACGGTAAGGAACTCTCCTACATCAACATCCTGGACATCGCCGCCGTCCAGGAGTTGATCGAGGAGTTCCCGCCCACCGAGGGTGCGGCGCTGGCGATCGTCAAACACACGAACCCATGCGGCGTGGGCCAGGCGGCCACGCCGCTGGAGGCCTGGAAGCTGGCGTTCGCCACCGACCGCGAGGCGCCCTTCGGCGGGGTGATCGCGCTCAACACCACGCT
>DATMBA010000338.1:0-4610 GCA_035559635.1 Roseiflexaceae bacterium
GGGGCAGGCTCCGGCTGGCGCGCGCCGCAGTTGGGGCAGAAGCGCTGCCCTTCCTCAATCTCGCTGCGGCACTGGGGGCATGTGGGCATCGGTTCGCTCCTATGACGATTGCAGATCGCAGATTGCACTTCCGGGCTCTACGCTTCCGTCGTCAATCTTCAATATGCAATTTTCAATTTTCAACACCGTTGATAGGGTTGCCCTCATCGCCCAGCGGCAGGGTGAACAGGAACGTGCTGCCCTGGCCCTCGCGGCTCTCGACCCAGATCTCGCCGCCGTGGCGCGTGACGAACTCGCGGCTGAGGTACAGGCCGAGGCCAAGCCCCTCGCCGGAGCGCTGCAGGCCGCGGGAGTAGCGCCGGAAGAGGCGGGAGAGTTGCTCCTCGGCGATGCCGGCGCCCTGATCCTGTACCTGCACGAGCGCCACCAACTCCCCGCCGTGCCCGTTCGAGGGCCAGCCGGTGTGCGACGCGCCACGGCCGTGGGCGAGGGCCGGGTGGCGCTGCGCCAGGTGGTCGGCGCGCTCGGTGCGCAGCCGCACGGCCACTGTGGTGCTGTTCGGGCTGTAGCGGATGGCGTTCGCCACCAGGTTCGTCAGCACCTGCCGGATCCGCAGCGGGTCGCATGTCACCATCAACTCCAGCTCGGCGCAATCCAGCACCAGGTCGCGGTCGCCGGCCACCGGGCGCTGCTGCTCGATCACCTGCTGGGCGAGCGCCACCAGGTTGACCTTCTGCGTGTTGAGGCTGAGCTGGCCGGCGTCCAGGCGCGAGATATCCAGCAGGTTGTCCACCAGGCGCAGCATATGGCTCACCTGGTTGGCGAGGATGGTGAGGCCGCGCACCTCGGCGGGGTCCTCGTCGCGCCGGGCGCTGCGGCGGAGCAGCAGGTCCGCGTAGCCGCGCACGGCGGCGAGCGGGCTGCGCAGCTCGTGGGCCGCCACCGCCAGGAAGTCGTCCTTGGCGCGCTCAAGCTTCTGGCTGGTGGTGATGTCGCGGAAGATCGCTACCGCCCCCTCGACGGCGCCGCTATCGTCGTAGACCGGGGCGCCGCTGAAGCTGAGGACCGTATCGAGGCCGCTGGCGCCGCGCGAGAGCACGCGGTAGTCGTGGAACACCTCGCCGGAGAGGGCGCGGGCGAGGGGCAGGCGCTCCACCGGCAGCGGCGCGCCCTCCATGTCGCGGATGGCGAAGAAGTCCGTCATCTCGCTGAGCGGCTGCTGGAAGGGGAAGTGCTCGATCGAGAGCAGTTCCATCGCCGTCTGGTTGGCCAGCACCAGGCGGCCGGCGCGATCGCAGAGCACCACACCCTCGGCGATGCTGTTGATCACCGCGGCGAGCTTGCGGCGCTCGGTCTGGCTATCGTTGTACAGGCGGACGTTAGCGATCGCGAAGCCGATCAGACTGCTCATCATCATGAGCGCCTGGACGTCCAGCCGGTCCGGGAGCGCGGCGTCCCCATAGAGGCTGACGATACCCACCACCGTGCCACCGGCCAGCAGCGGGACATAGGCGCAGCCGGCGAAGCCGGCGTCGATCAGCAGTTCCTCGCCGGACTCGGCGATCAGCGGGCGGCGGACGGGTTGGCCGTAGCGGACGGCCTCCTCGCAGGCCGCGCCGCTCACCGGCTGCTGGCCGTAGGCGGCAAGGAACGGCGCGGGCAGGCCGCGCTGCGCGCCCACCGCCAGCGTGCCACGGCCGGGGTCCAGCAGCAGGAGGGCGCCGGCGGGCGCCTGCACCACGCCGAGGATCACGTCCAGCACATTGCTGATCAGTTCGTCCAAGTCGGCCGCAGTGCTGACCACCGTGCCGACGGAGCCGAAGGCCTCCAGGCGGCGCTGATGGGCCTGCATCTGCGCGTGGAGTTGGGCATTCTTGATCGCGCCGGCGGCGAGGTTGCTGAAGGTCTGCAGCACCTGAAGGTCCTCGCGGCGCAGGGGCGGGCGGTAACCGAGGTTCATCAGTTCCAGGACACCGATGATCTCGGGGCCGATGCGCAGCGGCAGCACCACCGCGGCCAGTTCGCGCGGCAGGCGTTCGAGGTACAGCCGCAGGTCCCCCTCGCTGCGCGGGCTGACGCGGCTAGCGAGGTCCCGGTAGTTGGCGCGCGTCTCGATCAGCAGCGGCTCGCCGCGTTGGAGCACATTGCCGGGCAGGCCCTCGCCGGGGCGCAGGCGGAGCCGCAGCAGCGCCTCCAGGCCGGCGCCCGGCTCCAGCCCATGGTGCGACTCGACGCGCAGTAGCGTGTGCTGGCGGTCGAAGATCCAGAGCAGCCCGGCCTGCACCGCGGGCACCACCTCCACCACGCGCTGAGCCAGGCCGGCGATCAGTTCGGCCGGGTCCAGCACGGAGACCAGGTACGTCGAGACGCGCAGCAGGTTATTGAGCACCTGGCTGCGCTGCTCGGTCTCGTCGGGCGGCTGGGTCTCGAAGGCCTCGGCCGGGTACTGTAGCGGTTTGATGCTCATCGTCGTCGCCTGATGCGCCTGCAGCTATGGGGATTATAGCATGCGCAGCGCGCGCCCGGCGGCTGAAGCAGCGGGCTATCTCCTGCAAGCCCGCCGTGTGCGGTGAGGGGCTTGGGGAGGGTTGCGCCCTCCCCAAAACCCAACCCCCATCCGGGGCTGGCGCTCGCGCGACTTTAGTGCGTCAGGACGCGCTCAACGGCACATTTGCCTTGACAAACGGGCCGAGATCGTGCTACAATTCACGAGTCCAGTCGAGGATCTCTGTAGCTATCTCACCCGCGAGCCATCCCCAGGAGGCGCGTTGTGGAGCGCATGGAGCCACCACCCGATGTTGTGATCCGGCGGCTGCCGCTATACGCCCGCAGCCTGCGCTACCTGCTGGAGGAGGGCAAGACCTCGGTGTCGTCCCAGGAGTTAGGCGAGCGGATCAACGTGACGGCGGCGCAGATCCGCAAGGACCTCTCGTACTTCGGCGAGTTCGGCAAGCAGGGCATCGGCTACGACGTCGAGAAGCTGCTCGGCCAGATCGAAGACATCCTCGGGCTGACGCGCGAGTGGCCGGTGGCGCTGGTGGGCATCGGCCCGCTGGGCCAGGCCATCGCGCGCTACGAGGGCTTCCGCCAGCAGGGCATCCGCATCGCCGCGCTGTTCGACAACAGCCCGGAGAAGATCGGCACCGAGGTCAATGGCATGCGGATCCACCCCTTCAGCCGCATTAAAGAGATCATCGGCGAGCAGGGCATTCGCATGGCGATCATCGCAGTGCCGGCCGGCCACGCCCAGGAGGTGGCGGACCAGTTGGTGGCGGCCGGGGTGCGCGCCATCCTCAACTACGCCCCGACGGTGCTGCAGGTGCCAGAGGGGGTGTGGGTGCGCTACATCGACCCGGTGGCGGTGCTGCACAGCATGACGTATTACCTGGCGCGCGAGGAAGAGACGCGCTGAGGTGAAACGGGAGGGGCAGGGAGGGCTGTGCCCTCCCTGAAACCCACCCCGTGTCCACTGGCTTGTGCGCGCAGCGCATGGGGTCTAACGCTCAACCGCCCTCCACCTCCGCCTCGATCTGCACCCCCTCCTGCTCAAGTGTGGCGCGCAGCGCGCCGAGCACGCCGGCCGTTGTCGTCTCGGCGTGGCGGGCGGAGGCCACCCAGAAGCGCGCCGCCAGGCGGGTCTTCTCGCTGTCGAAGCCGGTCTCGATCACCGTTGGCGGCGGCTCCGCTGCCACGCCCGGCGCCGCGCGCAGCACCCGCTCCACCGCCGCGCGCACGGCCGCCACGTCGGCCTCGCGCGGCACCCGCAGCATCACCCCACGCAGGCGCACGTCCGAGCGGCTGAGGTTGACGATCGGGGCGCTGATGATGTCGGAGTTCGGCATGATCACCTCCTCGCCCACCGTGGTGCGCAGGCGGGTGGCGTAGAGCTGCATCTCCAGCACCACCCCCTCGAAGGCGCGCACCCGCACCCGGTCGCCGATGCGGAAGGGCCGGGTGGTGAGCAGCAGCGCGCCGGCCACGAACTGCTTGGCCACGTCCTGCAGCGCCAGGCCGGCCACCACGCCGGCGATGCCGAGGCTGCCGAGCAGACTCAGCGCCGCGCCGCTCCAGCCGAGTTGGTTGAGCGCCAGGTAGAGTCCCACCAGCATCACCCCGCCCCGCACCGCCGCCGCGACGACCGTCACCAGCTCGGGCGGCGCAAGGACGCGGCGGGCGAGGGCCGTGATCACTCCGCTCGCCCGCCGCGCGATCAGGCTCGTCACCCCCAGGATCAGGGCGACGAGCAGCAGGTTCGGCAGGATCGCGATCAACTGGCCGCGCAGACCCTCCAGCAGTGTGTCGATGTCCATGCAGACCTCTCGCTTCGCATGAAGGCAAAAGGTAATAAGACAGCCACCGCCGGGGACCCGGCAACCTCTGCCAACACTCCGTCACGCGCACACAGGCGCAATCGCAGCTAGCGGCGCAAACGTCAGTTCGTTCACATAGCCGAAGGTGCGCTACGGATCGCCGTAGATCTGCCGCAGCCCGTTGGCGGTACGGCGGAACAGGGCCACAAGCTCGGCCGGCTCCAGCACGGTGCAGGCGTCCCCGTAGCGGAGGAGCACCTGGCGGGTCTGCCAGAGATTCGTCACCGTCGCCGTCACCGT
>DATMBA010000339.1:0-2656 GCA_035559635.1 Roseiflexaceae bacterium
CAACATCCTTCGCCCCATCCTCCTCGGACGGGGCCGGCAGCTCGATCGCCGGCGCGACCTGTGGCACCGCATCCTCGCCAGCTGGGACAGGCGGCTCGGCCACCGCGACGCCGGCCGCTCCCGCGGGCCGCCGCTCGTCTACCACCACCAACCCCTGCCGGATGGCGTAGACCGTCGCCTCGGTGCGCGACGCCACGCCGATCTTGCCGAAGATATTCCGCAGGTGGACTTTGACGGTGTTGACGCTGATGTCGAGCCGCTGCGCGATCTGCTGGTTGGTCGCGCCCATGGCTACCAGGCGCAGGATCTCGCGCTCGCGCTCGCTGATAGGAGCTTCGCCACTCATAGGCCGGATGATAGCATGTGCGGTTGGCTACAGCAAGGGAGGGCCAGGCGATGGGTTTGGGCCTCCCTATCGCCCATCGCCCATCGCCTATCACCTCCGGAGGCGCAGGATGCTCACGTCCCCGTCGCGGTACAGCTCCTCGAACAGCGGCGAGGCCCGCAGCCGCCCGAGGTCCAGCGCGCGGGAGCGGCCGGTGGCGAAAACATGCGTGTAGCCACGCTCGCGCATGAAGGCCGCCAGCGCCGCGGGATCCTCGGCCTCACCGCTCCGCAGCCAGCGGGTCTCCTTCTTCACCGCCCGCACGTAGGCCTCCGGGCCGTAGTTGAACACCACCGGCGGCGTGCTCACCTGCCGGCCGGCGAGCGGCAGCAGCCACCAGCCGCCGTCCCCGCCGCGGTCCACCGTGTACAGCCAGGGGGCGGTATCCACCACAAAGCGCGCGTCTGGCGGCGTGGCGCGCGCGGCCCAGGCCACCGCGCGCATGTCCGCCGGTGTGGCCAGCGCCGTGTCGGGCCGCACCACGGATTGGAAGCCAGCCGCGAGCCAGACCCCCAGCGCCAGCATGAGCAGCGCTGGTGAACCACGAAAGAACGAAGACGCGAGGGCACGAAGGGTTGAAGGTTCACCTGGGCGGCGCACGATCGCAACCCACAGCTCGGGGGCAGCCAGGCGCTGATCTGCCCGCATACATCGGATCTTCGCGTCTTCCTGCCTTCGTGCCTTTGTGGTGAACACAGCCCCAAGCTCCGCGTCCAGCGCCGCTACGCCCCCGGCGATCAGCAGGCTCGCCGGCGCGAACAGTGTGATCGCCGCGAACTCGTTGGTGAAGAACGAGAGGTAGGGCAGCCCGAAGAGTGGCGGGTTGGCCAGCAGCACGATCAGCGCCGACCACACCAGCGTCGCCGCGGCCGGCCAGTCCCGGCGCTGCAGCGCCAGCAGCCCCCCGAGGCCGGCGAGCGCCAGCAGCAGCCGATTGCTGCCGGCCCACAGCAACTCCACCGGCAGGCGGTTGTAGGTGGCGTTGCCGGCGATATGCACCGCCGAGCTGCCGGTGCCCGGCCGCACCTGGCTGAGCAGCAGCGCCGACCATGGCGCGCTGAGCACCAGCGCCAGCCCGCCCACCAGCGCGAACCTGGCCGCCCCAGCGCGTAGCGGGGCGTGGCACACGAGCACAGCCGCGCACCACAACAGCGCCAGGCACAGCACCACGAAGTGCACCAGGCTCAGCCCCGCCAGCAGCAGCGCCGCCGCCCCTATCGGCCCCCAGCCACCACGCCGCAGCGCCGCGTGCGCTGCGACCAGCGCCCCCGGCAGCATCAACACCCCCAGTACCAGCGTATAGCGACCCCAGCTCACATAGTAAGCCGGCATGATCGACGCCAGCCCCACCACTAGCGCCGCGGCCGCGGCCGCCGCTGGCCGGCGCCACAGATACGCCGCCGCCGCGGCCCAGGCTGGCGACACGAGCGCGTTCAACACCTGCCCGCTCAGCAGCATAGCCTTGGGTAGTGCGGCAGGCAACTCCAGCCGCGCCGCGCCCAGCGCCGCCGCCAGGACCACATGGTAGCCGGAGTGATAGGCGAGGCCGGTGACCGGTAGGTACGGCTCCAGGCTGTACGGCGCCTGCCCGCGCTCGAACGCCACCCGGATCAGTAGCGCGTGGTGCAGCGAGTCCACCCACGCCGGCGCCGCCAGGTCGCGCACGTGCGCCAGGCGTGTCCAGAGCGTCAGGCCGAAGAGCACCAGGATGACGAGTGACCAGCGACCGAGGACCGAGGACCGAGGACCGAAGAGCGAGGCCACTCGCCAGGTACGTGAAGACCCCGCGATAGATGTGGGGCCACGGTCTACGATCCACGGTCTACGGTCTCCCGTCCACGGCCCGCGATCCACGGCCCAGGCCACCGCCGCGCCCAGCGCACTCAGCGCGGCCAGCGCGCCGGGCACGCCGGGGGGCAGCGCCAGCCCGACGGCCGTGACCCATTGGTACAGCAGCGCCAGCGCGCTAGCGCTCAGCGCCGCCCACAGGGCCGGGCGGGCCAGCGCGGGGATGGCAGCCGCGCGCAACAGCGCCCGCTCCAGTAGGTAGCCGGGGCACAGCAGCAGCGCCGCCAGCGCCGCCAGCAGCCGGCCATCCGGCCCGGACAGCCACACGAGCGCCGCGCCCGCCAGCGCCGCCGCCAGCAGTCCCAGCCGCCAGATCCTCGATCGATATCTCATGGGATAAGAGCCTCTCCGCATACCTCGCGGAGGGGGCAGGGGAGGGCACAGCCCTCCCCTGAAACCCCACCCTATCCGGATAGGCACGAA
>DATMBA010000340.1:0-27461 GCA_035559635.1 Roseiflexaceae bacterium
GCCGAGAGAGGCGCGGGAGTATAGCCCGCACCCCCGCCGGCGGCCGCGCCCTCTCTTTACCCCAGGGCGCCGTCAAAGTCCATTGGTGGCGTCCCACGCCCGAGGCGTGAACATGCGGGCTCTCTGCTGCGCAGGCCGTGCAGGCGGCCGGCAGCCCGCGGCGGCAGGCTTGGCAACAGCTAGCCCGCCACGTTATGAACGTTAACCTATGAAACGGGTCCGTCGCGCCCTCCCACGCCCGGCCCGTGAACGGGCGGGCTACCCATCGCAAAGCCCGCCTGCGCGGGCTGACACACAGGCAACGCAGGCGGCCTGCGTGAAAAATAGTCCGCGCGTTGACCCGCCGGGCGTGGGAGGCCGTGGTCTACCCGGTTGAATGCTGAAAATCCATCAGCGGCCGGGTGTGGTGCGAGGCCAAGAACTTTGACGGAGCCCTCGCTCCACCCCAGGGCTGATTGACCCGCCAATCAAACAGGTGTATACTGCCCACAGTTGATTGACGAGTCAATAAACGAGACCACGACCATGACAGAGGCACAGCAGCCCGAGCCTGGCGACCGGCGCCAGCAGATCATGGAGGCGGCGCTGAAGGTTTTCAGCAGCAAGGGCTTCCAGAAGGCCACCAACAAAGACATCGCCGAGGCGGCGGGCGGCATCTCGCCGGGGCTGATCTACCACTACTTCAAGGACAAGCAGGACCTGTTGTTCGCCATCTTGCAGGAGCGCGCGCCGATCGTGCAGTTGGCGACGCACCCCGAGCAGTTGATGGAGCTGCCGCCGCGTGAGGGGCTGGCACTGATCGGGCGTAGCTACCTGCGCGCGATCGGCGAGGCTAGCAACCTGGCGGTGCTGCGCATCCTGCTCAGCGAGGTGATCCGCTTTCCCCAGATCTCCGAGATGCTCTACCGCACGGCGATCAGCCGGGTGTTCCGCCTGGTGACGCGCTACCTGGAGCGGCAGGTGGAGCTGGGCCGGCTGAAGCCGCACGACGCAATGATCGCCACGCGCAGCTTCATCGGCATGTTCATCGCCCACATCCTCATCCGCGAGGTGTTCCGCCAGCCCGAGGCGCTCGCCACGCCGGACGAGACGGTGGTGGCGAACGCGGTGGAGATCTTCCTGCGGGGTCTGGAGAACGCTGAACACTGAAGCGCTGAGGACGCTGCGGGCGGGAGCGCTGAAGCGCTGAGGGCGGGTGATGATGGTGACGCAGGCCGACTTTAGCGGCCTCACCCGGCTCAGCGCCTCAGCGATACCGGAAGTTGATTGAACCGCACAACCAGACAGGAATGACGATGTTCGCACGTATCCTGCCGGTGATCCGCAAGGAGTTCATCCACATCATCCGCGACCCGCGCACGCTGGCGGTGATGTTCGTGGCCCCGCTGATGCAGCTCATCCTGCTGGGCTATGCCGCCACCACCGACGTGCGCAACGTGCCGCTGGCGGTGTTCGACCAGGACCGCTCGCCGCAGAGCCGGCAGTTGGTGGAGGCCTTCGTGCAGTCCGACCAGTTCGCCGTGGCGCGCTACGTGGCCAGCGAGCGCGAGCTGGCGGCGCTGGTGGACACCGGCGCCGCGCGCGCCGGGGTGATCGTGCCACCGACCTACGCCGCCGACCTGGTGGCCGGGCGCGGAGCGCAGGTGGTCTTCGTGCTGGACGGCTCGGACCCCACCGTGGCCTCCTCCTCGCTGGCCGCCGCGCGGCTGATCGGCCAGGCTACCGCCACCAAGGTGCAGCAGCGCGCGCTGGAGCGCCGCGGCGCGGCCGCCAGCATCGCGCCGCCGATCGAGGTGCGCACGCGCGTCTGGTACAACCCCGACATGGCCAGCGCGGTGTTCATGATCCCCGCGCTGATCGGGATGGTGCTGCAGATGCAGGCCACCTTGCTCACCTCCTCGGCGATCGTGCGCGAGCGCGAGCGCGGGACGATCGAGCAGCTGATCGTGACCCCCATCCGGCCCTTCGAGCTGATCGTCGGCAAGATCCTGCCGTACGCGCTGGTGGCGCTGCTCATCACCGTGGAGGTGCTGTTCGCCGGGACCTTCTGGTTCGGCGTGCCGATCAAGGGCAGCCCTCTGCTGCTGCTGGCGATCTCCTGCCTGTTCCTGCTCTCCACGCTGGCGATCGGGCTGCTGATCTCGACGGTGGCGAACACGCAGCAGGAAGCCTTCCTGCTGACCTTCCTGACGCTGCTGCCGTCGGTGTTCGTCTCCGGCTTCATCTACCCGATCGAGGCCATGCCGGCCTTCCTGCAGGCGGTGAGCGGTGTGATCCCGCTGACCTACTTTCTGGTGGTGGTGCGCGGCATCGTGATCAAGGGCGTGGACATCACGGCGCTCATGCCGCAGGTGCTCAGCCTGGCGGTGTTCGGGAGCGTGCTGATCGTGCTGGCCTCGGCGCGGTTCCGCAAGCGGCTTGACTAAGGTTGAACGTCCGCGCGTGGAACGTTGCACGTTCCAGCGTGCCAACGTTCGACGTTCAACCGTTCGACGTTCAACGGGAGGATACAGATGCACCACCGCATACGGATCATCATCCCGCTCGTGCTGCTCCTGAGCCTGGCCTTCGGCGGGTACTGGCTCTGGAGCCGTGGGGCGGCGGAGGCGAACGCCAACGCGTTGCTGAGCGGCTCGGGGACGATCGAGGCCGAGGAAGTGCTGGTCACCGCCGAGGTGGCCGGGCGCGTGCAGGCGCTGCCGGTGGCCGAGGGCCAGGAGGTGCGTGCGGGCGACGTGCTGGTGGAGCTGGACACGGCGCTGCAGGAGGCGCAGCTCGAGCAGGCGCGCGCGGCGGTGGCGGTGGCCGAGGCCAACCTGGCGCTGCTCAAGGCCGGCGCGCGCGCCGAGGAGGTGGCGGCGGCCGAGGCGCAGGTGGCCCAGGCCCGCGCCGCCCGCGACGGGGCCCGGCGGGCTTACGAGAACGCCAGAGCGATCCTGCAGAACCCGCAGGAGCTGGATGTGCAGGTGGCGCAGGCCCAGGCCGCCCGCGACGGGGCCCGGCGCACGCTGGACAGGCTGCGCGCCGGCACGCGTCCCGAGGACCTGCAGGCGGCCGAGGCGGCCCAGGCCCAGGCCCAGATCAACCTGCAGGCCACCCGCGACCGGCTCTCGATCGCCAAGACCCAGGCCGAGGCGGCGGTGGCGCAGGCGTCCCAGACGCTCACCCAGGCCCAGGCGCGCTACGCCCAGGCGAAGTACAACTGGGAGTACGTGCGCGACACCGGGCGCGACCCGATCATGCCGGACGCGCGAGTGGGCACGCCCCAAGGGGTGGCCGAGGTACCCAACGAGGCCAGCGGCGGGCTGCAGGAGCAGTACTACGCACAGTTCGTGCAGGCCGAAGCGGCGCTGCACCAGGCCGAGGAGTCGGTGCGGCTGGCGGTGGCCCAGGCCGAGACCGCCCGCCAGGCGGAGGTGACCGGCGTGCAGGCCGCCGAGCAGCAACTGCGCGCCGCGGAGGCGGCCCTCGCGAAGGCCAGGGCCGGCGCGACGAAGGAGGACCTCGCCCAGGCCCAGACGGCGCTCGAGGGGGCCCAGCGCACGCTCGAGGCGGTGCTGGCGATCCGCGAGAACCCGCAGCACCTCAAGGCTGCCGCCGACAACGCGGCCGCGCAGCTCGAGGCGCTCGAGGCGCAGTTGGCGCAGGCCGAGGCGCGGCTGGAGCAGGTGCGCAGCGGCGCGCGCTCCGAGCAGATCCAGATGGCCGAGGCGCAGCTCGCCCAGGCCCGCGCCGCCCAGCGCCAGGTGGAGGTGCAGATCGCCAAGGCCACCCTCAGCGCCCCGCGCGACGGCGTGGTGCTGAACCGGCCGGTCCACGAGGGTGAGCATGTGGCCCCCGGCGCTCCACTCATGACGATCGGCGTGCTGGAGACGGTGCGGCTCACGATCTACATCGGTGAGACGGACATCGGCCGGGTGAAGCTTGGCCAGGCGGTGGACGTGACGGTGGACACCTTCCCCGGCCGCACCTTCCAGGGCCGTGTCACGTTCATCGCGCAGGAGGCCGAGTTCACGCCGCGCAACGTGCAGACGAAGGACGAGCGCGCCACCACGGTCTTCGCCGTGCGGGTGGAGTTGCCCAACGCAGACCGGGCGCTCAAGCCGGGCATGCCGGCGGACGCGGTGATCCGTGAGGGCTGAGCGCGGAGGATAGAGCCTGTGCGTGCGAGAGGCGCTGCGGAGCGGAGGCATCCATGAACGAGTCGCTCGCCATCGAGACCACCGACCTGACGCGTTCCTTCGGCCAGGTCCGCGCCGTGGACGGGCTGAACCTGCGCGTGCCGCGCGGCGCGATCTACGGCCTGGTGGGCCCGGACGGCGCCGGTAAGACCACCACCATCCGCATGTTGTGCGGCGCACTGACCCCCGAGCGCGGCACAGCGACGGTGGTGGGCATCGACGTGACGCGCGACCCGGATGCGGTGCGGCGCGCGATCGGCTATGTGGCGCAGCGCTTCGGGCTGTATGGCGACCTGACGGTGCGCGAGAACATGCGCTTCTTTGCCGACGTGTACGGCGTGCCAGCCGCGGCGCAGCCCGCGCTGATGGACCGCCTGCTGGCCTTCAGCCGGCTGGCCCCGTTCCAGGGCCGCCGCGCCGAGGCGCTCTCCGGCGGCATGAAGCAGAAGCTGGCGCTGGCCTGCGCGCTCATCCACAGCCCGCAGGTGCTGCTCCTGGACGAGCCGACCACCGGGGTGGACCCGGTCTCGCGCCGTGAGTTCTGGGACATCCTGCGCGAGGCGGTGGAGCGGCGCGGTATGACGGTGCTGGTCTCCACGCCTTATATGGACGAGGCGGACCGCTGCCACCACGTGGGCTTCATGCGCGAGGGGCGCCTGCTGGCCAGCGGCACGCCGCGCGAGCTGCAGCGGCTGGTGGACGGGGTGGTGCTGGAGGTGCAGGCCTCGCCGCGCGAGACGGCCGACCGGGCGCTGCGCCACGCGCCGGGCGTGCGCGAGGTGCAGGTCTTCGGCGACCGGCTGCATGTGGTGGCCGACTCTCCGGATGAGGGCGCGCTGCGCGCCGCCCTGACAGCCGCCGGCGCAACGCTCCACGCCGTGCGCCCGGTGGCGCCGACGATGGAGGACGTGTTCATGCACCTCAGCGCTGCCGCGCGCCGCCGCGCGGCAGGCTGAAGCCGCCCTGTGGAGTGCGGGAGCCATGCTCCCGCAGGGCGCAGCCCTCGCTGTGGAAGAAAGGACGCAACGATGACCCGGCGCATTCTGGTTCCCCTGGACGGCTCGCCGCTGGCCGAGGCGGCGCTGCCCCACGCCGCGGCGCTGGCCCGCGCCGCCGGCGACGAGTTGCTGCTGCTGCGGGTCGTGACGCCGGCTGAGACCAGCCAGTCGCTCTTCTGGAAGGCGACCATCCCGGCCGAGCTGCGCGAGGAGTGGGAGGAGGCCACGCTGGAGCGCGCGGACATCTACCTGCGCGACACAGCGGCGCGGCTGCGGGGCGCCGGGCTGCGCGTGACCACCGAGGTCTCGGCCGCCGACGACGCGGCTGAGGCGATCGTCGCGCGTGCAGACCAGGACCCGCATATCGGCCTGGTGGCCATGGCCACGCACGGGCGCGGCGGCCTCGGCAGATGGGTGCTGGGCAGCGTGGCGAGCAAGGTGCTGCAGGCGGTGGCAACGCCGCTGCTGCTGGTGCGGGCGCGGGAGGAAGCGCCGCCGGCAGCGGAAGTGACCTACCGCACCATGCTGGTGCCGCTGGATGGATCGGGGTTCGCCGAGTTGGCCCTGGCCGAGGCCCGCCTGCTCGCTGCCGCCACCGGCGCAGAGTTGGTGCTGGTGGCGGTGGTGGGCGAGGGCGAGGACGCCACACAGGCCGCGGCCTACCTGGATGAGGTGGCCACGCGGCTGCGGGCCGACCATCTCGCCGTGCGGACGCGGGTGCTGGCCGGGTCGCCGGCCGAGCGGCTGCTGGAGGCCGCGGACGAGGAGCACGCCGACCTGATCGTGATGGCCACCCACGGGCGCGGCGGCTGGCGCCGCCTGTGGCTCGGCAGCGTGGCGAGCAAGGTGGTGGAGGGCGCCACCGCGCCGGTGCTGCTGGTGCGGGCGCAGCAATAGATGATGCGGGGGCTCGCCCCCGCACCCCCCAGGGGAGGTGTGGGGGGGCGAAGCCCCTCCACGAACCCCTTTATCCATGGTGAGGTTGTATGGCGCAAGCCTACGCAGTAGAGACAGAGCACCTCACCCGCCGCTTCGGCGCGTTCGTCGCCGTGGACGATGTGTCGCTCCAGGTGCGGGCGGGCGAGGTCTTTGGCTTCCTGGGGCCGAACGGCTCCGGCAAGACCACCACCATCCGCATGCTGTGCGGCCTGCTGGCGCCGAGCGCTGGCACGGCGCGCGTGCTGGGGCTGGATGTGGCGCGGCAGGCCGAGCAGATCCGCGCCCAGATCGGCTACATGTCGCAGAAGTTCAGCCTGTACCCCGACCTGACGGTGCGCGAGAACCTGGAGTTCTATGCCGCCGTGTACGGCACGCCACGCCGCGAGCGCGCTGCGCGCATCGCCGAGCTGATCGGCATGGCCGGGCTGACGGGCCGCGAGGACGAGTTGACGAGCAATCTCTCCGGCGGCTGGCGCCAGCGGCTCGCGCTCGGCTGCGCCATCGTCCACCAGCCGCGGGTGCTGTTTCTGGACGAGCCGACCAGCGGGGTGGACCCCGAGGCGCGTCGGGCGTTCTGGGACCTGATCTACGAACTGGCCGCTGGCGGCGTGACGGTGTTCGTGACCACACACTTCATGGATGAGGCCGAGCATTGCAACCGCATCGGGTTGATGTACGGCGGGCGGCTGGTGGCGTTGGACACGCCGGCGGGCCTCAAGCGCACCGCGGTGCCCGGTGAGGTGCTGGAGATCGAGGGCACGCCGCAGGACCGCGCGCGGGACGTGGTTGCCGCCCTGCCCGGCGTGCGCGAGGTGGCGCCGTATGGGGCGCGCCTGCACGCGATCGTGGACGACGCGGCGCTACGGGCCGGGCAGGTGGTGGGCGCCCTGCGCGCCGCCGGTGTTGCCGAGGCGCGCGCCGAGCGGATCGACCCGTCGCTCGAGGATGTGTTCGTGGCGATCGTGGGGGAAGGTGGACGGCGGATCGGGAGCGGATACGCGGAGAGCGGAGAGACAGACAGCGGAGAGGGAGCAGGGTGATGGCTGGCACGTATCTGTTAATCCGCTTTCTATTCGCTGGCCCGCTCCACCACCGGCAGCCCGGCCGACTGCCAGGCCGCCAGCCCGCCCACCAGGGCGCGGGCGCGGGTCCAGCCGGCCTGTTGCAGCTCGCGCGCCACACGGGCGCTCGTCTCCTCGTTCCTTCAGGTGCAGTAGAGCACGATCCACGCCGCCGGGTCGAGACGCAGCTCGCGCGCCCGCTCCACCACGTTGTCCGGCGGCATGCGCAGCGCCCCGGCGGCTATCACGTCGCTCGTGCCGTATGACCGCTCGGTGCGGACATCCACCACCGCCACCGGCGCACCCGCCGCGGCCAGGCGCTCCACCTCCGCCACGGTGATACGCGTGCTGCGTGTCGACTCTTCCACAGCAGGTGGTGTCGTGGCGAAGAGCTGGATCGCCTCGGAAGTGTCCTGACGATCCGATCCGACGCCATCCTGTGGGAATAATCCCCGGTCCGCCGTTGTGCGCTCTGCGTCATCGGTCGTCGGTGGTCGTTCGTCGTTCGTCGTTCGTCGTCTGAGCAGCAGCGGTGAGAAGCCGTGCAGCAGCACCGAGATCAGCACCACCAGGCAGCAGGTCGCGAACAGCGCCTGGGCGCCGGGAAGCTCGGCGAACACCGGCAGCAGCACCAGCAGCAGCGAGCTGAGGCCGCGCGGCCCGAACCAGGCGATCAGCAGGCTGCTGCGCCGCTCCAGTTTCGCCGGCGCGAGCGCCGCCAGGAACACCGGCACGCGCACCAGCAGCACGAACAGCGCGAAGGCCAGCGCCGCCAGGCTCAGCACGCCGAAGCCGCTCCAGATCAGCGAGCTGCCGAGCAGCACGAAGGTCAGCAGCAGCGCCATCTCGGCGGTGGTCTCGCCATACTCCAGGAAGCAGTCGCACAGCTCCACATCCAGCGCGGTGATCGTCAGGCCGGCGGCGAAGGCCGCCAGGAAGCCGCTGCCGTGGACGGACTCGGCGGCGGCGAAGGCGGTGAAGGCCACGCCGAGCGCGTAGAGCGACTCGTAATCGCGCCGGATGCCCACCCGCCGCCGCACCAGGTCCAGCGTGCCCACCGAGAACAGGCCCACCAGCACGCCCGCCAGCGGACCGAGCAGGAACAGATCTACCCCCAGTTGGGCCCACTCCAGCGGCGTGCGCACCACGTCGCCGCCCATGAACGCCATGGCCACCAGTACGATCGGCAGCAGCACCACGTCGTTCAGGCCGCCCTCCAGCCGCAGCGCCAGCCGCGTCGGCGCGGGGATGTCCCGCCGGCGCAGCAGCCCGCGCAGGATCACCGGGTCGGTGGAGGCCAGCGCCGCACCGAGGACGATCGCCGCCGGCCAGGGCAGGCCCAGCAGCCACCAGCCGGCGAGTGCGGTGAGCGCAGCCGTCACGAGTGTCCCCGGCCCGAGCACCAGCCCGGCCAGCCCGGCGTGGCGGCGTGTCTCGGCTACACTGAGCGAGACCGCGTCGGTGAACAGCACCAGCGCCAGGCTGAGCGTGGCCACAATGCGCAGCGTGGGCGAGTCGAGCGTCAGATCTATCATGCCCAGGCCGGCGGGACCGAGCGCCGCGCCGAGCGCCAGGAAGACCGCCACCTGCGGCAACCCGGTGCGCTCGATAGCGCCGGAGAGCAGCGCCGCCACCAGCACGACGACGCCGATGAGCGCGAGGGTGGTGGCGAAGAGCTCTGGGCTGAAGCTTTCCAAGCTCTGGCTCCTTTCGGGAGGACTGTACCGTGGGGCATCATAGCACGGCGGCGTCCGTGCTACAATGGATCTCACGCCGCACCTGGAACGCGGTGGTGAGCTGCCGGACGAGATCGCAATGGCCGATGGCCCCCAGTACCGGATCTACATCTGTGGCGGCCCGCACTGCACCGCCAGCGGGCGCGAGGATCTGGTGCGCGCGCTGGAGGATGAGCTGTGGGCGCTGGGGCTGGACGAGGCGGTGGAGGTGCGCGTGAGCGGCTGTCAGGACCGCTGCGACTTCGGGCCGAACGCCACCGTCTGGCCTGGCCCGTGCCACTACGCACACCTGACGCCGGAGGCGCTGCGGCGCATCGTGGCCCAGCACCTGCGCGATGGCGCCCCGGTCGAGGAGTGGCTGGACAACTTTCGATAGCGGTTGCTTTCGAAATATGCTATAATCCGCAGCAGAACTGCATACTGCCTGTCTGGATCATGTTTAGGATAGGGTAGGTGGCCCTCCCCTTGCCTCCTTCTTCCGTGAGCGCCGGAACGCCTGCCGGGCCTGGTAGCGTTTCAGGGGAGGGGCTGGCCCTCCCCCTGCCCCCTCCCGAGAGCACCTGGACAGGCATCGTGCGCGCTGCACGCTGCAACTGTGGGAGCATCCCCTATGGGTCTTTTCTCGCGTGGAGGTGGCCTGACCGAGGTGGCCGTCCTCAAGGCGCTCGCCACTGTCCAGGAGCCGGAGCTCGGCGGCGATCTGGTCTCGCGCCGCATGGTGAAAGATATCAAGATCGACGGCGGGCGCGTCAGCTTCGCGGTGGAGTTGACCACCCCCGCCTGCCCACTGAAGGACCAGATCGAGCGCGAGTGTAAGGAGGCGCTGCAGCGGCAGGCCGGCGTGGCGCCCGAGAACGTCCAGATCGCATTCACCGCGCAGGTGCGGCCGCGCGGCGGCGTGCTGGAGAAGGCCGCCATCCCCGGCGTCAGCCACGTGATCGCCGTCTCGGCCGGCAAGGGCGGCGTGGGCAAGAGCACCGTGGCGGTGAACCTGGCCGTGGCGCTAGCGCAGGAAGGCGCGGCGGTGGGTCTGCTGGACGCCGACATCTACGGCCCGTCGGTGCCACTGATGATGGGCGTGGCCGGCCGCCAGCCCGAGGGCGTGACCATGCCGGACGGCAGCCACGCGATCGTCCCGCTCGAGGCCCACGGCATCAAAGTGATCTCGGTGGGCTTCCTGGTGGACGACCGGCAGCCGGTGATCTGGCGCGGCCCGATGGTCTCACAGCTGTTGCGGCAGTTTCTCTACCAGGTGGCCTGGGCGCCGCTGGATTACCTGGTGATCGACATGCCGCCCGGCACGGGGGACGTCGCGCTGACGCTGGCACAGTCGCTGCAGAACGTCGGCCTCACGGGTGCCGTGAGCGTGACCACGCCGCAGCAGGTGGCTGCGCTCGACGTGCTCAAGAGCATGGAGATGTTCAAGAAGCTCAACGTCCCGCTGCTCGGCATCATCGAGAACATGGCCTACTTCATCGCGCCGGACACCGGCGTGCGCTACGACATCTTCGGCAGCGGCGGGGCGGCGCGGCTGGCGGGCCAGCTCGGCGTGCCGCTGCTCGGCCAGATCCCGATCGGCGTGAGCATCCGCGAGAGCGGCGACGCCGGCCGCCCGGCGGTGATCAGCAGCGCGCCCGACGCCTACGCCGACGCGTTCCGCGACATCGCCAGGAAGCTGGCGGCCAGGGTGAGTGTGATGGAGTATGCGTGAGTCGTCAGTATGCAGGAGTCAGTAGCCAGTACCGCTGCGCGCGTCGCGACTCACTGGCACTACCGCTGTACTGCTGAGGCTACTGGCTACCGGAGGTATGCTATGCCTGATAACCTGCGCAGCACTACCATCCCTATCTACAGTGAGCAAAGCCAGATACCGCGCCCCACCTACGCCACCGACTCCCCGGCGCTGGACTCGTACGGCCGCCGTATCAACTACCTACGCATCTCGCTGACCGACCGCTGCAATATGCGCTGTGTGTACTGCATGCCGGCTATTGGGATGCAGTTCCTGCCGCGCCCCGAGCTGCTGACCACCGCCGAGTTGCTGCTGGTGGTGCGCGCCGCGGCCCGCGCCGGCTTCCAGAAGGTGCGCCTCACCGGTGGCGAGCCGACGCTGCGGCCGGACCTGGTGGAGATCGTGCGCGCGATCAAGGCCACCCCCGGGATCGACCACGTGGCCATGACCAC
Organism: Roseiflexaceae bacterium; assembly: GCA_035559635.1. GTDB lineage: Bacteria > Chloroflexota > Chloroflexia > Chloroflexales > Roseiflexaceae > CALJIC01. The sequence continues at coordinate 11,100 of DATMBA010000340.1, forward strand.
CAACGCCGTGCGGCTGCAGAAGCTCGCCGCACCGCTCAAAGAGGCCGGGCTGGACCGCGTCAACATCAGCGTCGACACGCTCGACCCGGAGAAGTTCCGCCGCATGACGCGCGGTGGGCGGCTCGAGCAGGTGTGGGCCGGGCTCGCCGAGGCCGACCGCGTCGGGCTGCACCCGATCAAGCTCAACGCCGTGGTGGTGCGCGGCATGAACGATGAGGAGGTGGTGCGGCTCGCCGGCCTCACGCTGGAGCACTCCTGGGAGATGCGCTTCATCGAGGTGATGCCGCTCACCGGCGTGGCCGACGTGGCGAGCGACGGGGTGGTGAAGAGCGCCGAGCTGATCGAGCGCCTGGAGGCGGCCTATGGCCCGCTGGAGGAGCTGGGGTTGGCCCCGGCCGAGTCGGCCCGCTGCTACCGCATCCGCGGCGCGAAGGGCAGGCTCGGCTTCATCAGCTCGGTGAGCGACCCGTTCTGCGCCACCTGCAACCGCATGCGCCTCACCTCGGACGGGCGGCTGCACCTGTGCCTGCTGCGCGACGATGAGGTGGACCTGCGCGCGGCCATCCGCGCCGGCGCCACTGAGGAAGAGGTGGAGCAGATCATCCGCCACGCGGTCTACGTCAAGCCCTGGGGCCACGGCCTGCCCGAGGGGGTGCTGCCCACCCTGCGCGGCATGTCTGAGCTGGGTGGCTAGCGCTACGGGGAATGGGAGAGGCGAAGCCCACTGTAGGGCGTATGCGTTCTGGGCGGGGCACCACGCCCGGCCCGTGAACGGGCGGGCTAGCCGTTGCGAAGGCCACCTGCGCGGCCTGAACGGCAGCCCGCACTGGCGGGCTTGGCAGCAGAGAGCCCGCTGCGGGGTGCCCTCTGGGCCCAGCCGGGCGTGGGACGGCGCCCTATGCCTACGGTGTTCGTAAACGTTCATCACCGGCCGGGCGTGGCGAGAACGCAGAGTCCTAAACCCCACCGGGTTTGATATTGTCTTTCTTTCGTAAGTCTGCTATACTACCGGAAGCAAGTCAGAGGCGCGGAAGGCGCCGAGGAGGCAGGATCCCCATGACCATCACGAACGACGTCATCAGCCTGCGGTCCGCCCAGGAGTTCCAGCCGACGCTGGAGATCACCGAGAGCGCGGCGCAGCGGCTCCAGAGCATGATGAACGAGAAGCAGCTCAGCGGCTACGGCCTGCGCGTGTTCGTGTCCGGCGGCGGCTGCTCCGGGCTGCAGTACGGCATGACCTTCGACAACGAGCAGCGCCCCGGCGACGCCGTCTGGAACGCCCACGGCCTCACGGTGATGGTCGACCCGATCAGCGCCCGCTATCTGTCCGGCGCGACGATCAGCTACCAGATGGACAACATGCTCGCCGGCGCGTTCAAGATCGACAACCCGAACGCGGTGTCGAGCTGCGGTTGCGGCCACTCGTTCCGCACGCGGGACCAGGCCGCCGATGACTACGACGACGGCTATGCGGGTGGCGGCTGCGGTGCCGGCTGCGGTCACTAAGGCGTATCCACGCTGGAGATGTGGGGGCCTTTGGCCTCCACATCTTCTTTTTCGGGCGAGTTACCCCTGCCTCCTCGCGACGCTATGGAGCCACCCGCCCTCCAGCAGGGCGGGTGGCTTTTTGGTATGTGCGCCATGCTATAATTGGGGTCGTACGATGGACGTGCGTGCTCAGGCGTTCCTGGAGGGCGTCCGGCTGTTCAATGAGGGGCACTACTGGCACGCCCACGAGGAGTGGGAGGCGTGCTGGCGGGCCGCCGCCGAGCCGGAGGCCACGTTCTACAAGGGTATCATCCAGGCCGCGGCGGCGCTGGTCCACTGGCAGCGCCATAATCGGCGCGGGCTGATACGCAACTGGGCCAAGAGCCGCCCGAAGTTGGTCGCCGTCGTTCCACTGGTCGATATGGCGGACATTCCCGGGCTGATCGCAGCCATGGACCGCCTGGTGATCGCTGGAGGAGCGGAGTCGCCCCCGCACCTCCGCGTCCCTGGCGCCTCAATGCTTTCAAAGGGAGCTTGCACCATGGGATTCTCAGGGAGGGCTTGCCCTCCCTGAAAATCCCTCCTCCCTGATATGCAGGCTTGACCTGCAAGCATGGAACCCCAGGCTGAGGACCGCTATGCCTGCTCAGATCCTCGTGGTGGACGACGACCTGACGATCGTCGAGTTGCTCACCCGCATGCTCAGGCGCGATGGCTACGAGGTGATCACGGCCCATAACGGACTCGAGGCGCTTGAGCAGGTGGCGTCCCAACGGCCCGACCTGATCCTGCTGGACGTCACTATGCCGGTGATGGACGGCTTCACGGTCTGCCGGCGGCTGAAGGACGACGAGCAGACGGCGCTCATCCCGGTGACGATGCTCACCGGCCTGGACGACCTCGACCACCGGCGGCGCGGCATCGAGGCCGGTGCGGACGACTTCCTCACCAAGCCGATCGACCAGATCACCCTCCGGGCGCGCATCCGCACTCAGCTGCGCCTCAAGCGCCTCACGGACCACCTCGAGCACACCGAGAATGTGATCTTCATGCTCGCCGCCGCGGTGGAGGCGAAGGACCCCAACACCGAGGGGCACCTGCAGCGCATCAGCGCCTATGCGGAACAGCTGGCGCTCGCCTGCGGCCTGAGCGCTGACGAGGCAGTCGCGGTGCGTTACGGCGGCCTGCTGCACGACATCGGCAAGATCGGCGTGAGCGACTCGATCCTGCTCAAGCCTGGCCCGCTCACTGCGGAGGAGTACGAGCAGATCAAGCAACACCCGGCGATCGGCGAGCGTATCATCGGCCAGATGCGCTTCGCCCGCGAGGTGGGGCCGATCGTCCGCGGCCACCACGAGCGCTGGGACGGCGGCGGCTATCCCGATGGGCTTGCCGGCGAGGAGATCCCGCGCGGCGCGCGTATCATCGCGATCGTGGACGCCTACGACGCCATGACGACTGACCGGCCGTACCGCGGGGCCATGCCGCTCGAGGAGGCGGTCAAGCGTCTGCGCGCTGGTGCCGGCACACAGTTCGACCCGGCGATGCTCGAGGTCTTCATCGGGCTGCTCGAATCTGCTGCCCTACGGCAGCCCTGAGGCAAGAGGGGAGGCGCGGAGGGGCATCACCCCTCTGCTCACCCGTTTCGGGGGGATCCTTCGGGGGCCGCAGGCCCCGTAACTCTCGCAGGGCACTCTATGTATGCTGAGGCTCTGCCACATATGCGCTGCCCGGCCTGTTGTGGCGCGCTGCGCCTCTCCCACCCCGCGCACGACGCCGGGCGGGAGATCGTGGGCGGCGCGTTGCTGTGCGAGGGGTGCGGCGCCGCTTACCCGGTGCGGGACGGTATCGCGGACTTCCTCGGGCCGCCGCGCCCACCCAGCCTGACCCAGCGCATCAATGAACTGCCGGCCGCCGCTTGGGTCTACGAGCGCGCCTGGCGCCCCTTCGCGCTCACGCTGCTGGCCCGCCAGCGCTTCCCGTACCGCCGCGAGCTGCCGCTGATGGTGGCCCTGGCCCGGCCGGAGCGCGGCGGCCTGTTCCTGGACGTGGCCTGCTCGAACGGCCTGTACGCCCGCGCGCTCACCCGCGCCGCCCGGCGCTCCCCCGGCGTCCCGCCGCTGCACGTGATCGGGGTGGACCACGCGCTGCCGATGCTGCGCGAGGCCCGCCGGCTGGCCCGCCTCGCAGGGCTGCGCATCACCTATGTGCGCGCGAAGGCCCAGGCGCTCCCGGTGGCCAGCTGCGCCGCATCCGGCGTCACTATCGGCGGGTCGCTGAACGAGATCGGCGACCTGGACGACTGCCTGGCCGAGGTGCGCCGCACGCTGGCGCCCGGCGGGTGCTTCGTGGCGATGACGCTGATGCGCGCCGGAACGCCGGCCGGCCGGGCGCTGCAGGCGGGCATGAGGTGGGCGGGGGTGGTGTTCTGGACGGCGGAGGAACTGGCGGGGCACTTCGAGCGGCACGGCCTGGAGACGTCCCACCGCGAGCAACACGGGATCGTGCTGTTCTCGCTGAGTGTGCCGCACGGAGCATAGCCGATCTCCGGCCCCTCCTCGAGGGCCAGGTACGCTGCGACGCACCAGCCTTCGCCGGCTGCGCCGTGGACTCGCCACCAGGTATAGCCGTCCGCCTGCCAGGGGCCATCGATGATCTCCAGGCGCGTGTCTGGCGGATAGCGGGCCACGATTGACGAAGGCGTGGGTTGAACGGCCACCGCCGGCGCGAGGGCGCGTGGCAGGCTATGTTCCGATGGAGGCCCTGGAAGGGCGCAGCCCGCCCCGCCGCCTACCGTGCCATAAGGTGTGAGGACCTCTCTAGTGGTCCACCACCGTGATGGTGATGGGTGGGTTTTCACGGGAGGGCGAAGCCCTCCCGTGGACCCTCCCCTGCATCCGTCACCATGGCCGACCACTAGTACAGCAGGCCCGTCAACGGCGGCGCGTGCGGAGGAACAACAGGATGTGACGAAACATCGTGCGGGCGCGGCACCACGCCCGGCCCGTGAACGGGTGGGCTATCCGTTGCGAAGGCCGCCTACGCGGCCTGAACTCCAGCCCGTGCAGGCGGGCTGGGAGTGATAGGTGCTTTTCCAGGCGAGGTGATAGGTCACAGGTGATCGGGGTTTGGCTTCGGCAACTCCTATCACCTATCGCCGATGGCCTATGACCTGGGCTGAATGTGCACCAAGGAGCGCATCGTGGGAACGTGAAGGAGCACGACCATGGCAAAGGCCGGACTGCTCTTCGTGGGGACCGAGGACGGCGTGGTGCTGTTCAGCAACCCCGGCGCGGTGGGGCGCTGGCTGCGGGTGGGCCACGAACTGCGCGGCCAGGTGGTGGGCGTGGTCTGGGCCAGGCCGGATAACCCGCTGCTGGTGGTGGCCGGGTGCGGGCCGGCCGGGGTGTGGCGCAGCGACGACGGCGGGCAGCGCTGGGCGAAGGTGCTCGATACGCCTGCCGCCGCGGCGCGTGGGGGCACGCTGGTGGTGCTGGCGGGCAAGGAGCCGGCGCTGCTGCTGGCTGCCGGGGACGATGTGTGGCGCAGCGGTGACGACGGCGCCAACTGGTCCCGCGCCGAGGCCGACGCGGCCTTCGCAGGGGGCGTGACCGTGATCGCCCCCGCCAGCTACCACATCGACACGGCCTTCGCCGGGACCGGGGCGGGGCAGCTCTACCAGAGCGCCGACCGCGGCCGCACCTGGCAGCTGCTCAAGGATGGGCTGCCGCCGGTGCGCAGCATCGCCGCGGCGCGGCTTGCCTAAGGGAGGTGCGGAGGGCCTATGCTCCTCCGCACCTCCCATAACGTTGGGGTGCGTGAGGGGCTTCTCCCTCACGCACCCCATTCCACAGGGGTTCGGGGGCGGCTTTGCCGCCCCCGAACCCCTGTGAGGGGAATTTCGGGGAGGCGCAGCCTCCCCGAACCCCACCGGAGGTGACGTTGACAGGGATCTATTCCCTGTGCATTCTCTTGACAAGAGCTGTGCGAAGTGCTACACTGGCGCGCAACGCGAGTGGAAGCGAGCACAGCCATGGCGCACCCCCCGTCCCTCGGCCACCTCTCGACGGCGCCGATCTTCAACACCAAGGCCGTCGCGCGTGAGACCGGCGTCCCGCCGGACACCTTCCGCGCCTGGGAGCGGCGCTATGGCGTGCCCCGGCCGCAGCGCACCCCCGGCGGCCACCGGCTGTATTCCGAGCGGGACATGGCCATCATCCGCTGGCTGCGTGAGCGCACCGAGGAAGGGATGAACATCAGCCACGCGGTGATGCTGCTCGCCAGCGCGCTGGAGGAGGCGCCGCAGCCGTTCGGCAACGGGGAGTCCCGCGCCCTCGGGCGGATGGCGGGCGAGTTGGCCGGCGCGCTCACCAGCTTCGACGCGGCCGCAGCCGAGCGCATCGTGGGCGAGGCGTTCGCCATCCACCCCTTCGAGCGCGTGCTGCTGGACCTCATCCAGCCGGCGATGGTCGAGGTGGGCGACCGCTGGCAGCGCGGCGAGATCAACGTGGCCGCCGAACACTACGCCACCGAGTTCGTGCGGCGCAAGCTCGCCGGGCTGCTCAACGTCTTCGAGCGCACCGCCTCGCGCGAGACGATCGTGGTGGGGTGCGCCCCCCAGGAGTTGCACGACCTCGGCGCGCTCTTTGGCAGCCTGTTCCTGATGCGGCGCGGCTGGCGCGTGCTCTACCTGGGCGCGCAGGTGCCCCTGGCCGACCTGCTGGAGGCCGTGCAGCTGGTCCGGCCGGACCTGGTCTGTCTGTCTGCCTCTACAGCTGAGACGGCGGGGCTGCTGCGGGAGGTGGCGCTGGAGCTCCAGCGGCGGTTCCCGCAGCAGCGCCTCGGCTACGGTGGCCGGATCTTCAACGCCAGCCCTGAGCTGCGCGAGACGATGCCGGGGGTCTTCCTGGGCCACGACGCGCGCGAGCTTGCGGAGAGCGTGGCGGCGCTCCTGGCCCGCGGCGCGCCGGCCAGCGGTGAAGGAGGGGCAGGGAGGGCCGGCCCTCTCTGAAAACCGCTTTGCGGCTGATGGGAGGGGTATAGAGGGCACGCCCTCCCTGCTACGCCGCTCGGCTGTGCTCGCAGGGCTAACTGCTTCCACAGAGAACATGCGATATGGGCGGGGCAGGGAGGGCACGCCCTCCCTGGAAATCCCTCTTCCGTATGACGCAGGCTTGGCCTGCGAGCATTTAGGTCTACGATGCATGAAGCAAGGAGCAGCGAATGTCGCTCAACCACGCCCACGGGTGGGCGATGCGCCCGTTCGCCGAGCAGGAGGCGCACCTCCGCGAGGCGTCGGCGCTGCTTGCGAGCCTGAGACACCACGCCGGCCAGGATGGCCAGGAGCACGCGGCGCGCCCCGTGGTGCAGAGAACGTACTCGCTGCCCGAGGCGTACGCGCACTGCGCGGCCATCACGCGCGCCAACTCGCGCAGCTTCTACCTCAGCACGCGCCTGCTCCCCCCCGAGAAGCGGCGGGCGGTCCGCGCGCTCTATGCGTTCTGCCGCACCAGCGACGACATCGTGGACGGGCATGAGCCACACGCCGCGCGCACGCTGGCCAGGTGGGTGACGCAGGTCCACGCGCCATGCGCCCCGCCGGACAGCCCGGTGCTGCTGGCCTGGAACGACACCGCCGCGCGCTACCAGGTGCCGCGCGCGCTCGTCAACGAGTTGCTGGCAGGCATCGCCATGGATCTGACGGTCAACCGCTACGCCACCTTCGACGAGTTGCGGCTCTACTGCTACCGGGTAGCGTCGGTGGTGGGTCTGATCGCGATGCAGATCATCGGCCACCAGGCGGGTGCGCAGCCCTATGCGGAGCAGTTGGGGGTGGCGCTGCAGCTCACCAACATCCTGCGCGACATCGGCGAGGACGCGCGGCGCGGGCGGGTTTACCTGCCGCTGGAGGACCTGGCGCGCTTCGGCCTGAGCGACGCCGACATCCTGGTGGGGCGGGTGGACGGGCGCTTCCGCGCGTTGATGCGCTTCGAGATCGCGCGCGCCCAGCGGCTCTATGAGGAGGCATGGCCGGGGGTGGCGCTGCTGAGTGCGGACGGGCGCCTGGCGATCGGGGCAGCGGCCGAGATCTACCGCGCCATCCTGGGCCGTATCGCCGCCAACGGCTTCGACGTGTTCGGCAGGCGCGCCTACGTGCCGCTGGCCGAGAAGCTGCTGATCCTGTGGCGGGTCTGGCGGCGGGTGCGAAGACTGTAGCGCACCACGAAGGCCCGACGCCGCGAAGGAGTATAATCGTCGTGGCGTCGGGCCTTCGTGAGATGTGCCTGGCCGGATACCCCGGATCGGGTGGGATTTCCGGGGAGGGTTGCGCCCTCTCCGAAGAGCTTGTTTGAAGAGGGGAGCGTGAGGGGAGAAACCTCTCACCCATCCCCCGCCCGCTGCGCAGGGGCGGGCGAGTTGCGGCGGCCTGCGGCCCGCACGCCCCTAGCCGGGAGGCGTTTCAGACAAGCTCTCAAGCGAGGATCGTATATGTCGAACGAGAAGCGAGTGGTCGTCACCGGCGCCACGGGGCACATCGGGCGGCCGCTGTGCCGGCGGTTGCGCGAGCGAGGGTACAGCGTGGTGGTTTTCTCACGCAACCCGGCGGCCGCGCGGCGCAGTGTGCCGGGCGCGGCGGAGTATGTGGCCTGGCGCCCCGAGGAGCAGGGGGCGTGGGCGGCGGCGGTGGATGGCGCCCACGCAGTGATCCACCTGGCGGCGGCGTCACTGTTCGAGCGGCGCTGGAGTGCGGCCTACAAGCGCGAGATTGTCGAGAGCCGCCGGTTGGGGACGCGCGGGCTGGTGCGGGCGATGGCGCAGGCGCGCGCGCGGCCCAAGGTGTTCGTCAGCATGTCGGCGGTGGGCTACTACGGGCCGCACGGCGACGAGCCGCTCGACGAGCATGCGCCCCCCGGCGACGACTTCCTGGCGCGGGTGTGCCGTGACGCCTGGGAGAGCGAGGCCGCGCGCGCCGAGGAGTTGGGCGTCCGCACCGTGATCGTGCGCAGCGGGGTCGTGATCGGCGGCGAGGGGCCGATGCGGCTGCCGATCGATCTGCGCGGCGCGTCGCTCTCGCGCCCCGGCCTGATCCTCAAGACCGAGGAGGGCGCGCTGCCGTTGCTGGTGCTGCCGTTCCACTTCTTCCTGGGCGGCCCCATCCTGCCCGGCACGCAGTACATTTCCTGGATCCACATCGACGACATCGTCGGCATCCTGCTGATGGCGTTGGAGGACGAGCGGGTGCGCGGGCCGATCAACGCCACCGCGCCCGAGCCGCGCACCAACCGCGAGTTCGTGCGGACGATCGGGCGGGTGATGGGCCGGCCGGCGTGGCTGCCGATACCGGGCTTCGCGCTGCGGCTGCTGCTGGGCGAGATGGGCGATATGGTGACGACCGGGCAGCGCGTGATCCCCAGGAAGGCGCAGGAGTTGGGCTACCGGTTCGCGCACCCGGAGTTGGAGGAGGCGCTGCGATCCATTCTAAAGTAGCAGCAGGCGCAGGAAGGGCGGGGGCGCGACGTCATATGGGCTGTGACTATTGCCTCGGGCACTTGGCGGCCGACCACGCCCGGCGCGTGCACGCCGCAGGCGTTCCCGCAGGGTACGTGCGGGCGATCTTGTACGAAGGCGGCCTGCGCGGCCTCAGTGGTGCATCCGGCACGTCGTTTGTCATGCTGAGCGGAGCGAAACATCTTGGTGAGAGACCCTTCGCTGCGCCCAGGGTGACAAGATTCTTACCGGATGCACCACTCAGGAGCAGCCCGCACAGGCGGGCTTTGCAATAGGTAGCCCGCCGCTTCAGCGGCCGGGCGTGACACGACGCCAGGTACCCATTTTAATTGGCAAAGCTCGTATGGCTTCGCGCCCGGCCCCTGCTGTGCCCACTGTATTATGACACCGGGCGGATGTTCTGGTTGACGTGGAAGAGGTTGTCCGGGTCGTACTGGGCCTTGATGCGGGTCAGGCGGGCGTAGTTGTCCCGGTAGGAAGCCTGCACGCGCTCCTGGCCCTCCTCCATCATCATGTTCACGTAGGCGCCACCGGCCGAGTAGGGGTGCAGCGCCTCCCAATAGGCCACCGTCCAGTCGCGCAGCGCCTGCGCCTTCGCCGGGTCGGGGTCGATCCCGGCAATCACGCTTCCCCAGGTGGACTCGCGGTAGCTCCAGGCGGTGTCGTTCCGCCCCACGCGGCCAGCCGCGCCGTTGATCGGGTAGAGGTGCATGGTCGAGAGCAGCGACGGGAGCTGCGAGCCGTACTCGATGTGCCTGGCGATCGCCTCGTCGCTCAGCTCGTTGACGAAGTCCGCCCGCCAGTACCACTGCATGCCGGGTGGGTAGAGCGGGTCGAACATACTCTGCAGCGCCGGGTAGGGCAGCGGGCCGACGAAGTCGATCGCCGGGGGGAAGCGCTTGCGGACGGGCGCGAGCGCCTCCTCGGCCCAGTGCGGCTCGCCGGTGCAGCACCAGACAATGGCGCAGGCGTTCCTGGCGTGCCAGGCCTCAGGGAAGGGCGGACCCGGCGGCACGTTCAGGAAGGCGAAGAAGCCATTGATGTCCTCGGGTGCCGTTGTGATGTAGTCGCGGTACCAGCGCAGGATCTCGGCTGCCTGCTCGATCGGCCAGATCATCGGGCCGGCGTAGACGGTGCTGATCGGGTGCAGGCGGAAGAGCAGCGAGGTGACGACGCCGAAGTTGCCGCCGCCGCCGCGCAGCGCCCAGTAGAGGTCGGGGTGCTCCTCCTCGTTGGCCGTGACGAGCCGCCCGTCGGCCAGCACTACGTCGGCCTCGAGCAGGTTGTCGATCGCGAGGCCGCACTTGCGGGTGAGGTGGCCTAGGCCGCCGCCGAGGGTCAGGCCGCCGACGCCGGTGGTGGACATAATGCCGAAGGGGGTGGCGAGGCCGAAGGCGTGGGTAGCGTGGTCCACGTCGCCGAGCGTGCAGCCGCCCTCGGCGCGGGCGGTCTTCGTCGCCGGGTCCACCCGCACACCGCGCATGCGCGCGAGGTCGATCACCAACCCGTCGTCGCAGGTGCCGAGGCCGGCGCCGTTGTGGCCGCCGCCGCGGACGGCGAGGGTGAGGCGCTGCTCGCGGGCGAAGTTGACCGATGCGATTACATCGGCGACGTTCGCGCAACGGGCGATCAGCCGGGGGCGCCGGTCGATCATGCCGTTGTAGACCTTACGGGCGGCATCGTAGCCGGCGTCCTCGGGGCCGATCAGTTCGCCGCGCAGCCGCGCCTTGAGATCCTGGATCGCGGCTTCCTCCAGCTGTGTCCCGGCCATCGTCGTGGTCTGCTGCTGGGTCATAGCGCCCTCCCTGTGCTGCTGCGGGCGGCGCCTCTGCGTGCCGCCCCTTCGTCGCAACCTTCCGATGTGCGGGAGGATAGCAGGGGGGGCGTTATACGGGCGTTATGTCGGGCGGCGTGCTCCGCCCGGCGCGTGATGAGATGCAGCCGAATGAACAGATCGCTGGCGGCGCCCCACGCCCGGCGCGTGAACGCGCGGGCTCCCTGTTGCGAAGCCCGCCTGCGCGGGCTGGGGCGGGGCGGCGGGTGATGGACGCAGGCCGGCGAACAGGACGGCAGGCGGCCTCGCACGCCCGGCGCGTGAACGCGCGGGCTCCCTGTTGCGAAGCCCGCCTGCGCGGGCTGGGGCGTTGCTTTTCCACTACTCATACGGTGTATGAACAGATGTTCGATAATGTTCAAGGATCAGTATGGCTTCGTACACCCCGCTCTACGTACACTGTGTCTGGTCGACCTGGGATCGTCTCCCATTAATTGTGCCTACGGTTGAGCCACAGCTTTACGCAACTCTCGCGGCGAAGTGCCGGGAGGTGGGTTGTGAGCCATTGGCGATCGGTGGTGTCGCCGAACATGTGCATGTCCTCGCGCAGTTTACGCCGACAGTGACCATTGCACAGTTGATCGGTGCGATGAAAGGCGCGAGTTCGCATCTCGTGACTCACTCCATTCAGCCTGGAACGTTTTTCAAATGGCAGGGATCATATGGCGCGTTCACGATCGGCCAGCGATCAGTGGTGCCGGTCAGGCAATACATCCTTGACCAGAAGCAACGACACGCATCAGGGAGATTGCTGGCGGAGCTAGAGCTATGATCCTGCCTGCGCGGCCTCCCTAGCAGCCCGCGCAGGCGGGCTTTGCAATAGGTAGCCCGCCGCTTCAGCGGCCGGGCGTGGTGGGGCGCCCGATACTGCTTGGTGGGCGTGTGATTCCTTCGCCGGGCGTGGGGCGGCGGTACCTGCCTACCGTGTGGCTCACACCTGTGAGGAGGCCCGGATCTCCTCAAGCACCGCCCGCGCCTCCCTCAAATCCAGCGTCTCGAATCCTTCCGTGAACCAGGCGTAGACCGGCTCGAGCACGGCGCGCGCCTGCTCTTGCCGCCCCTGCCGCAGCCTCAGCCGCGCCAGGCTAGTGGCGGCGCGCAGCTCCGGCGACCTCGCCTCCTGCGCGCGGGCGACCGACAGTGCGCGTTGGAAGGCGGCTTCGGCCCCGCCGTCGTCTCCCTTCAACAACAGCAACTCACCGCTCGTGCGGTGCAGCACGGCTTCGCACCAGCGCTCGCCGCTGTGCTCGACCAGGGCCAGCCCCTCGCCCAGCGCGGCCAGGCCCTGCTCGACCTCACCTGCTTTTGCGTACAGTTCAGCCAGCATGGCCAGAAAGTAGGCTCGCTGATAGTGATTTCCCTCGGCATAGAAGATCTCTAGCGTCTCGCGCATCTGCGCGATCCCGGCCGCAAGCGCGCCCCGTATGCCGAGCACCCAGCCGTGATAGATGGCGGCGTGCTGGAGCATGAGGTGCAGCCGATGTTCGCGGGTGAGCGCGGTGAGCGTTTCGACCTGCGCCGCCATCTCGTCGAAAGCTCGGCGGTGATGAAATAGATAGGTGCCAAAGTGCTGCGCATACGCGAGACTGAAAGGGTGCGCCAGCTCGTGCGCGAGTGTTAGCGATTCCCGAAATGTCTGGAGCGCCTGGTCCGGGTAGCCGAGGTACCAGAGGGTGAATGCCAGGCGGCAGAGGCACACGACCTTCGGGTCCTGCGAGTAGCGCGCGATGTGACGGGAGGATTGCTTGGGATCGTAGTGGGCGATCGCTGCCTCCAGATGGTCCCGCGAGCGGGCGAACTCGCCCTGCCAGAACAACGTAACCCCAAGCACGTAGTGGCCCTCGACCTGTCGCACTGCGTCCTGGCTCCGTTCGCCGATGGCGAGAAGCTGCGCCCCCAATTCATAGGCGCGCTCGAACTCGGCATGCGTGATTTGAGAGATCGCCAGCGCCCGCAGGATCGGCGGCTCGGACGGCCTGCCGAGCTGCTCACAGAGCGCCAACGCCCGATGGTACGTGACAGTGGTCCTCGGAGAGCCATACCCTGCGTTCGCCACCAGGGAGGGGCCGAGGGCGGTCTGCATGGCCAGCTCGCGCTCATCACGGCCCGGACCAGGTGGCAGCGCCGCCAGCAACGCCAGCCCTCGGTCGAGCAGCGCGATCGCCTCCTCGTTGGCGTAGATGCGCTGCGCGACGGAGGCGGCGCGCTGGTAGTGGCCGATCGCCCGCTCCGGCATGCCGGCCTGCTCGTAGTGCGCCGCCACCTGCGCGCTCACCGGGTCGAGGTCGGCGGCGTGGATGGACTCCAAGGCCTGTGCGACCCGCCGGTGCAGCGTGCGCCGCTGGATCGGGCTGACCTGAGCGTAGGCCACCTCGCGGATCTTGTCGTGGCTGAAGTCGTAGCTGCTGGTGCCTTGCTCGCGCACGATCCGCCGCTGCCAGAGTTCGTCTAGCGCGCGCACCAGGCTGTCCTCGTCACGCTCGCTCGCCCGCGCCAGCACCTCGAAGCTGAACGCGCGGCCGACCGTCGCTGCCAGCCGGGCCAGCGCGCCTGCCTCCGTCGAGAGCTGCGTCAGGCGCGCGGCGATCACGGCGTGGACCTTCGGCGGGAGCGTGCGGGCCGCGGCGGGCGTAGGCGCAGCGACAGACGCACTTGCCGATCCGTTCGCTCTTCCTGCCTCCCGGACCTGCAGCCCGGCCCGGATCGTCTCGACCACGAACAGCGGGTTGCCCTCGGTCTCTTGGTACAGCCGCTGCGCCTGCTGCTCGTCCACCGCCTGGCCGAGCATGTGCCCGGCCAACGCCGCCGTCGCGCCGGCATGGAGCCGCCCCAGTTCGAGCTCGACCGCCTGCCCGCTGACGCGCAGCGCCAGCAGCAGGGCGTTCAGCGGGTGCTGTGCGCCCACCTCCTCAGCACGCGCGGTGCCCACCACCAGCAGGCGGGCGCGTGGGTCGAAGCGCAGCAGGAAGTGCAGCCACTCCAGCGTCTCCTGGTCGCACCACTGCAGGTCGTCCAGCAGCAGCAGCAGCGGCCTCCCGCTCGCCAGCACCGCGTGCGCCAGGGCCTCGAAGAAGCGCTGGCGCTGCCAGTACTCGGTGAGCGGCTCGGGGCGCGGCAGCTCTGGGTGCTCACTGAGCAGCTCCGGAAGCAGTCGGGCAACATCAGTGAGCCAGACCGGCGCCAGCTTGTCCAGCGCCGGCCGCAGGGACTCGCTGCGCAGCCACTCGGTGACGGGCGCGTAGGAGAGGCGCCCCTCGGCGGCGTAGGCGCGCGTGCGCGCGGTGACGGCGCCCTCCTGGCCAGCCCAGAGCAGAAGCTCCTCGGCCAGGCGCGATTTGCCGACGCCCGCCTCGCCGGCCAGCAGTGCCAGGCGCGGGCCACCGGCGAGCGTATCCTGCCAGGCGGACTGGAGTTGCTCCCACTCGGCCCGCCGGCCTACCAGCGGCGCCAGCGCGCTCAGGATTGGCCGCGCGGCGGGGAGCGTTGGCTGAGCCGTGGGCTGCACGCTCCGCCTGGCGAAGGGCGGCACGGTGTCCGGCAGGCCGGGGATGACCAGTTGATAGACCTGCTCCGGGCGGCGCAGGTCCTTCAGGCGGTGCGACCCCAGGTCACGCAGCTGCGGCGGCTCGCCCGCCGCGGACGAGGCGGGCAGCGGGTGGTCGCGCACCAGATCGTGGGTCGTCTGGGAGAGGAGCGTCTGCCCGCCGCGCGCCAGCGCGCGCAGGCGAGCGCAGCGGTTGACGGCACTCCCGTAGTAGTCGCCGTCGCGCAGGTCGGCTTCGCCAGTGTGCAGCGCGATCCGCACGCGCAGCGGCTGCCCAAGGGCGGTCCAGGGCTCGGCGTGCAGCGCTCGCTGGATGGCCACGGCGGCGGCGAGGGCGTCGGTGGCGCGGGCGAAGACGGCGAAGCGGCTGTCCCCCTCGCCGCGCGGCCGCACCACGACGCCCCCGTGCTGGGCGACGCAGCTTTCGATCAGGGCGTCATGGCGGCTGAGGGCCTGGCGCATAGCGGCGGGGTGGCGCTCCCACAGGCGAGTGCTGCCCTCGACATCGGTGAACAGGAAGGTCACTGTCTCGATGGGCAGATCCGTGGCGGATGGGGGCGGCGGTGGGGCGGCGGGTTGGGAGGGGCGCAGCAGGCGGGCGTGGGCGGCGCGGATGGCGGGGCCAGGCTCCACGCCCAGCTCGCGCTCAAGCAGCGTCGCACAGGCGTGGTACACCCGCAGCGCGCCGGCGCGGTCGTCGTTGCGGGTGTGCAGGCGCATCAGGGTCAGGTAGGTATCCTCGCGCAGCTGGTCGTGCCGCAGCAGGCGCTGCGCGTGGCGGATCGCCGCGGGGTAGTCGCCCTGCTCCTCCAGTAGCGCCACCAGTCGGTCGAGGGTGCGCAGATACTGCTCGCGCAGGCGGTCGCGCTCCGGGGCGATCCAGTCGTCGTAGCAGCCCGGTAGCAGATCGTCCTGGTACAGGTTCGCCGCCCGCTCCAGGGCCGCGGCCAGGGCGACCGGATCTTCCGCGCCGGCGAGGGCGTCTGCCGCGGCCAGCGCCTCCTGGAAGTCGGCGACGTCCAGGCTGAACGGCGACTCCGCCCGCCAGCACACCGTGGCCGCGTCGGTATGCACGAAGCAGTCGGCGTCGGGGAGCGTGTGCCGGATCTGGTAGATCGCCTGGCGCAGATTATTGCGGGCCTGGGCCTCGCTGGAGTCCGGCCAGAAGAGGAAGGCGAGGTGCTGGCGCGGCTGGGGCGCGTCGCGGTGCAGTGCCAGGTAGGCGAGCAGCGCCTGCACGCGCGCGGTACCCACGCCCGCCACCGGCCGGCCGCCGTAGGCCAGGCTGAAATCGCCGAGCAGGCGCATACGAAGGGTGGGGAGCATGGCGATGCCCTCCTGCGCGAGGGACGATGCAGGGCTGGGAGGCGAATAGCGTAGGGAGCCAGGTCTCAGGGACATTATACGCCGGGGATCAAGCGTGATCGCTGAAGGCGCTGAGGGATCTCTGAAGCACTGAGGAGGACTGCTGAGGAAGCACTGAAGGCGTGAGGGCGCTGAGACTCATCTCTCAGCGCCCTCACGCCTTCAGTGCCTCAGTGGTCCCGCGTCCCGCTACCGCCTCAGCCGCCAGTCGTCTCGCGCGCCCGGCACCACGAACAGCTCTGCTGTCGCGACATACTGAGAGGTGTAGTAGCGGCCGGTGGCCCTGGCGCGCTCATCGATCGTCGGCGCGGCGAGCGCGTACTGAGAGGTGTAGTAGCGGCCGGTGGCCCTGGCGCGCTCATCGATCGTCGGTGCGGCGAGCGTGTACTGGGAGGTATAGTAGCGGCCGGTGGCCCTGGCGCGCTCATCGATCGTCGGCGGGGTCACCGCCGCGTACCACTGGTCGCGCACGGCGGGCTGGACGATCGCCGGCGATCCCGCCTCGGCGTAGTACTGGTCCCGCGCGGCGGGGGCGACCAGGAGCGGCCGGTCGGCCGCCGGCAGCGCCGGGGTGCGTCCCAGCGCCTGCCCCAGCCCGAAGCCGATCAGGCCGGCGGCGATC
>DATMBA010000341.1:0-8049 GCA_035559635.1 Roseiflexaceae bacterium
GGCTTCGCCCTCCACGCCTCCCCCGGTGGGGGTGTGGGGGGGCGCAGAGCCGCCCCCCCACACCCACGCCACAGGCAGCGCCCGCGTAATTGAAAAGTATTGGCCCTAGACGATAGGCGGTAGCCAGCTGACTCTCCCACCTATCGCCTATTGCTGCCGGAAGACGGTGGGCAGGAGTTGCTCGTAGGGCGCGGGGCGGGCGGTAAGCTCCACGGGCAGCAGCGTCGTTGGGCTGAGCGGGTCGTTGCTGGCGATGCGGACGTGGGTGCGGTACGGCCCCGGCACGTTCGGCCGCTCCCAGGAGAGGGTGAGCTGCAGCGTCGCCTGCTGGCCGGGCAGGATCGTCCCCTCGGCGGGTGTGACGGCCAGCCAGGCGCGCGCCGGGACCTGCGGGCGCAGTTCGATCGCCAGCCTGTCCGCGAGGCGCAGGGCCGCGCCGCAGCCGATCTCCTGGTAGTCCCAGGGGGTGCGCTGCACGCCAGCGCTCATGGCGGGGGTGGGTGGGCCGAGCGCGCGGTACTGGAACACGATGCGCCCGTCGATGTGCAGCAGCACCTGGAAGGTGTAGGTCTCCTCCAGCGGGCCGCCGTCCCGCGGAACGCCCTCGTAGCTCAGCACGAAGGTGCGCCCGCCGTCCAGCGTCCCGTAGCGCACCGTGCCCGCGCGATCCGGGCTGAGGTCCGCGCGCAGCGGCGCGATGGTGTAGAAGCCCAACTCGTCAGCGGGGAAGCAGCGGGTGGCCGGGCCGTGGTAGCCATAGGGCGTGTCGAAGGCCAGCATGCCATCGGCGGTCACCAGCGTCTCGGTGAGCACGTAGCTGTAGAACGGGAAGGGGATGCGGAGCGGCACCTTCTCGGCGAAGCCGTCCTCCTGCAGGGTGAGCGCGGGCGCGTCGGGCGGCAGTTCCACCCAGCGGTAGACAGGCGCGCCGGGGGCGCTGCTGTCGCTGCGCCAGACGGAGAACTGGTCCTGCGGCACGGTGGCGCTGTAGTAGAGCGGTCGCCTGCCGGGGTTGCTGAGCGTGACTGTGACGCGCCGCTCCTCGGCGAAGGCCAGGTCCGCAGCGATCGGTGGGGCGCCGATGGCGATGCGCGCCTGGTCCGGCGCCAGAGCGATGTCCCTGACCGTGGTGGCCCCGGCGGCCGCTGTCACCGCCAGGCTGCCGGGGACATACGAGAGCGCGCTGGCGGCCAGCGTGTAGCTGCCGGGCTTGAGCGTCAGCAGGTACGTCCCGTCGCCGGCGGTGGGCACGCCCAGCCCGCCCGCGACCCCCACGGTGGCCGCCAGCGGCGCGCCGGTGTCTGCGCTCACCACGCGCCCGGTCACCACAGCCGGCGCGTCGATCGGCGCGACCGTCATGGTGATCTCGATACTGGTGGGAGCGTGGCCCAGGTCGTCGCCGAACACCTGCAGCCGGGCGGTGTAGGTCCCCGGCCCGGGCACCCGGTCGGCCGCCAGCGTCACGGTGACGCTGGCGCTGCCGTCCGGTGCGACCGCCGGAGCGCTATCCGCCACCAGGAGCCAGGGCACGTCCACGCGGGCGCGGGCCACGGCGGCGTGGGCGTCCACACGGCCGTGGCCGTAGACGTTGTTGGGCGCGCCGGGCGCGTCGCCGCAGCGGGTGTCGCTTACGCGCAGCGCGGTGTCACGGAGGATGCCGTAGGTGGCGTCGTAGTCGCCGATCAGCGCCGGGTTGGCAGACCAGAGGAGCGCCACCACGCCGGCGACGTGGGGGGCGGCCATCGAGGTGCCCTGGAGGGCGCGGTACTCGGAGTCCGCGGCATTGGATGCGGAGAGGACGCCGGCCTGGCCGGTGGTGTGGGTGCCGGGGGCGGAGATGTCCGGCTTCATGCGACCGTCCTGCGCCGGGCCGAGCAGGCTGAAGCTGGCCACCGTATCTGCGGCGTCGGTGGCGCCCACGGCCATCACGTCGGCGTAGTCGGCGGGGGAAGCGATCGAGCCGCAGGTCTGCGGGCGGCTGGCGTCTACATTGCCGGCAGCGAACAGCGGGAACATGCCGGCGGCGCGCCATGCGGCGGTGTAGCCGGAGTACCAGTCGCTGCCGCCGAGTCCGCCCCAGGAGTTGTTCACCACCATGGCGCGCAGGTCCGGCCGCGGGCGCTCGCCGGCCAGATCGGTGGGCGCCAGCAGCCACTGCGCGGCAGCGATCAGGTCGAACTCGGAGCAGAGGAAGTCTTCGCAGCCCTGCGCGGCCACCCAGGAGGCGCCTGGCGCCACGCCGATCGCCGGCCGCTCCAGGGTGCCGTCGCCGCGCCCGGCGATGGTGGCCATGGTGTGGGTGCCGTGGCCGTTGCCGTCTGTGGGGGCCGGGTGGCTGCCCTGTGGGTCGAACCAGTTGTAACTATGGTCGAGTTGCCCGCCACGGTTGCCGCGGTAGCCGCCGAGCAGCGCCGCGTGGCCGAAAGTCACGCCGGTGTCGATGTTGGCCACCGTCACGCCGCGCCCGTCCACGCCGAACTCGCGCCAGACGCGGTCGGCGCCGATGCGGCGGATGTTCCAGCACACCGGGTTGCCGGGGGCGTCCGGGCTGCAGCGCTCGGACACGCTGGCGCTCTGGAGGATGGCGTCGCGCGGGAGGGCCATGGAGCGCTGAGCGCGCAGCAGGGCCACGTCCGCGCGTCCGGCGAGCGCGGCGGCGTCAGCGGGGGCGCCGCGCACCAGCAGCGCGTTGATGATCCAGAGCGGCCGGTAGCGCAGGCCGCGGGCCTCGAGCTGGGCGCGCAGGCCGGCCTGGCTGCGCGCGGCGTGCTCGCTGAGCGTCCGGTAGACGTAGCGTCCGCGCTCGGCCCAGTCGCGGATGGCGTAGGCTGCGCTGAGATCCGCCTGGTCGCGCAGCACGACCATGAACTCGGCGCGGCCGTCTGGCGCGGCGGCGGCCTGGGCGGCGATTGCGGCCTCGACGCGCTCCTTCTGGGCGGGCAGGGGCGCGCGCTTGGGGCCGGCCGGCAGCGCCTTGGGGGGCGTGGCCTGGGCCTCGTAGATCGTCGGGCTGAACCCGCCCGGGCCAGTGAGGCGGATGGTGCGGCTGGCCTGCTCGCCGAGCGGCAGCGACACCGCGAGCGCCGGCGGGTCGGCGGATACGGTGGCCTGGGCTGCGGCCGGGGAGGTATGCGGGAGGGCGGCCAGGCACACGAGCGCGAGCGCGAGCAGGCGGAGGCGGGTGCGGCTGCGACGCGGTGGAGGGTGGCCCATGATGATCTTCCCGTTCGAGGACGGTCGCCCGGGGGCGCCTGGTTGTCCACTACCGTTGCGGTGGCTGGGCGGTCCAGAGAGGCAAGGCCCCCCCCTGGACTCTCCCCCGCCCATCTCCTGGCGTGCAAAAGCGCCCGGGCATAAGCAGCATAGCACCGGCGGAAGCTGAGAGTCAAGGCACGAGCGGGTGCGATGGCGTGCGGTTCGGTGGCGGGGTGCAATGATTGGGGTTAGCAGCGGAAAGAACCGAGGTGGGAGCAGTATGGGCAGGGGAGGGAGGGCTTTGCCCTCCCTGAACAGCCTTTTCCCCGTCCCGCAGACTTGGCCTTCAGGCAGACAGGGTGGATTGGGGCGTCTGCGTTCTTTGCGCCCTCCCACGCCCGGCCCGTGAACGGGCGGGCTATCTGTCGCGAAGGCCGCCTGCGCGGCCTGAACGGCAGCCCGCACCGGCGGGCGTGGCAGGGGATAGCCCGCGGCGGGGTGCCCGCTGGGCCCCGCCGGGCGTGGGACGGCGCCCGCTGCCCACGGCGTGCGGAACCGTGCAGCACCGGCCGGGCGCTGCCGGGCGGGGGCGAAAACGCCTACGCCCCAGGATGGATGGCGCGCGCTTGATCATCCGTGGCGGCTCGTCTACTATAGGGGCACCTGTCGCGCGCGCTGTGAAAGGCGGTGATATGCGTCCGTCTCTCCGCATCATGTCCGAGGATCTGATCGTCCGCGTGTTGGACGACGCAAAGCGCATCCTGGCCGAAGTCGGCGTGGAGGTGCGCGGGCCGGCGTTGCGCCGCCGGCTGCTGGAGTTGGGCCTGGAGGCGCGGGATACGGTGGGCGACGGCGAGCGTATGCTCTTCTCGCCCGAGGTGGTGGACCGCGCGCTGGCGAGCGCGCCGCGCGAGTTTACCCTGTTCACGCGTGACGGGGCGCCGCACGCGGCGCTGGGCGGCGATCGGGTCCACTTCGTCCCTGGGTCGAGCGGGCTGAAGATCCTCGACCACCGCAGCGGCGAGACGCGCCACGCCAACACGCGCGACTTCGTCGAGTACGTGCGGCTCTGCGACGGGCTGGAGCACATCGCCTACCTGGCAACCGCCTTCTCGACCAACGACATCGAGCCGCAGGTGAGCGATGTGTGGCGCCTCTATCTGGCGCTGCTCAACTCGCGGAAGCCGATCGTGAGTGGCGCGTTCACCGAGCACGGCGTGCCGCGCATGGCCGAGTTGATGCAGCTCTTTCGGCGAGACCGCGCCGATCTGATCGCGCGGCCGATGGCGATCTTCACTATCACGGCCACCGGTTTCTTTCGCTACGGTGAGGACTCCTGCCAGAACCTGCTGGACTGTGTGGCCTACGGCATCCCGGTGGAGATCGTGCCGGTCACGCTCATGGGGCTGATCGCGCCGGTGACGCTGGTGGGGGCCACGGTCTTCCACACTGCGGACGTGCTGGCCGGCATCGTGATGGCGCAGTTGGTGCAGCCCGGCGCGCCCGTGCTCTTCGGCGGCGCGCCGGCCGCCTTCCACATGAAGACGGCCCAGTCGCCCATGGCGGCGATCGAGGCGCTGGCGCTGGACGTGGCCTACGTGGCTGTCGCGAAGCACCTGGGGCTGCCCACCCAGAGCTATATGGCGCTCGGCGACGGCAAGTTCATCGACGCCCAGGCCGGCGCGGAGACTTTCGGTAGCGCACTGCTGGCGGCGCTCGCGGGGGTGAACTCGGTCTCCGGCCCCGGCATGCTGGACTACGTGCTGACCTTCAGCCTGCCGAAGCTGGTGCTGGACGACGAGCTGTGTGCGCAGGCGCTGCACTTCGTGCGCGAGCTGGAGGTGAAGGAGGACCTGCCGGCGATCGAGTTGGCGCGCGGCCTGTTGGCCGAGAAGCATCTGCTGACGCACGAGCACACCACCAGGTACTGGCAGCGGGAGCTGTACCTGCCCGGCCCGGTTTACGATCGCACCAACCGCGAGCAGTTCGCCAGGGCCGGCGGCCGCGATCTGGTCCAGCGGGCCACCGACGAGGTGGAGCGGCGGCTGGCGGCCTTCGTCTCGCCGCAGACCGACCCGGCGGTGGAGGCCGAGATGGTGCGCATCATCCGCTCGGGGCTGGTGGAGAAGGACGCTGTGCTGCCCGAGGTTCCGCCGCCCGCACGGGGGGGTGGGGCGCCAGCGGCCGAGGATCGGCGGGCGGCGCGGCGGAGGGAGCGGCAGCGCTAAGACCATCGTTCGCGCGAGCGCGCCGGGGATGTGCGGGCGGCCTCCACACGGTCTCTTTTTCGGAGGGGCTTCGCCCCTCCGAGCCGCCCCAAGCCCTCCTGCTGGAGGGGGGAGAGCGAAGCCCTCTGAATCATCCCTTCGGGGCCAGCCAGAGCAGCTCGTAGGCTTCGAGCGCGAGCGGCTCCTCCGCGCTGCGCTCCGCGCCAGTGATCAGGTCGGTGAAGCGGTAGCCGGGGCCGTAGACGCGCAGGCGGTTGGCCTCCATCTGCTGCGGCTGCTCGGAGAAGTTCGCCACCACCAGCACCCGCCACCCGGCGTGGCTGCGCACGAAGCCGAACAGGTGGGGGTTGCCGGTGTCCACCACCGCCATCGCGCCGTCGTAGAGCGCCTCGTGCTCCTGCCGCAGCGCGATCAGGTGGCGCAGCCGGGCGTAGACCTGTCCCTCGATCGTCGTCGGGTCATGGCGCCGCCCGGCGCGTGCCCAGTCCATGCGCGGCCGGTGCACCCAGCGGCTGTCGCCGGCCTTCGCCGGGTCGGTGGCGAAGGAGTAGTCGTTCAGCGTGCCAAGCTCGTCGCCGAGGTAGATCAGCGGGATGCCGCCGATGCTGAGGATGATGCCGTGCAGCATCACGATGCGGCGGATCGCCAGCTCCACCAGGCGCGCATCGCCGCACTGCAGCGCCTCCTCCAACCCGGCAAGCGAGGCCAGCGTGCCGGACACCCGCGCGTCGCCGGTGTCCGGGTTCTCCTGGAACGGCACGCCGCGGGCGAAGGAGCCCTCGAAGCGCGCCACGTAGAAGGCGTTCAGGAAGCGCCGGTGGCCGGTGGGGTCGATCCCCACGCGCCGGGCGTCCTCGTCGTCGAAGGTCCAGCCGATGTCATCGTGCGAGCGCAGGTAGTTCACCCAGGCGCAGCCGGGCGGCAGCCGGAAGCGAGTGTGCATGGAGTGCGCAAGGAGCTTCACCTCGCGGGTGGCGAGCGCCTCCCACAGCAGCGCCATGAGCAGCGGGTTGTAAGAGATCTGGCACTCCTGCGGGCTGATGTAGCGCGCCACCTCGTCCGGGTGGACGATCGCCTCGGATTTGAACAGCAGCGAGGGGGCGGCGATGCGCGCCAGGGCGTTGTAGGCCTGGATGATCTGGTGCGCCTCCGGCTGGTTCTCCGAGTCGGTCCCCAGGCGCTTCCAGATGAAGGCCACCGCGTCCAGCCGCAGGAACTCCACGCCGGCATTCGCGATCGCCAGCATCTCCTCGGCCATAGCGCGGAACACCGCCGGGTTGGCGTAGTTCAGGTCCCACTGGAAGCTGTTGAAGGTGGTCCAGACCCAGCGGCGCATGTCCTCGCGCCAGGTGAAGCTACCGCGCCGGACGGTGGGGAAGATCTCGCGCAGCGTGCGCTGGTACTGGTCGGGCACCGTGCGGTCGGGGTAGATCAGGTAGAACTCCTGGTGCTCCTCGTCGCCGGCCTGCGCGAGGCGCGCCCAGGCGTGCTCATCCGAGGTGTGGTTGAAGACGAAGTCCAGCACCAGGCTGATGCCCTCGTCGTGCAGCGCGCGGGCCAGCCCGCGCAGCTCGTCCATGGTGCCGAGCGCGGGATTGACGTCGCGGTAGGAACTGACGGCGTAGCCGCCGTCGTTGTCGCCCTCGGGGGCGGCGAAGAGCGGCATGAGGTGCAGGTAGGTGAGGCCAAGCTCCTTGAGGTAGGGGATGCGGGCGCGCAGGCCGGCGAGCGTGCCCGCGAACAGGTCCACGTACAGCACCCCGCCGGCCATGCGTTGGGACTGGAACCACTGTGGGTCCGCCTCGCGGGCGGCGTCGCGCCGTTTGAGCCACTCGGGGCGCTCCAGCCAACTGCGCGCCGCTGCGGCCAGCAGGCGCTCCAGGTGGTAGTAGAAGTCGTAGGTCTGGCCGTAGAGTCCCAGCAGCAGGCCGAAGAGGCGCGGCCACTCGCGCCGCAACCGGGACTCGAAGGCTGCCCAGTCGTCGGGCTGGGCTTCGGCCTGTTCGCGGAACTCGGCCTGGATACGTGGCCAGAGCCGCTCGAGCGTGATAGCCGCCCGGCGCTGCGCCCGCCCGTCCTCGGTCATCGTGCCCTCCTGTAGCGTGTGCGCAGATGCTGAGGAACGGATTATAGCGCATGCGGGGCGTGGCATCTCCCGGGGAGGACGAAGCCCTCCCCGGAAGCCCCACCCGATCCGAGTGCTCCAGATAGGCGCTCATGGTCTTGCATGAGTACAACAGGTCTTCGGCGGCGCACCACGCGCGGGCTGATGGACTTTTCCTCCATCATCGGATCGGTGGCCGCGGGCCACGCCCGGCCGCTGAAGCGGCGGGCTACCCATTGCCAAGCCCGTCTGCGCGGGCTGCTGCTCAGGCCGCGCCGGCGGCCTGCGTCATAACCGGGTACGTGGCCGCATGCCACGCCCGGCCGCTGAAGCGGCGGGCTACCCATTGCCAAGCCCGCCTGCGCGGGCTGCTGCTCAGGCCGCGCAGGCGGCCTTCGCGCAGGAGAGCCCGCGCGTACCCTGCGGGAACGCCTGCGGCATGCACGCGCCGGGCGTGGTGTCGCGCCAGATACCCCAGGAAAGGTGCATCCCCTCCGAGCCTCGGCGGGTCACGTCACCGCC
>DATMBA010000342.1:0-1466 GCA_035559635.1 Roseiflexaceae bacterium
GCCAGCGTCTCCACCGCACCGCGCCCGCCGAGGCCGACGCGGCGCAGCGCGCTGCTTTCGGTGTCTGCCAGGTACAGGGCGCCGCGCCCGTCGAGCGCCAGTCCGCTCGGCTGGGCCAGATCAGCCTCCTCGCGCGGCCCGTCCCTCACGCCCTCCAGCGCGCTGCCGGCGTAGGGGCGGATCGTACCGCTGTTCAGGTCCAGCAGCCATATCTGGTGCAGCCCGGCCATGGCCACGAACAGGCGGGTCCCGTCGAGCGCCAGGTCCCACGGCGAGCTGAGGGGCGCCTCACGGGCCGGCCGCGCGCCCCGTTGGAGTTGCTGCGCGCGGCTCCCGGTGCCGGCCACGGTCGTCACCTGGCCGGCGGCCAGGTCCACCGCGCGCACGGCGTGGTTGCCCGTATCGGCCACGTAGAGCGTCCGCCCGTCGGCCGCAAGCGCCATGCCCTGTGGCGTATCGAAGGCCGCCGAGCGCAGGTCGCCGTCACGCAGGCCGCGCTCGCCAGAGCCGATCACCGCCAGCACCTCGCCGCTCTGTGGGTCCGCCACCACCACCCGGTGATGGCCGGTGTCGGCGATGAACAGCCGTCCGCCGGACGGATCGGCACGCACCCTAGCGGGGAAGGCCAGCACCGTCGCGGGGGGCGACTCGCGGGCCAACAGCGCCGTAAGGGGGGTGCGGTCCAGCCGGCCGCGCCCCTCCGCCTCGCGGACGAGCGTAACCACCAGTGGCTTCATGACCCGGTAGGCCCCCTCGCCCACGTGCAGGGCCGCCATGACCCCGGCGGCGTCCACCAGCACCAGCGTCGGCCAGGCGCGCGCTCCCCAGGTGTGCCAGACCGCCAGGCTCTTGTCGTTGACCACCGGGTAGGTCAACTCGTAGCGCTGGATGACGCGGCGGATATTCTCGGTCTCGGCCTCGGTGGTGAACTTGGCAGAGTGGACGCCGATCACCACCAGTTCGTCCGGGTGCTCGGCCTGCAGGCGCTTCAGTTCCGGCAGGTTATGGATGCAGTTCACGCAGCCGTAGGTCCAGAAGTCCACCAGCACGATCTTGCCGCGCAGCTCGGCCAGGGTGAGCGGGCGGCTGACGTTCAGCCATTCCAGGCCGGCCGGAAACTCGGGCGCGTCCTGGGCGTAGAGGTCCACCCCGCCGTCGCCATAGGACCCCTGGCCCTCGCCGAAGGGCGGGCCGCCGAAGCCAGGCGCGGCGGGCGCCGGCGCGGCCCTCGGCACGGTGGGAGGCGAGGTGGGCAGGGGCATGGGGGTGGCCGGCGCAGCGGTGGCCGCGGCGGCGGGCGGTGTAGGTGCCAGGGAGGCCGGCGGCGCGGCGCAGGCCGCCAGCGCGAACGCGGCCAGCAGCGCCAGGGGGGCGCCGAGCGGTCGCGATGGGGCGTGGGCTGTGCCGAGCCGCCAGCGCGGGGCGGCGTTATCGTTGTGAGCCATGATCATCACTGTGGGCCATTG
>DATMBA010000343.1:0-8060 GCA_035559635.1 Roseiflexaceae bacterium
TTCCGCGGGCTGTCGCGCACGATCGTGGAGACGGTGCGGCCGCCCTACCTGGTGCTGGACGGGCGGCGCATGATCCCGGACTATGACGAGTTGGTGGCGGCTGGCTACGGCTACCTGGCCGTCGGCTCCCCCTATCTCCCGCCCTTCACGCAGCCGAGCGGCTCAGAGATCGGGGTTGACCTCGCGCACCTGGAGGCGGCGCTGCAAGACTGAGGTCCCCCACCTCCGGTTGACGGGCGGGTCTGGTGTGCCAGGCCCGCCCGTCAACAGCGCAGCTTATCCAGCTCGGGCAGCAGGACGACGCTCTCCTGCTCGTTCGGGTCGGTGCGCGCCAGCACCGCGACGCACTCCTGCGGCGAGTCGTTGTACGGCTGGTGCGGCACGCCAGCGGGGATGTACAGGAACTCGCCGGCCCTGACAACCAGGTGCTGTTCGAGGTTCTCGCCGTACCACATACCGGCCTCGCCGCTCAGCACATAGATCGCCGTCTCGTGACGCTCGTGCAGGTGCGGGTTGGCCCGCGCGCCGGGCGGCATGCGCAGCATGTGCATGCAGATCCCCTGGGACCCCACCGTCTCGGCCGAGATCCCATTGAAGTAGGTCAGCCCTTGTTTCCCCTCGTAGGTCCCCGTGCCACGCACGACGCGGCACGTCGGTGTCTCAGCCACAGCGCCCTCCTTCGCGTTTCATCAAGCAGGACGTGCGCAGTCGGCGTCTCCCGCACGTGTGCGGGGCCTTGGGCCCCGAGCAGATCCGTCAACGCTGCTTCTGGAGGCGCTTGGCCGCCCCAGACCTCCTCCGAACCCGGCGAGCAGGCCGGCCTCCAGCCTCGCGCGCTCAGGGAGCGGCACGCGCATCACGCGAGCGTGAAGAACTCCCAGCCGGAGAGCTCGCGCGCCATATCCTCACGGCAGGTTGAAGCATGGGCCGTCCGCGGCGATCTGACTACGATCTGGTGAGCGCATCGCTGAGGAGATAGCACGTATTATAGCATGCAGCAACTTGCTCCTGGCAGGCACAGCTGCTGGTAGAGCGCCACCAGCGATGGGCGTGTGAGAGCTTCACCCCTTGTGCACCTCGTTCCACAGACTCTTGGGAAGCTTCGCCCCCGAACCTCACTCGCCAGTGGCCTGCCTGCGCCGGCGCATGGTCTATAATGAAAGGTGCGCAGGATGACAGGACGTACGCGGTGGCCTCGCCCCCACCCCCTGTGGAGGTCCTGATAAACACCACCTAGGGGTCTATCCACAAACGGCGTTTGCGGGGGCTTGGGGGCTGCGCCCCCAAAAATCTTCTCAAAGGTTCTTTTGGCGGGGCTGCACCCCGCCAAACCGCCCGCTTTGCGGATACGCCCTCGTCCATAGCGGCGGACATCCACCCCGGGGTTCCGCAGGGCGTTCGCCCGCGAGAGCGCGGCGCGCGGCGCGCCACAACGGACGCTTCAGCGTACGAGCAGAGGGAGCCGAAGGCACCATGACTGACCCGACCGCGGCCGAGGTGCGGCAACTGATCCAGGAGGGCCGGGCGGCGGCGCTGGCGGGGGACACCTTCGCGGCGCGGGCGAACTTCCGGAGAGCCACCGAGCTTGACCCCGGCAGCGCCGAGGCCTGGCTGGGGCTGAGCGGCGTGGCGCCGATCCTGGCGGAGAAGCGCGAGTACCTGCAGCGGGCGCTAGCGATCGACCCGGCCAACGAGGAGGCGCGCGCCAGCCTGGCCTATGTCGAGCGGCTGCAGGCGCAGGGGCTGCAGATCGCCCCCGCACGCCGCCAGGAGGTGCGGCGCGAGTCCGGGGATGCCTCGCCGCTGCTGGCGGCCCCCGAGCCGAGCGCGCCCGCGGCGGAGGCGCTCTACTGCTACCGCCACCCCGAACGCGAGACCGGCCTGCGCTGCGTGCAGTGCGAGCGGCCGATCTGCGGCCAGTGCGCCCAGATCACCCCGGTGGGCCAACTCTGCCCCGAGTGCCGCCGAGCCAGGCGCCCGGCCAACTATCAGGTCACAACAGCCGACGCGATCGTCGCGGGGGTGGTGGCGCTGATCGCCTCGGCGCTGATCGCCCTTCCATTCCTGCTCTTCGCCCGCGGGTTCTTCGTCTTTCTGATCATCATGTTCCTGGCCCCGGCGGTGGCCGAACTGGTGATCCGCATCGTGGATCGGCTCACGCGCGTCAAGCGCGGCCGCCCGATCCAGCTGGCCGTTGGCGCAGGCTTCGCGCTCGGCGCGCTGCCCTGGCTGCTGCTGCTCCCCAACCTGTTCCTGCTGCTGTTCGTGATCGTCGTGGTGGTCACCACGACGGCGCGGCTCAGATAACAGGCCCTGTGCAGCCAGCGCCCCAGGCAGGAGAACAGGGGGCTGCGGCCCCCGAAAAGCTTCCTCACAGATTCGTGGGGAGGGGCTGTGCCTCTCCAAGCCTCCCCCGCGCTCAAAGCGCACTAGGCTCTGCCGTACACCGGCACGCTCGCCCCAGAGATAATGCGCGCGTCGGGGCCGACGAGGAACAGCACCACGCGGGCCACCTGCTCCGGCTTCGGCCAGCGGCTGAAGTCGGCGTTGGGCGTGCTCTTGCGGTTGGCCGGCGTGTCGATCGTGCTCGGCAGCACCACATTGGCGGTGATGTTGCTGTCGCGCAGCTCGGCGGCTAGCGCCTCGGTGAGCTGGATCACTGCGCGCTTGGAAGCCGCGTAGGCGGCGAGGTTCTTGCCCGGCTGCGTGGCGGTGCGGGAGCCGAAGTTGACGATCGCCCCGCCGCCACGCGCGAGCATGTGCGGCACGGCGGCCTGGCAGGAGAGTACCGCCGTCTTCAGGTTGAGGTCGAGTTGCTGCTGCCAGAGGTCCCAGCTGCTCTCATGCACTGGCCTGCCGCCGGCGAATCCCCCGGCGATGTTGACCAGCACATCGATCCCGCCGAGGGTGCGGGCGGCCGCGGCGTAGGCCTCCTTCACCCCCTGCTCGTCCGTCAGGTCCACCACCGCGCCGGCCAACCCGGCCTCGGGGAGGGCGAGTTGCTCGCGCAGGTTCTCCAGCTCGCCCGCGCGCCGGTGCGGCGCGAACACCACCGCGCCGGCCCGCAGCAACTCCGCCACCACTGCCGGGCCCAACCCGCCCGTCGCCCCGGTGACCACCGCCACCTTGCCGTCCAGTGCTCCCATCGCAACCCTCCCAAAGTGCTGAGGACTGAGTATTGAGGGCTGAGCGCTCAGCCTTCAATACTCAGTCCTCAGTCCTCAGTCCGCGTTACTCGCCAGTCGCTCGTGCGCTGCGCACACTACCAGAGGAACAGGCAGATTTCCTGGAGGGCCAGGCCCCTCCCACGGGGATTTTCAGGTTAGGACATCGGCACCTGCGGAACGATCTTGCCCTCGATACGCCGGAAGATCTCGTCGATCGAGTGGCCGGTGATGGTGAGACCGTGGTTCTTCAGCCCCACCACCGCGCGCGAGGGGTCCGGCTCGCGGCGCACCAACTCGGCTACCTCGCGGGCCAGCTCGTAGGTGCCGCAGGGATAGTTCACCTCCGTCGAGGGGATCGGGTCACTCCACCAGGCGTGGATATGCACGATCGCCCCCACCGAGGGGTGCTCGCGGTAGATCATGAAGTGCTCGATCGCGTCCACCGAGACGCGCCGCGGCTCGATGGCGGGCGGGACGCTCAGGCGGATCATCAGCCGCTCGGGGATGTAGTCTGTCACGAGCAAGATATCGCGGCCGACCGTCTCGAGCCTGCTCTTGTCCACGCCCGAGGCGGACATCCAGAAGTGGGCCGGGTTGTGGGGCGCGCGGGCGCTGAGGTTGCCGTAGCTGAGGCCGCCGATGCCATACAGGCGCTTGACGTGGCGCAGCTCGCGCTCGGAGAGGTACTCCTGGATCGGGATGGCCGCCGGCAGCAGGCCCATCGCGTCCAGCTTCTTGCCGGCCCAGCCGATCTGGCGGGTGGCCTCGTCTCCCTGCCACAGGTGATCCGGCAGGTCGGGGACGAAGTCGTTGTTGATCACCAGGTGGCTGCAGGCCAGCGGCTGGATGCGGCCGTAGATCTGGTCGAAGAACGCCTGCTCGTCGCCCGTGAGCCGCACCGTGTAGTGGCCCTGCTCGATCGTGACGAAGTGCGCCTCCAGCACACCGTCCACATGGGTGTTATAGATCACCATGTTGGCGAGTGAGCGGACGATCAGCGGGTAGGCGGCCTTCATCACATCGCGCTGGTTGTCCTCGCCCTCGACGATCGTGGCGACGAAGGTGCCCTGGCCGCGGCGGTGGATAGCGCGCGGGCGGTCGATGTCGCACAGGTTGAGCACCAAGCGCACCGGCGGGTGCTGGTCGGGCGCGGCGTCGGGCGGCGCGGGGGGCTGGAAGGCGTGCCCGTGGCGCTCGAGCGCGGCCGTGAGCCCGCGGGCGAACCAATTCACCAGGGCGCTACTGCTCGCGCCGGCCGTGGTGAAGGTCAGCTCCTCGTCGGGACCGAGCGTGGGTCCCATCAGCGGAGTCCAGGTATCCTGATGCATTGTGCGATAATCCTCTAGTGTGCTCCTAATAAAAGCGGCAACAGGATAGCCGCTGCGCGCACGATTGTCAAATGACAGGACGTACGTGGTGGTGCTGCCCCCCGCACCCCACGGGGAGGTGTGGCGGGGCGCAGCCCCTCCGAAACAGATGTGAGAAGACTCTTTGTGGGGGCCTACGGCCCCCACACCCCCGGCGGGGCTCCGCCCCGCGCCCCCGATTCGCGGGCGACCGCGCATGGAGGTGTGGGAGCGGACAGCGAGATACAGGGTGCGGGCCAGCGTGTCGCACGCCGGCCCGCACAGGTAGGGCTGCGGACGGGGCAGCCGGGATAAGAGTTGAGCGCTGCGGTCCGAGACTCTCAGGCCCAACGCTTAAAGCCGATCCGCATACCTCGGGGAGGGGTCAGGGGAGAGCTTCGCCCTCCCCCTGAAATCCCACCCGCTCCGGGGTAGCTGGATAGGCACTTACGAGGTATTCCCCTGCAGCAGCTTCTCCCGGATCGTATTGACCTCCTGGCGCAGGCGGGCGTCGGTGTTGAGCTCCTCGGTGATCTTCTCGCAGCCATACATGACCGTGGTATGGTCCCGCCCGCCGAGCAACTGGCCGATATCCACCAGGCTGGACTCGGTTTCCTCGCGCAGCAGGTACATCGCCACCTGGCGCGGCACCACGATATTGCGGCTGCGGCCACGGCCCTGCATGGCGCGCATGTCCACGCCGTAGAACTCGGCCACCTCGCGCACGATCAGTTCGGGGGAGATACGCTTGCGCCGGCTGGTGTCCAGCAACTCGGAGAGCGCCGCGGTGGCCACCTCCACCGTGACGTGCGAGCCAGTCATCTGGGCGTAGGCCACCACCCGGTTGAGGCAACCCTCCAACTCGCGGATGTTGCTCTGGATGCGGTGGGCCAGGAAGTCGATCACCTCGGCGGGGATATTCACCAGCATCTGCTCGGCCTTGGTGCGCAGGATGGCCGTGCGCGTCTCCAGGTCCGGCATCTGCACGTCCACGATCAGCCCCCACTCGAAGCGCGAGCGCAGCCGCTCCTCAAGCGTCAGAATGGCCTTGGGCGGCTTGTCGGACGAGATCACGATCTGCTTGCCGGAGGAGTGCAGCGTGTTGAAGGTGTGGAAGAACTCCTCCTGTGTGCTCTCCTTGCCAGCGATGAACTGGATGTCGTCGATCAGCAGGATGTCGATGTTCCGGTAGCGGACGCGGAACTCCTCCGTCTGCTGGCGCCGGATGGCGTTGATCAGGTCGTTGGTGAACTTCTCCGAAGAGACGTACAGGACATTGATCTCCGGGTCGCGGTCCAGCGCGTAATTGCCGATCGCGTGCAGCAGGTGGGTCTTCCCCAGCCCCACGCCGCCGTACAGGAAGAGCGGGTTGTAGGCCGCCGCCGGGTGCTCGGCCACCGCCATGCAGGCCGCATTCGCCAGCCGGTTGCTCGGCCCGACGATGAAGCGGTCGAAGGTGTAGCGGGCGTTGAGCATACCGGTGCGCATGGCGCTGGAGAACTCCAGTTGCTGCATCGGCAGCCGGTCATACACCGCCGGGTGGATGCCGGGGCCATAGCTACCGTTGCCCCCGGCGTAGCCGCCGTTGCTCTGGCCGTGGCCGTAGCCGTTGGGCCGCTCGTGGTCGTCGAGGCCGTAGAGATCCTGCTCCTGCTCCCCCCCGGGCAGCCCCTGGTCCCGCATGGCAGGAGCGCCGATCACAAAGCGCACCGCCACGGGGAAGCCCACCAGACTGCTCAGCAACTCGCGCAGCGGCAGGCTGTAGCGACTCTCGAGCCCTTCTTTGTAGAACGCGCTGGGCGCGCCGATCGTGGCCACGCCGTTCTCGACCGCGAGAAGCGACGCCCGCCGCAGCCAGGTGTTAAACTCCTGCCGCGACGTCTGGACCTGTAGCGAGCCCAGTGCAGCGTTCCAGATCTTGGCGAGGTTCACACGGGGCCTCCATTTCGGACAGACTCGTACCTGCCGCTGCGCGCGGTCAGGGGCGCGCAACACATCACATTCGCTCTGGCGGCAACGTCGGAACCAGAGAAGGTGAGGTCGCATGTGTTCGTGTGATGGGCGAGATCATACTCCATGCGACCCATGTTTTCAAGCCGGACCAGCGCCGATCTCTATAAAAGTTCCTTATATACCTCAATGGTCGTATATCGGCCTACGTCACGGGATCGGCGCCGAAATCCACCCCTAGAGTT
Source organism: Roseiflexaceae bacterium (assembly GCA_035559635.1). Taxonomy (GTDB): domain Bacteria; phylum Chloroflexota; class Chloroflexia; order Chloroflexales; family Roseiflexaceae; genus CALJIC01. Next base: position 6,709 of record DATMBA010000343.1, read on the forward strand.
GACCTAACCATATTGAACATGTGGAAAACTTCGGCCGCCGCCACCGGCTGCCTCCGGCCATGTGGCTTTGCAGTGAGCTGTAAAGCTCTCCGCTGGCGTGTCAAGCGCTGTCCACAGTCTTGTGGATAACTGGTGTGGATTGTGGAAAACATGGCGCCCCTCACCCCGCCTGCGGTGCGCCGCCGGGAGATCCACCCGCCGCCCCTGTGGCGAACAGCTCCAGGGGCGGCAACTCGGCCAGGCTGCCTAGCCCGAACTGGCGCAGGAACTCGGGCGTCGTCCCGTACAGGATCGGGCGGCCCACGCTCTCCAGCCGGCCGCACTCGCACACCAACTCGCGACCCAGCAGCGCCCGGATCACGCCGCCGCTGTCCACCCCGCGGATGGCCTCCACCTGCGCGCGCGTCACCGGCTGGCGGTAGGCGATGATCGCCAGCACCTCCAGGGCAGCCGCCGAGAGGCGCTGCTGGCCCTGGATCCCCAGGAAGCGCTCGACGGCGGCGGCGCATTCGGGGGCCGAGACCAGCTGCGCGCGCTCGCCATGGCGCTGCACCCGCACACCGCGCCCCGTACAGCTGCGCGCCAACTCCTCCAGCGCCACCTCCACGGCATCCGGCGAGATCTCCAGCGCCCGCGCCAACTCCGCCACCGCCACCGGCTCCCCGGCAGTGAACAGCAGGCTCTCGATCAATTGGACCGTGCTTGCGTGCGGGAGCATCGGGAGGTCTATGAGAGTCGGCTGGTCCATCGTTGCGTCAACGGTGGGTTGTTCGTTCATCGGCGGAAGAAATGCAAACGGTGCATCCGCCAAGTCCCTTAACAGAAGGGGGAAGGCTCGGGAGGGCTGCGCCCTGCCAAAACCCACCCGCTCCGGCGAGCGCGTGTCGACGAACGTGCCGGATGTACCACTCCATCCAATACCTGTCAAATGACAGGACGTACGCGGTGGCACCGCCCCCCGCACCCACGGGGAGGTGGGGAGGGGTGCAGCCCCTCCGAAACAGATGTGAGAAGACTCGGTGTGGGGGCCTATGGCCCCCCACCCCCGGCGGGAAGGGGTTCGCGGAGGCCTGCCCCCCCGCACCCCACGCCGCGGGCAGCGCCCGCTTAAAGTATTGCCACTAAATCACGATCAACTCGCGTGGAAATGTTGTTAGCGACTCAGCCCCATCAGCGCCGATGACCACATCGTCCTCGATCCGCACGCCGAGCCGGCCCTGGATGTAGATGCCCGGCTCGACGGTGAAGGTGGCGCCGGCGGGGAGCGGCTCGCGGCTGCCAGCGACGATGAACGGCGGCTCGTGCACGTCGATCCCCAGGCCGTGGCCGGTGCGGTGGATGAACTGCTCGCC
>DATMBA010000344.1:0-3090 GCA_035559635.1 Roseiflexaceae bacterium
CTCGCGGCCGCTGTGACGCTGGCCGAGGAGGTGCGAGATGCCGATCATGGCGCCCGCCACGATCAGCGCGGCGGCGGCGTACACCACGAACGCCCAGAGGGGGGTGGACTGCCCGGCGCTCGCGGCCCCGGCGCCCGCAGGCTCGCCGGCGCAGCCCACAAGCGCCAACACACCGGCCAGTGGCACCAGCCAGCGGCGTACGTGAGAGAGGTCCCGCATCCCGCACCTCCTGCGACCTCATATGACAGCAGGACGAGGCGCTGAGACGGTGAGTGCGATGCGAGCGGAGCTTTCGTGGGCGCACGCAAGCACGCCCGGCGAACGATGTCGTGCGGTTGAAGCAGAGACGTGTGCGGAGACGGCCAGACCTGAGCTCCGACACGGAGTGAAAGGTTATGGTAAGTTCTTGCCTGCTTGTGTATTATAGCACAAACCTGGTGGTTTGGCTAGAGGGATCATTGGGTGATATAGTGCTCCAACTGATCGATGAGGAACTCGCGCTCGTCGATGATCTGCTTGACCACATCGCGCATCGAGACCATGCCCACCAGGCGGCCCTCCTCGAGCACCAGCAGGTGGCGGATGCGCTTGGCGTCCATGATCGCCATACACTCCTCGATGTGCTGCTCCGGGTGCACATACAGCACCGCCGGGGTCATGATCTCCCGCACCTGCGTCTCCTTGGACGTCTTGGACTGCAGGATCACCTTGCGTGCGTAGTCGCGCTCGGTCATGATCCCGGCCACCTGCTCGCCGTCCATCACCACCACCGCGCCGATGTTCTTGTCCGCCATGAGCTTGAGCGCGTCGAAGACCGACGTCTCGGGCGTCACCGTCCAGACCTCATTGCCCTTGATGTTGAGCAGATGCCTGACCGTACACATCGGAAGCCTCCTTCTACACCGACGGATGCCGCCGCTCTGCCGAAAAGAAAACAGGGCACAAGAGAACAAGGGGAGCGCCACGCGCACCCTTCTCCTCCGCTCCCTGCTCTTCTCGCCGCTACCAGTCAGCGCAATGCGAGGATGTGGTTGCCGGATATGCGTGCCACAGTATACACCGAATCTGCAAGCATTGTCGCGGGGCAGGCGCGTGCCGGGCGTGACGACGAGTTGTGCACCGCGTTTCCAGCCCACACGACGCCGGGGCGATCCCCCCATGGCCGCCCCGCAACGCGATCACCGCCGCGGCATGGCATGCAGGGCGGCGGCCACAGAGCCCCGCCCCGACCGGCATTGCGCCGCTGCCTGCCATGATCAGCGGCGTCCCTGGCGCACCACGCGGGCGGCCTCACGCCACCACCGCGTCGCCGCGCTTGCTGGTCATATGCGCCTTGGCGATCTCCACCGCCACCGCCGCGTCGCGCCCGTAGGCGTCCGCCCCCACCGCCCGCGCGAAGCTCTCCGTCACCGGCGCGCCGCCCACCATAACGTACACCCGCTCGCGCAAGCCCTCGTCCTTGAGCGCCTGGATGACCACCTTCATGTAAGGCATGGTAGTGGTGAGCAGCGCGCTCATACCCACGATGTCCGGTTGGTGCTGGCGGATGGCGTCGATGAATTTCTGCGCGTCGTTGTTGATGCCGAGGTTGATCACCTCGAAGCCGGCGCCCTCCATCATCATCGCCACCAGGTTCTTGCCGATGTCGTGGATATCGCCCTTGACGGTACCGATCACCATGGTGCCGATGCGCGGCGCGCCGGTCTCCACCAGCAGCGGCCGCAGGATCTCCATGCCGGCCTTCATGGCGTTGGCGGACATCAGCACCTCCGGCACGAACAGCACGCCGTCGCGGAAGTCCACGCCGACGATGTCCATGCCGGCCACCAGGCCCTGCGCCAGCACCTCCTGCGGGCTGTAGCCGCGCTCCAGTGCCTCTCTGGTGCCCGCGGCCACCTCGTCCTTCAGCCCGTCGTAGAGGTCGTCCTGTATCTGCAGCCACAGGTCGTCGTCGGACAGTTCCTTGAGGGACATCTGCAGCTCCTCCTTGCGCTCAGGGTCTTCTGTGCGCCGCGCGCACACCGCCAGTGGAACCGGGGTAGGTTTCCGGGAGGGCGTAGCCCTCCCTGGCCCTCCCCTTTAGGATACGCTTGCCCGCCGCGCCGCCCGGCGCGCCTCGCGGGCCGCACGGCCGCCCGTGGCGGCGCCGTCCTGGGATGGAGCCGCAGGCGGCTCGCGCCGGGCGGCGATCCACGCCAGGCAGTTCTCATCATAGCCCATCATGAGGTTGGCCGCCATGATCGCGCGCATAATCTCCGGCTCACACGGGTTGGTGATCGCGCATGTCATGCCGGCGCCGATGGCCATGGCGAGGAATGTGGCGTTGAGCGCCATACGGTCCGGCAGGCCGAAGGAGATGTTGCTGGCGCCGCAGCAGGTGTTGCAGCCCAACTCCTCGCGGATCATGCGCACCAGCTCGAAGAGCGTGGCGGCCGCGCCCGGCACCGCCCCGGCCGGCATGGCCAGCGGGTCGATGATCACATCCTGGCGCGGGATGCCGTAGGCCTCGGCGCGCTCGACGATCTTCCTGGCCACCGCCAGGCGCTCGCGCGCGTCATAGGAGATGCCGCTCTCGTCGTTGGCCACGCCGATCACCGCCGCGCCGTGCTCGGCCACCATCGGCAGCACCGCCGCCAGCCGCTCCTCCTCGCCGGTGACGGAGTTGACCAGCGCCTTGCCCCTCACGGCCGCCAGCCCGGCCCGCAGCGCGGCCACCACCGACGAGTCGATGCAGATCGGCACGTCCACCGCCTCCTGCACCACGCGGATGGCCTCGGCCAGCAGCGCCGGCTCGTCCGCCAGCGGCACGCCGGCGTTCACATCCAGCACGTGGGCGCCGGCTGCCACCTGCGCCAACGCGTCCCGCCGCACGCGCTCGAAGTTGCCGGCGGCCATCTCCTCGCCCAGTAGTCTGCGGCCGGTGGGGTTGATGCGCTCGCCGATGACCACAAACGGGCGCCCCGGGCCGATGGTCACAGTCTTCGTAGGGGATGAGATGATAGTTTCCACGCGGCGCACCTCCCTGATACACTAAGAGCCTATCCGGATTACCCGGATAGGGTGGGGTTTCAGGGGAGGGCAAAGCCCTCC
>DATMBA010000345.1:0-4292 GCA_035559635.1 Roseiflexaceae bacterium
CACGCGGTAGTCGAACCCCTCCAGTGTGCGCCGCTCGATCCGCCGCCCGATCAGCCGCTCGATCGCCCGCACCATCGCCTCGTCCTCGCCGGTGACGAACGACATCGCCTCCCCGGTGCGCGTGGCGCGCCCGGTGCGCCCAATGCGGTGTGTGTACGCCTCCGCCGTCGTCGGCATGTCGTAGTTGATCACGTGCGACACGCGCGACACGTCGATGCCGCGCGCGGCGATGTCCGTCGCGACCATGATCGTGTACTCGCCGTCGCGGAAGCCGTCCAACGCCGCCTGCCGCCGGTTCTGGCTCAGGTTGCCCTGCAGCGAGGTGGCCCGGTAGCCGAGCTGCTCCAACTTCTCGCCCAACCGCTTGGCGCGGTACTTCGTGCCGGTGAAGATCAGCACCGAGCGCGTCTCGGTGCGCTGCAGCCAGTCCAGCAGCAGCTTCGTCTTCAGGTGCGGTGGCACTGGGTACAGCGCGTGGGACACGGTCTCGGCCGGGGCGATCTGCCCGATCTGCACCGTGACCGGGTCGCGCAGCGCCTCGTGCGCCAGCGCCCGGATGTCCGCCGGCATCGTAGCGGAGAACAGCAGCGTCTGGCGCCGGGCGGGGACACTGCGCAGGATGCGGCGCACATCCGGCAGGAAGCCCATGTCGAACATGTGGTCCGCCTCGTCCAGCACAAGCACCTCGAGCTGCGAGAGGTCCACCGTGCCCTGGCCGATGTGGTCCAGCAGGCGGCCGGGGCAGGCCACCACGATCTCGGCGCCGGCCCGCAGCTTCTGCACCTGCGGCTGCATGCCCACGCCGCCGTATAGCGTCACGCTGCGCAGCCCGGTCTCCTTCCCCAACGCCGTGAACGAGTCGTGGATCTGCTCGGCCAGCTCACGCGTGGGCGCCACCACCAGCGCTCGCACGTGCCCGCGCGGGCCGCTCATCAGGCGCTGCAGGATGGGCAGCGCGAAGGCGGCCGTCTTGCCGGTGCCGGTCTGGGCCAGGCCCATCACGTCCCGGCCGGCCATCACCGGTGGGATCGCCTCGGCCTGGATGGGGGTGGGCGCGCTGTAGCCCAGCGCACGGACGCCCGCGGCGATCCGCGGGTGGAGGTTGAATCGATCGAATGTCACTGAGAGTCCTGACCTAGCTAGCGAGATGAGCCAAGTCGCACTCTCAGCCCCTCTACGAACACAAACCCCGCTATTATACCACAAGATCAGCCGCGCCGCATGCCACCGCGCCGTTGGCTGGAGGGCTATACGTTCTCACCACACCCGGCAGCGCCCGGCCGGTGATGAACGGTTACGCACTCCGTGGGCAGAGGGCGCCGTCCCACGCCCGGCGGCTGAAGCAGCGGGCTAGATGCTGCCAAGCCCGCCGGTGCGGGCTGCCGTTCAGGCCGCGCAGGCGGCCTTGGCAACGGATAGCCCGCCGGGCCCAGCGGGCACCCCACGGGCCGGGCGTGGTGCGCCGCCAGGATACCCGATGACAGACGCAACGTTCATCACGCGCCGGCCGTGGTGCATGGCTCAGAACGCATACGCCCTACCGTTGACTGTTGCGCTGTGGCGTGCGTTTTTGCAGGCTCTGATGCAGCACCGACGTTGGATCCGCTCTAGAGCGCCGGTCACGTCGTGCCCGGCGGGGGCTACGGGGCCTGCGGCCCCCGAAACATCACCGAAAAACGGGTGGATGCCGAGGGGCTACGCCCTCCGCGCCTCCCCAAGGGGGTTTGGGGCGCAGCCCCAAGCATACGGTGACCGATGCTCTAGCGTATCCGCAACGCGGGAGGTTTGGCGAGGCCGAGCCCCTCCAAAAAACCTTTGAGAAGATTTTTGGGGGCTGCGGCCCCAAGCCCCCGCAAACGCAGGTTGCAGAGAGACCCTAGCCTGGCGCGCAGCGGTGCGATGCCCGCCGGGGGCGAGTCCCGGTGCCCACCCGGACTACATCCCACGCGGCACGGCGGATCGCGCTATGCGCGGCCACGGGAGCCCCCCCCAGCAGGGTCTGCGCTGCCTGCGCGGCCTGATCCAGCCTGCCCAGGCAGGCTTCGCAGGGGGTAGCCCGCCGCGGGGTGCCCGCGGGGCCCGGCCAGGCGTGGGATGAAGCCAGTATCCGGTGAAATTCACACTCCCAACGTGGGCGGCGCCCCTTGTGCCCGCTGTGCTATAATGCACCAAGGTGCCTTCGCGCGGAGACCCTGCCGGCCATGCGGTTGACCTTTCTCGGAACCGGGACCTCCATGGGCGTCCCCGTCATCGGCTGCCGCTGCGAGGTCTGCCGCTCCCCGGATCCCCGCAACAAGCGGCTGCGCACCTCGGCGCTGCTGGAGGCCGGCGGCGCCACCATCCTGCTGGACGCCGGGCCGGACCTGCGGCAGCAGGCGCTGAGCGTGGGGCTGGCGCGCCTCGACGCTGTGTTGCTCACCCACGCCCACGCGGACCACGTGGCCGGGATCGACGACCTTAGGCCGCTCAACTTCGTCCAACGTGGGACGATCCCGGTCTACGGCAGCGCCGCGACGCTCGCCGCCGTCCGCGAGCGCTTCGCCTACGCCTTCGCCGAGCCGGACGGGTCCACCCGCCCGGCCTTGGAGTTGATCACGATCGAGAGCGCAGCGCCGTTTCAGATCCGGCAGGCGCACATCCTCCCGTTCGATGTCCAGCACGGCCGCTGGACGATCACCGGCTTCCGTATCGGCCGGCTGGGATACGTGACCGACGCCAGCGCCGTTCCGCCCGAGTCCCGCGCCCGGCTCCTGGGCCTGGACCTGCTGGTGCTCAACGCACTGCGCCACACCCCCCACCCGACCCACTTCACCCTCGCCGAGGCGGTGGCGCTGGTGGAGGAACTGCGCCCGCACCGCGCCCTGCTGGTGCACATGGATCACCAACTCGACCACGAGGCCAGCAACGCGCAGCTGCCGCCGCACATCCGCCTGGCGTACGATGGCCAGGTGGTCGAGGTTCTGGACTGATTCATACGCCAGAGCGCCGAATGTGATGCCTGCGCTACGTTCTCTTAACAGGGCGACGCTGAGATTCGGAGGCGGGCAGAGGTCGTAGCCTTGCTGCGCCTCGCCGCGCCGCCCTGACAGGGGCGAAGCGAAACGCAGCCCGCTCCTCCCTACCTCACCCCAGGGGTGCCGAGCTGATCCCTTGCACCTCTACGCAGCATAGATGGCATTATCAGCATGCGAATTGCGATCGACGCCCGCCTCAACGCGTACCGCCAGGGCGGCATCCCACAATATACCCGCCAGCTCATGACGGCCCTGGCGGAGGTCGCGCCCGAGGAGCAGATCATCAGCCTCCAGCACCGCGATCACCTGCGCCCACTCGTCGTCGCCCCCAACGTCGCCCGGCGCACCGTCCTGACCCCGCCGCACCACCGCCTCGAGCCGTGGACGCTGCCCGCCGAGGTGCTCCTCGCCCGGCCAGACGTGCTGCACTGCCCGGACTTCATCGCGCCGCCGCGCCGGCCCTTCCCGGCGGTGGTGACGATCCATGACTTGGCGTTCCTCCACTATCCGCAGATCCTGGACGACGCCGCGCGCGCCTACTACGGCCGCGTGCGGTCCAGCGCGATCCGCGCCGATGCGATCGTCGCCGTCTCCGAGGCCACCCGCCAGGATATCGCGCAGTTGCTCGACATCCCCGCCGACCAGGTCGACGTGATCTATGAGGCCGCGGCGCCGCTCTATGGCCGGATCGAGCTGCGCCCGGGCGAGGTGCGCGTCCTGGACGGAACGCCGGTCACGGCTGGCTCGTTCATGCTCTTCGTCAGCACGCTCGAGCCGCGCAAGAATCTGCCGACGCTGCTGCGGGCGCTCCGCATCCTGCTGGACCGCACCCCCGCCGCCGGTTATCACCTGGTGGTGGCCGGCAGCCGCGGCTGGCGCGATGAGGAGATCTTCGCCGCGGTGCGCGACCTGCGGCTGGAGGATCACGTCACCTTCGCGCGGCGGGTGGGCCAGTACGACCTGCGCTGGCTCTACAACGCCTGCCGGCTCTATCTTAACCCCTCGCTTTATGAGGGCTTCGGCCTGCCGCTGCTCGAGGCGATGGCCTGCGGCGCCCCCTGTCTGGCCGCCGCCACCTCGAGCCTGCCGGAGATCGGCGGCGAGGCGGCGCTCTATGTGCCGCCGTTGGAGCCGGACCAGTGGGCCGATACCATCCAGGAGCTGTGGGACGACGAGGAGCGGCGCGCCGAGCTTGGCCGCCGGGGGCGGGTGCAGGCGCAGCGCTTCTCCTGGCTGCGCGCGGCGCGCGAGACGCTGGCGGTGTACCGGCGCGTCCTG
>DATMBA010000346.1:0-3730 GCA_035559635.1 Roseiflexaceae bacterium
AGGGCTTTGCCCTCCCCCGGCCCCTCCCTTATCCGTCAGCGTAGCTCTGACGGACTACTAGTAGTGTGCAATCCGTAATCCATGGGGCATGATTGGTGCCGGTCCTCGGAGAGCGAATGCCGTCGTTCGAGCATCAGTTGAGCGAGGCGGACTTCCAGGCCGCCGCGCAGCGCCTGGACGCGCTGGTGCGGGAGTTCGAGGCGCTGCCCTCCCCGGAGGTGCGCGAGAAGGTCTTCGAGCTGCTGCAGATGGTCGACGCGGTCCACCGGGCGGGGCTGGGCCGCCTGGTGAGCCACCTGCGCCGCGAGGGGCCGCCCGGGGCTGTGGAGCGCGCCGCGGCGGACCCGGTGGTGCGCACGCTGCTGCTGCTCTACGACCTGCTCCCCGCGCCGGAGGTCATCCCGCTCGTGCAGGTCAGCGCGCAGCCGCCGCCCCGGGCCAGCCGGCCGGTTTTCACGGCCATCGCGCGGCTCGAGGAACTGCCGGACGGAACGATGCAGGCGTTCGACATCGATGGTGTGCAGGTCCTCGTCGCCAACATCGCCGGCGCGGTCTACGCGGTGCGGAACAACTGCCCCGGCAGCGTGGCGCCGCTCCACCTGGGCAGCTTCGCGCCGCCGGTCGTGACCTGCCCCTGGCACAACGAGGCCTACGACATGCGCACCGGCCAGCGGGCCGACGGAGCGCCCGGGCCGGGCCTGGTCGTCCTGCCGGTGACCGTGGCCGAGGGCTATATTCAGGTCGCCGTGCGCCCACAAGAATAGCAGGTGGGCACGGGAGGCAGAGCCACCCCGTGCCCCACCGTGCGATTCGCCGCCGACGATCGCCCGTAAACGTGCGCCAGCCCAACGCGGGGTCCGGGGGGCGCTGCCCTCGCGAAAGCGTTTCCCCCACTTTACTATGTCTGATAGGACTGCTCTATGCACATGCGTAAGATCCTGATCGCCGGCATGGGCAACCTGCTGCGGTGCGACGACGGCTTTGGCGTGGTGGTGGCCAGGTGGCTCGCCGCGCGCGCCGCGCTCCCGGCTGGCGCCAGGGTGGTCGAGGTGGGCATCGGCGGCATCCACCTCGTACAGGAGTTGATGGACGGCTACGGCGCGCTGGTGATCGTGGACGCGGTGGAGCGGGGGAGCCCGCCGGGGACGCTGCACCTCCTGGAGGCGCAGGTGCCAGACCTGGCCACCTGGCCGGAGCGCCAGCGCCAGGACTTCCTGGCCGACATGCACTACACGACCCCCGCGAAGGCGCTTATCCTGGCCAGGGCGCTCGGCGTCCTGCCGCCGCAGGTGCTCATCCTCGGCTGCCAGCCGGCCGAGGCCGACGCGCTCGGCATCGGGTTGAGCGAGCCGGTCGAGCGAGCGGCGGCCGAGTCAGTCGGGAGGATCGAGCGGATCGTCCGGCAGCTGGCCGGGGAGGCGCGACGTCATGAAGTTTCTGGTTATGTGGGAGCTGGAGATCGGCCGGTTGAGCATCGAGGTGGTCCACGCGGTGATGCGCATGCCCGAATACGCGAAGAAGATCGCCGAGCAGGGCAAACTTGAGCGGCGCTACCATATCGTCGGCAAACACGGCGGCGCATGGATCTACGATGTGGTGTCCAACGAGGAGCTCGAGCGCCTGCTGGCGATGGCGCCGGTCTACAACTATGCGCGCTACGACGTGTACCCGCTGGCCGAGATGGAGTCGCCGGCGGAGATCGTGCAGCCGCCCGCAGCGGAGGGCTAGTGCGCCTTCAGCACAGGGGGAGGGCGTGGGAGGGCTGACCCTCCCGGAAAAACCTCTTTTTCTGCAGGCGCGGCCTACAAGCATGTGAGCCACCGGGCGCTCAGCCCGGAGAGGAGGACGCAGATGCGGCTGGCAGTCACCGGCAAGGGCGGCGTCGGCAAGACGACGATCGCTGGCACGCTGGCGCGCGTGCTGGCGCGTGGGCGCCGGCGCGTACTGGCGCTGGACGTGGACTCGAACCCGAACCTGGCGCTGAGCCTGGGGATCCCGCCCGAGCGGGCCGTGCAGGCGCCGGCGGTGCCGTACGGCCTGACCGAGTGGCGTGAGGACGCGAACGGCAGGGCCTACGTCCACCTGCACCGGCCGGTGCCCCAGTTCATCGCGGACTACGGCGTGCCGGCACCGGACGGCGTGCAGCTGCTCGTGATGGGCCAGGTGCTGGAGGCCAGCGTCGGGTGCCGCTGCGAGGCGCACGCCGTGGCGCGCGGCATCACGGGCCACCTGGTGAGCGAGGCCGACGTGGCCGTGCTGGACATGGAGGCCGGGCTGGAGCACCTGGGGCGCGGCACGGCCGAGCACGTGGACACCCTGCTGATCGTCGTCGAGCCGTACTACCGCGCGCTTGAGGCCGCCGCCCGCATCCGCGCGCTCGCCACGCAGCTCGGCGTGCCCCGCATCGCCGCTGCCGCCAACCGCATCCGCACCCCGCAAGAGGAGGAGGCCGTGGCACAGTACTGCCGGAGCCACGGCCTGGATCTGCTCGCCGCCATCCCGTTCGACGAGGCGGTGGTCCAGGCCGAGCAGCGCCGCCAGGCGCCGATCGACTACGCGCCGGACAGCCCGGCGGTGCGGGCTATCGAGGGACTGGCAGGCGCGCTGGGTGGCTGGGCCGCTGGTCCCTGAGGCGCGGCCTGCGCAACAGCCCGCGCAGGCGGGCTTGGTAGGGGATAGCCCGCCGCTTCAGCGGCCGGGCGTGGCACGCTGCCACGTAACCCGATTATTTAGTAAAAGTTCATCAGCTCCGAGTGGTCGTACGAGGCAAAGGAGAAACACTCATGCAAGCAGCTGCAGATCCCTCAGCCGGGCGCCGCGTCCACCGCTGAACGTGCGAGACGGAACAGCGGTTCCTGGGCCACGTGATGGCTCACGCGCTGGCGCCCCACGTCCGGGGCGAGCTGAGGGTCGGGTTCGATGGCCACGAGCGCAACCACGAGGCGCTGCTGCGGGGCGACCTGCACCTGTACGCCGACTACACCGGCACCGCGCTGCGCCGCTACCTAGGGCTGGCGCCGCTCCCACGCGAGCAGGTGTACCCGGCGGTGCGGGCGGCCGCCTGGGAGCGCTGGAACGTTCGCTGGCTGGAGCCGTTCGGCTTTGACAACACCTATGGGCTGATCATGCGGGCGGCGTGGGCCGCCCAACTCGGCGTGCGGCGGATCTCCGACCTGGTCGGGCACGCTGGTGGGCTGGCGCTCGGCGGCACGGCGCCGTTCCTGCAGGACGATCCGCCCCTGACGTTCGCGCCGGGCGGCTACCCCGGACTGTGTGCGGCCTACGGCCTGCGCTTCGGCCGCACCCAGGCGCTCTCCTCCGCGTATGGCGAGTCGTTCGAGGCGCTCGCCCGCGGCGAGGTGGATGTGCTGGCGGACTTTATCGTCAACCCGCGCATCGTGGCGCACGACCTGGTGACGCTCGAGGACGACCGCGCGCTGTTCGCCGCCTACCACGCGGCGCCGGTGGTACGGGGGGACTTCCTCGGCCAGCACCCGCAGGTCCAGACGATCCTGGGGCGGCTGGCCTGGCGGATCGACAGCCGGGCGATGGCCCGGCTCAACTATGCGATGGAGTTTGAGGGACGCGACCCGGCTGAACTAGCGGCAGCGTTTCTGGCCGCTGTCTGATGAAAGGAGTCGCTATGTCCGCCTGCCCACGTATACGCTTCGTCCCGCTCTTCGCCGTGACGGTGCTGCTGCTGGCGGCCTGCGCCGGGCAGGCCCCATCG
>DATMBA010000347.1:0-5159 GCA_035559635.1 Roseiflexaceae bacterium
CGCCGGCGCGCAGCATCACCTCCAGCGCCGCCTCGTCGTACTCACCGTGGGTGGCGACCACCACGTAGCTCAGCGGTGTGACGCGCGCCGGCAGTTCGGCCACATCCGCCAGCAGTTCGTCCGCATAGGGCGGCCGCACGCCGGCGTGCGCCGGGTCCACCACCACCACGTGATAGCTCATGGCGCGCCCGAGCTGCGCCAGCGCGCGCGCCACCGGCAGGCCGCCGACGACCAGCAGGCGCGGGCGGGGCGGCTGCGGCTCGATGAAGATCTCCAGCGTGCCGCCGCTGTAGCAGCTCATCGGCACCTCCACCAACCCCTCGCGCGGCGGCTGCGCGCCGGGGTCCGGTGAGATACGGATGAGGCGGCTGCGGTCCTCGCGCAGCGCCGCCAGCGCCTCGCGCACCACCACCGGCTGGGCGCAGCTCCCGCCGATCCAGCCGTGCAGCACCCCATCCGCCGTGACGATCGCCTTGTCGCCCGGCTTGCCCGAGGTTGGCCGCTCGGCGCGCACCACCACCGCCGTGGCGAACGGGACGCCGGCGCGGCTCAGTTCACTGGCTTTGGCGAAGAAATCGTCATACATCTTGAATTCAGAAATGAGAATTGAGAATGCAGAACGCTCGCACCCTGCTGCATTCTGCATTCTCAATTCTGCATTAGTCATTCACTCCGTGCTCACGCAGCAGCTTCCAGACCTTCTGCGGCGTGATCGGGATGTCGATATGGCGCACGCCGAGGTGCCAGAGCGCGTCCACCACCGCGTTGGCGATCGCGGGGGGCGCGCCGATGGTGGGGGACTCGCCCACGCCCTTGGCGCCCACCGGGTGGTGCGGCGAGGGAGTGATCGTCTTGCCCAGCTCCCAGCGCGGCGTCTCCACCGCCGTGGGCAGCAGGTAGTCCGCGAAGGTGCCGGTGAGGTTGACGCCGTGCTCGTCGTAGACGATCTCCTCATAGAGCGCCGGGGCCAGGCCCATCGTCAGACCGCCGTGGATCTGGCCTTCCACCACCAGCGGGTTGATGATGTTGCCACAGTCGTCCACCGCCACGAAGCGCCGAACCTTCACCTCGCCGGTGCCCTTATCGATGTCCACCACACAGATGTAGCTGCCGAACGGGAAGGTCAGGTTCGGCGGGTCGTAGTAGTCGGTGGCCTCCAGGCCGGCCTCCATCCCCAGCGGGTAGTTGGTGTAGGCCGCGAAGGCGATGTCCTGGATAGTCTTGGCGCGCTCGGGGGAGCCTTTGACCTGCCAGCGGTCCACGCTCCACTCCAGGTCTTCCTCACCCACCTCGAGCAGGTAGGCGGCGATCTTGCGCGCCTTGGCCTTGATCTTGCGCGCGGCCATCACCGCGGCGGCGCCGGCGGTGGGGGTGGAGCGGCTGGCGTAGGTGCCCAGACCGTAGGGCGCCGTGTCGGTGTCGCCCTCCTCCACCTGGATGTCGCCGGCGGGCAATCCCAGTTCCTCGGCGATCAGCTGGGCGTAGGTGGTCTCGTGTCCCTGGCCCTGGCTCTTAGTGCCGAAGCGGGCGATCGCCTTGCCGGTGGGGTGGATGCGGATCTCGGCCGAGTCGAACATCTTGATACCGAGGATGTCGAAGTCGCGCGAGGGGCCAGCGCCCACCACCTCGGTGAAACTGGCGATGCCGATGCCCATCAACTCGCCGCGGGCGCGTCGCTCGGCCTGCTCTTTGCGCAGCTCGCGGTAGCCGATCATGTCCATCGCCAGCTGGAGCGCCGCGGCGTAGTTACCGCTGTCGTATTCCCAGCCGGTGGGGGACTTGTAGGGGAACTGCTCGGGCCGGATGAAGTTCTTCAGGCGGAAGTCGGCCGGGTCCTCGCCGCGTTGGTGGGCCATAATGTCGGCCATGCGCTCGATCATATACACCGCCTCGGTGACGCGGAACGAGCAGCGGTAGGCCACGCCTCCCGGCGGCTTGTTGGTGTAGACGCCGTCCACCGACACGTGGGCGGCCTTCATATCGTAGGAGCCGGTGCAGATGCTGTAGAGGCCGGCGGGGAACTTCGAGGGGTTGGCGGCCGCGTCGGCGGCGCCGTTGTCCGCCAGGGTGCGCACCCGCAGCCCGGTGATCTTGCCGCCCGCGTCAGCCGCCAGCTCAGCCGTGATGTGATAGTCGCGCGCGAAGCTATCCGCCTGCAGGTTCTCGCTACGGTCCTCAACCCACTTCACCGGGCGGCCGGTGACGATGCTGGCCACCACGCAGCAGACGTAACCGGGGTAGACCGGCACCTTGCCGCCGAAGCCGCCGCCGATGTCCGGCGAGATGATCTGGATGTTCTGCTCAGGGATGCCGCTCACCAGCGCGAAGACCGTGCGGTGGGCGTGGGGGGCCTGCGAGGTCATCCAGACCGTCAGCTTGCCGGTGGCCTGCTGGAAGTGCGCCACCATGCCGCAGGTCTCGATCGAGGCCACGTGGATACGCGGGATGTGCATGTACTGCTGGACCACCGTGGCCGCCTGTTGGAAGACCTGCTCGGTGGCCGCGCGGTCACCCGCCTCCCAGTGCCAGATGTGGTTGGTCTTCAGTTCCTTGTCCTCACGGACGATCACCTCGTCCTTGAGCGCCTCGAAGGGATCGACCACCGGCGGGAGCGGCTCGTAGTCCACCATGACCTTCTGCGTCGCATCCGCGGCGATGTAGCGGTCGGTGGCGACGACGGCGCACACCTCCTGGGCGTAGTAGACCACCTTCTCGATCGGCAGCACCATCTGCGTATCGGACATGAGGGTCGGCATCCAGTGCAGGTTGCCGGCCTTCTTCAAGTCCTCGCCGGTGATCACCGCCAGCACGCCGGGGGTCTTGAGGGCCTCGGAGGCGTCGATCTTAAGGATCCTGGCGTGAGCGTACGGGCTACGGACCATGTCCAGGTAGAGCATGCCGGGCAGCTTCACATCGTCCACGTAATGGCCCTGGCCGCGGATGAAGCGCGGGTCCTCCTTGCGCTTCATGCGGTGGCCCATGCCGCAGACGGTGGGCGGGGTCGTGACGCGCACCTCGTGGCCGGTGGGGACGAGGGCGGATGTGCCGGCCGGGGCGGGCGTGTGGTGCTCGAAGCGGTCACCCAAATGGCGGGCGCCGGTGGGGTCGAGGCGGGTCAGCGGGTCATCGCTCATGCTGGCACCTCCTCCTGCTGGGCGCGGATCTTCTCGGCGGCGTACTGGATGGCCTCAACAATCTTGACGTAGCCGGTGCAGCGGCAGAGGTTGCCGGAGATGCCGCGGCGGATCTCCTCCTCGCTGGGGCTGGGGTTGCGGGCCAACAGCGCCTTTGCGGACATGATCATGCCGGGCGTGCAGAAGCCGCACTGCAGGCCGTGCTTCTCCCAGAAGCCCTCCTGCAGCGGGTGGAGCGCGCTGCCCTGCGCGAGCCCCTCGATCGTCTCGACCTGCCGGCCATTGGCTTGGACGGCGAACATGGTGCAGCTCTTGACACCCACGCCGTCCACGATCACGGTGCACGCGCCGCAACTCGTGGTGTCGCAGCCGATGTGCGTGCCCGTCAGCCCCAGATGCTCACGGATATAGTGGACGAGCAGCAGGCGGCTCTCCACCTGGCTGGTGTGCTGCTCGCCGTTGACAGTGAGTTGAATGGTATGTACGCTCATCATCCGCTCCGTTCACTCAAATGCAAAATGCAAAATTGCCCATGTGCTTTGCATTCTGCATTGTGCATCAGGCCGCTGCCCGTTCCGCCGCCCGCCGCACCGCCCGCTTCACCAGCACGCGCGTCAGGTCGCGCTTATACTCCACTGAGCCGCGCAGGTCCGCCGAAGGGTCGCACTCGGCGGCTGCGGCGTGCCCGGCGGCCTCCAGCACATCCTCGGTGAGCCGCTGGCCCACGAGCGCCTGCTCCGCGCCGATGGCGCGCATCGGCGTGGGGTTGACGTTGGTGAGCGCGACGCGCGCCGCGGTGCAGGTGTCGCCACTCATCGTGAGCTGCACCGCCACCGCCGAGACGGCGTAGTCGCCGACCTTGCGCTCGAGCTTGAGGTAGGCGCCGCCGGTGCCCGCGCCGGGCCGCGGGATGCGGATCTCGGCGAGCAACTCATCGGGCGCCAGCGCTGTCTCGAACATCCCGAGGAAGAAGGCATCGATCGGGATGGTGCGCACGCCGTGTGGCCCGCGCGCCACGAGTTGCGCGCCGTAGGCCAGCATCACCGCCGGGTGGTCGTTGGCCGGGTCGGCGTGGGCCAGGTTGCCGCCCACGGTGGCGCGGTTGCGCACCAGCGGGTCGGCGATCACGCGGGCCGCATCGGCCAGCAGCGGGTAGGCGCGCGCCACGAGCGCCGAGTCCTCCAGTGCCGCCTCGCGGGTGAGCGCGCCGATCGCCAGGTGGCCGTTCTCCTCGCGGATGTACTCCAGGCCGGGGACGCCGTTGATGTCCACCAGCACCGCTGGCGCGGTCAGGCGGAAGCGCATGGCCGGGATGAGGCTCTGCCCGCCGGCCAGGACCTTGGCCTCGCCGCCGTGCGCCGCCAGCGCCGCCAGCGCCTCATCCAGCGTGCGCGGCGCCAGGTAGTCGAATGCCGCTGGGATCATCGCCCTCCTCCTGTGCTCTGCGCCCGGCGCACGCCGCGTGCGTCGAGCGTACGAAGGTGCTGCTCCAGGGCTGTGAGGCTCTGGAAGTTATGGATCGGCAGGAAGTCGTCCACGTAGTGCAGGGCCGCGCGCATGCCGGCCACCAGTGGGCGGTAGGTAGCGCGGCCGGCGAGCGGGTTGAGCCAGATCAGCCGGTGGCAGCGGGCCTGGAGGAAGCGCAGCTCGCGCGCCAGGAGCTGTGGGTCGCCGCGCTCCCACCCATCGCTGATCACCAAGGTCAGCGCGCCACGCCCGAGCACGCGCCTGGCCCAGCGCCGGTTGAAGGCGTGCAGGCTCTCACCGATGCGCGTGCCGCCGGCCCAGTCCATCACCTCGCGCGCCGCATCGTCCAGGGCGCGGTCGACGTTGCGCAGGCGCAGCTGAGGTGTGACGCGCGTGAGGCGAGTGCCGAAGACGAAGCACTCGACGCGCGGCCGGCTGTGGGCCACGCCGTAGAGGAACTGCAGCAGCAGGCGGGCGTACTGCTCCATCGAGCCGCTGATATCGGCGATCAGCACCAGCGGGCGCGGCTTGACCTTGCGGCGCTGCCAGGTGAGGCGC
>DATMBA010000348.1:0-28287 GCA_035559635.1 Roseiflexaceae bacterium
CCGCCCCTGACCGCGGAAGGTGTGTGGAGCTATTTAGAGTTCGTCCGGCATGGCGGAGGCGCCCAGGTGGAAGCGCAGGGCGTCGGGGAGGCTGGTGCGCCAGCCGGCGAAGCTGTGGTCGCCGGGGAACTCCTGGTAGGAGAGCGCCGCGCCGCCGGCCAGCAGCGCGTTGCAGAGCGCGTGCGCGTGCTCGACGAAGGCGTGCGACTCGTAACGCCCGACGTCGACATAGCAGCGCGGCAGGCCGTAGCCGTGGGCGGCGTTGTCCGCCAGGCGGCCGGCCACCGCGTCCGGAAGGAGCAGCGGCGCCGGGGACTGCACCGCCACACCGCCGAACAGCTCCGGCCGCTCGAGCGCGGCGTACAGTGCCAGCGCGCCGCCGGAGGAGGCGCCGGCCACCACACGGTCCCGCGGGTCCGGCGAGGTGGCATAGCGCGCGTCCACCCACGGCACCAGCTCGTCGGCCAGGAAGCGCACATAGTCGTCGGCCGCGAGGTCCTCCTCGTCGTGATGCGCGAGGCTCTGGACGAATACCAGGAGCGCCGGGGATACCTCGCCCTCCTGGCGCAGTGCCTCGGCCAGGTGCGCGGCGCGCGCGGCAAGGAGGTACGACTCGCCGTTGTTGAAGTACAGCGCCGGGTAGCGGCGGGTGCGCGGGCTGTAGTCCGCCGGGAGGTGCACCCAGACGCGGCGGGAGATCCCCAGCGAGGGGCTGCTCACCACGTGTAGCGCCACGGTCACGCCCTCATCGGACAGGACATCGATGTCCGCCGCGGGTTCGGCGCCGGGCATCTGCAGCAGCGAGAGGGTGCGCAGCGGGTGGGTCTCGACGATCCAGCGCCGGTTGAGCGGGTCGGTGCGGCAGCGCTCGAGCCAGGCGAGCCAAGCGGCGGAGCGGCCGCCTTCGGGACTTGGGTTATCCACCGCGAACGCGTAGGCGATCTGCGCGTCCAGCGGGATCTGCGCGGTGAGGTAGAACAGGTCGCTGCTGGCGAGGCGCGCCATACGCGTGCGGCTCGTGTCGTAGCCGAGGAAATCGCCCACCACCGCGACACTCTCGGCCGCGGGGTCGCGGTAGATCCAGGTGACGGTGCCGTCGTACTCGACCAGCGGCGCAGGGCTGTCCCCGCAGGCGGTCAGGAAGCGGTGGATGAGGCCGTCGATCTCGCCAGGGGCCGCGCCTTGGGCAGCCCGGCGCTCGATCTCGGCGCGCAGGTCGGTGAACGTCGGTCGGAACAGCGCGGTGGCGGACATCGGGCCTCCTCGAAAGGATGAAGGATGAAGGATGAACGATGAAGAGCGATTCGCCTGCTTAGTTACCGCGCTGTGCAGGTGAGAAGGTACGCCCTCCAGGGGAGAGGCTAAAGGTACTAGGTCAAAGGCATAATGAGCCAGGGCATGATCAGCGCAGGACCACATCGATCATGCCCCGGCTCATCAGCGTTCAGTGTTCAGCGTTCAACGTTTCTTCCAGCGCCGCCTGGGCCGCCTGGGGGTTGGCCTGGCCCTTCGTCGCCTTCATGACCTGGCCCACCAGGAACTTAATGGCCGCCTGCTTGCCGGCGCGGTAGTCCGCCACAACCTTGGGGTTGGCGGCCAGCACCTCGCGGGCCAGAGCGGCGAGCGCGTCGCCGGCGCCGATCACCGCCAGGCCGCGCTCGGCCACGATGCGCGCCGGTGGCTGACCGGTTCTGAAGCTGGCCTCGAAGACCTCCTTGGCGGTGGTGCGGGTGATCGTCCCCTGCGCCAGCAGGTCGATCACTTCTGCGATGTACTCAGGCAGGAAGCGCGCCCCGGCCTCCTCCAGGGCCTCGCCGGTCTCCTTGAGCAGGCGGAACAGCTCGCCGCTGGTCCAGTTCGCCACGTCCTTGGGGGAAGCCCCCACCCGCCGGGCGGCGGCCACCGCCCGCTCGAAGTACTCGGACACGCCGCGCTCGGCGGTGAGGGTCTCGGCGTCGTAGGCGCCGAGGCCGTACTGCTGCATGAAGCGGGCGCGGCGGGCGTCGGGCAGTTCGGGCAGCTCGGCGCGGCAGGCCTCCACCAGCTCGGGGGTGATCAGCAGTGGCGGGATGTCCGGCTCGGGGAAGTAGCGGTAGTCCTCGGAGCTCTCCTTCACCCGCTGCAGGGTGGTCTCGCCGCGAGCCTCATCCCAGCCGCGGGTAGACTGGACGATCGGCTCGCCGGCCGCGAGCGCCCGGATCTGGCGGTCGATCTCGTAGGCCAGGGCGCGCTCGACGAAGCGGAAGGAGTTGATGTTCTTGATCTCGACCTTGGCGCCGTAGGCCCGCTGGCCGCGTGGCCGCACGGAGACGTTGGCGTCGCAGCGCAGCGCGCCCTTCTCCATGTCGCCGCTGTTGACGCCGATCCAGAGCAGAATCTGGCGCAGCTTCTGGAAGTAGCGGCGGGCCTCCTCAGGCGAGGCGATGTCCGGATCGGAGACGATCTCCATGAGCGGCACGCCGGCGCGGTTGTAGTCCACCAGCGCGGCGCCGTCGGGCGCGTGGGTGAGCTTGCCGGTGTCCTCCTCGATGTGGACGCGGGTGAGGCCGACGCGCTTGGGGCCGGCGTCGCCCTCGATCTCGACCCAGCCGCGCACGCAGAGTGGGTCGTCATACTGGCTGCGCTGGTAGCCGGAGGGCAGGTCGGCGTAGAAATAGTTCTTGCGGCTGATGAGGTTGTTGCTCTGGATGGTGCAGTTGAGCGCCAGGCCGGTGAGGATCGCCAGCTCCACCGCACGGCGGTTGATCACCGGCAGCGCGCCGGGCAGGCCGAGGCACACCGGGCAGGTGTGCGTGTTGGGTGGCGCGCTGGCGTACTCGGCACTGCAGCCGCAGAACATCTTGGAGGCGGTGAGGATCTGGGCGTGGACCTCCAGCCCGATCGTGACCTCGTAGTCCATAGGGATCCCTCAGCACAGTTGGTTTCCGAGGGCATTATAGCAGTTGCACGTCGAACGTTCGCACGTTACACGATTCGGGGCGCGATCAAGGCGGTACCGCCTCGATCGCGCCCCGGTGCCCCAACGTTCAACGTTCACCGTGCAAACGTTCAGCGCTCGCCCAGGAAGTGCATGCGGAGCCGCGCCTCCTCGACGCCGAGCAGCGCCAGCAGCACCTGCCGGCCGGCGGGCAGCTCGGGGTGCAGCTCCATACGGGCGCGCTCGAAGAGCTGCATGCGGTACACCTTGCCGTCGATCGGAGAGACGCCGTTATACTCCTCGCTGATCGGGAAGCCGAAGCGCTCCAGGCCGCCGTTGCGCCGCCAGTAGGTGAGGAAGTCGCCGCCGACGCTGTGGCTGGTCTCGGGGAAGAAGGTGCGGCCCTGCGCCGACTCGGCTGTCACCGGCGCGAGCGCCTCGTAGACCGACGGGCCCGGCAGGCTGCCGTCCAGGCTAAAGAGGTAGTCCACCAGTGGGCCGACCTCCGCGTCGCTCACCAGTTCGGGCGTGAACATGGGCATGCGCCCTGGGATGCCGCCACGGATCAGACCGGTCAGCTCCTGGATGACGGCATCGCGCGGCAGGGCCTTGATCTCCGGCGGGATCTGGTTGAGCGGCGGCCCGATGCGCCCCGAGGCGCTTGGCCCGTGGCAGATCTGGCAGTTGGCCGCGAACACCTCTGCTCCCGACCTGGCGGCCGGCTGCGCCCCTGGGACGGCGCGCGCACGGGGGGCCCCGAGCGAGAGCGCGAGCACTAGCGACAGCCCGAACACGCCGACGAGCCACGTTCGAACCCTCACACGCCTCATCGAGCTGCTCCTTGTGTGGCGGGGCCACACACTATGTCGAGCCGGCACAGCACCGGCCAGACGACGCATAACCAGCGGTGTGGTGCAACGCCGGACAGGGCGTGGGAAGGATGTGTTAGTCTGATGCGGGCGGCGCGCATAGTATAGCACCGGCGCGGCGCAGATCAAGTAGGATTACGGGGGGAGACGCCACCAAAGCGGAAGGAGGGTGCGATGGCGACACAGCGGGCGTCGATCTCGACGCACGTGCTGGACACCGAGCGTGGCGAGCCGGCGGCGGGGGTGCCGGTGGGGCTGGCGCGATGGGAGGGCGAGCGGCTCGTGCGGCTGGCGGAGGCGGAGACCGACGGCGACGGGCGCGTGCGGGACCTGCTGGGGGATACAGAGCTTGCGGCGGGCGGCTACCAGCTTGTCTTCGACGTGGGGGCCTACTTCCGCGAGTTGGACGGCTACGTGCCGTTCCTGGCGCGGGTGACGATCGACTTCGAGGTGCTGGACGAGGGGCGCCACTACCACGTGCCGCTGCTGATCTCGCGCTACTCCTGTTCCGCTTACAGAGGTAGTTAGGGAAGGGTTCATAGGAGGGCTTAGCCCTTCCATGAACCCTCCCCCGATGGGGTGGAGGAGGGCCACAGCCGCACCCCCGCACCCCGCCGGGAAGTGGTTTGCAAGGGGCCACAGGCCCCCGCAGCCCCGGCCGGGCAATACGTACCGGCGCTCTAGCCGATCAGCAAGATCTCCTGGGGGTGCACACGGCGGGCCTCGTTCATACTGCCGGAGCGGAAGCCCTGCAGATCAAGCGTGACGTAGACGTAGCCCAGCTCCTTGAGGCGGGTCACGATCGCCTCGCGGTGCTCCACCACCGCCGTGATATCCTCGGGAAGCACCTCGAGGCGCGCGATCGTATCGTGGTGGCGGACGCGGAACTGGCGCAGGCCGAGGGTGCGGATGAAGCGCTCGGCCTCGTCCAGCACGCGCAGCTTCTGGGCGGTGACCTGCTCGCCGTAGGCGATGCGCGAGGAGAGGCAGGCGTAGGAGGGCTTATTCCAGTTGGGCAGGCCGAGGCGCCGGGCCAGCTCGCGGATCTCAGCCTTCCCGATGCCGGCCTCGATGAGCGGGCTGCGCACGTGGAACTCGTGGGCGGCGCGGTGGCCGGGCCGGTGGCCGCCGAGGTCGTCGGCCATGGCGCCGTAGACGATGGCGGCCAGGCCGCGCTCCCTGGCGATCGGCTCCAGCTCGGTGAAGAGGGTCTTCTTGCAATAGTAGCAGCGGTCGGGCGCGTTGGCGGCGTAGCCGGGGTCGTCGATCTCGTGGGTGCGCACCACCAGATGTTCGCAGCCGATCAGCGCCGCCAGCTCGCGGGCCTGCTCAAGCTCCTCGTGCGGGTAGCTCTCCGAGTCCGCCGTGGCGGCCACGGCGCGCGTGCCGAGGGTGTCGTGGGCCACCTTGAGCAGCAGCGTGCTGTCCACCCCGCCGGAGAAGGCCACCAGCACCGAGCCAAGGTCGCGCAGGATGGCCTGCAGGCGGGCGTACTTGTCATCGAGCGTCGTCATGCTTCTGCTCTCCTCATGTACCACGAAGGCGCGAAGGCGGGACGGCACAAAGGCGTGAAGACCTTGGTTAGCGTGCACTCCGGGCCGCGGCGGCGCGGGCGGCGATGCGACCGGCGATGGCTGCGGCGCCGATGCCGTTGTCGATGTTGACCACCGCCAGGCCGGGCGCGCAGGTCTGCAGCATGCTGCCGAGGGCAGCCAACCCGCCGCCGCCGTAGCCGTAGCCCACCGAGGTGGGCAGGCCGATCACCGGCACGTCCACCAGGCCGGCCACTACCGAGGGCAGCGCGCCGTCCATACCGGCGGCGACGATGATGGCGTCCACCGGCACGGCCAGCATACGGCGCAGCGGCTCGAACAGGCGGTGCAGCCCGGCCACGCCCACGTCGTAGGCGGTGTGCACCTGGCAGCCCATCTCGCGGCAGAGCGCGGCGGCCTCCTCGGCCACCGGGATGTCGCTGGTGCCGGCGGTGAGCACGCCTACCTGGCCACCGTTGGGGGCCATCTGCGCGCCAGGGCGCTGCAGCGCCAGCGTGCGCCCCTCGGCGTAGCGCGTCCAGATCACCTCTGCGCCCAACTCGCGCTCCAGCAGAGCGCGGGCTTCGGGCGGCACCCGGCTGACGAGCACGCGGCCGCGCTCGTCCAGCACGCGCCGGACGATCGCCAGCGTCTGCTCGGGGGTCTTGTGCTCGGCCAGAATCACCTCGGGGACACCGGTGCGCACCGCGCGCAGCATGTCCAGGTTAGCGAACTGCTCCAGGTGGTCAGGGCTGGGGGCCATATTCCGCTTGCTCTCCTCTGCGTTGCACGTCACACGTTTCCACGTTGCACGTCTCGGGGTTCAACCGATCGAACACCGCGTCGAACACCCCTGGAACGTT
This sequence comes from Roseiflexaceae bacterium, assembly GCA_035559635.1. GTDB lineage: Bacteria > Chloroflexota > Chloroflexia > Chloroflexales > Roseiflexaceae > CALJIC01. The sequence continues at coordinate 6,182 of DATMBA010000348.1, forward strand.
CAATGTTTAACGTTGAACGTGCGACGTCCTCGTGCCGCCCTAGTATACCAGTAATCCACGAGCGCGGGCTTGTCCTGCTCCTTCCAGCTTCCCTCCTGTCTGTGAACGGGCTGAGGAGCCTTCAGCACGCTGTGTGCCAGAGTCGTCCGCGCGGAGCGCCGCTTCGTACCACGAAGGCACGAAGACGCGAAGACACGAAGATCAGAAACGCTGTCGCGGGCAGCCCGGACGTGATCTGCAGCTGCCCCGACACCTTCAGCCCTGCGCGCCTTTGTGCCCTGGTGGTCAGGCGCCTACCGGCCCTTCTTCGCTGCGGGCTGCTTCGCGGGTGGCGGGGGCGGGGGGAGCGCCAGCGCCTTCGCCCGCTGTGCGGCGTAGGAGCTGTAGCCGCCCTCGTAGACGCGCAGCTCGCCGTCGCGCACCTCGAAAATACGGTCCGCCACCCGGTCCAGAAAGTAGCGGTCGTGCGAGACCACCACCACCGTGCCGGCGAACTCCTCAAGCGCCCGCTCCAGCACCTCGGCGGAGGGGATGTCCAGGTTGTTGGTTGGCTCGTCGAGCAGCAGGCAGTTGGCACCGCTCAGCATCAGGCGGGCGAGCTGCACGCGGCTCTTCTCGCCGCCGCTCAGCCTGGCGATCGGCTGGGAGCAGGCCGCGTACGGGATGAGGAAGCGGCCGAGCTTCGCCACCGCCTCGGCCTCGTACATCGGGCGCAGCGCGCGCAGCGCCTCGATCGGCGTCTGCGCCATGTCCAGCGTCTCGTGCTGCTGGGCGTAGGAGCCGGCCTGGATGCTCGGCCCGATCCACACCTCGCCGCCGTCGAGCGGCAGCTGCCCCAGGATCAGGCGCAGCAGCACGGACTTGCCGGCGCCGTTCGGCCCGACGACGCCGATGCGCTCGCCGTTCATGATCGTCGCGCTGGCGCCCACGAGCACCACCGTGTCGCCGAAGGCCTTGTCGACGCCGCGCAGCTCGATCGCCTTGGCGCCGCCGCGCAGTTGGGGGCGGAACTGGAGCGCCATCCTGCGCCGCTCCAGCACCGGCCGCTCCACCTTCTCCATGCGGTCGATCTGGCGCTGCTTGTTGCGCGCCTGGCGGATGTGGCGCTCGTTGACCACCATGCTGGCCCACAGCTTGAAGCGCGCCACGGCCGCCTCCAGGCGGGCGATCTCCTTCTGCTGCGCCACGTAGTCCGCCTGCTGGCGGAGCAACGCCAGCTCCTTCTGGGTGACGTAGGCCGAGTAGTTGCCCTCGTAGCGGGTCAGGCGCGCGCCCTGGGTGTTGGCGCCAGCGCCGAGGGGCTCCAGCTCCACCACCAGGCCCACCGTCTCGTCCAGCAGGTAGCGGTCGTGCGAGACGATCACCACGGCGCCGTCGAAGGAGCGGATCACCTCCTCAAGCAACGCCTTGCGCTCCATGTCCAGGTGGTTGTCCGGCTCGTCGAGCAGCAGCAGGTCCGGCCCTTCCAGCAGGCAGCGCGCCAGGCCCACCAGCTTGCGCTGGCCGCCGCTGAGCACACCCATTGGCCGGTCCCAGTGCTCCTCGTCCAGCCCCAGGGCGCGCAGCAGGGCTTCGGCGCGGCCGCGCAGCGTGGCGGCGCCGAGGGCCTCGAGTTGCGCCAGCAGACGCTCATGCTCGGCGAGCACCCGCCCCAGCGCCGCCATATCGCCGGCCACCGCCGGCTCGCCCAGCTGGGCCTCCAGCACCGCCACACGCGCCTCAAGGGCGGCGATATCCGCGCGCGCGGCGAGCAACTCGTCCATGACGCTGCGCTGCGGCTCGCCAGCGTATTCTTGCGGCAGGTAGGCCACGCGCGCGCCGCGCCGCAGCGTCAGCGCCCCGGCGTCGGGGGCCTCCAGGCCGGCGAGTGTGCGCAGCAGGGTGGACTTGCCCACGCCGTTCGGCCCCACCAGCCCGATCTTCTCGCCCTCCTGGATGGTCCAGGAGAGGCCAGCGAAGATCGTGCGCCCGCCGTGGGCGCGCCCCAGATTATGCATGTCTGCGACGATCATTGGTGATCCTTTTTCTCCGGGCCAGCGCACGCGCCCCCCGCCGTGCGCCGGGGGCTGCGGACAGACTCTCGTGCGCGCAGCACACACGGCCAGAGGAACGGGTGAGGTCCAGGGAGGCGAAGCTCTCCCTGAACCTCCTCTGGGAGCCTCACCCCTCCTTGCGTGCGCTCAGGCTGAACATGAGCGGCACAGTCGGGCGGCCCTCGGCGGGGGCGAAGCGGCCGCCCGGCAGCAGCACAGTCCCCTCGTAGGCCGGGAAGCCGTTGGCGTACGGGTACTCGCGCAGCGTCTCAAGGCGCAGCCCGGCCTCCAGCAGCGCCGTGACCACCTCGGAAAGGCCCCAGTTGAACTCGTGGCCGGGGTGCGGGTTGCGGAAGCCCACCACGCCCTCGAGGTAGCCGGAGGGCGCCAGCAGTGAGCCGGCCCAGGCCACGTAGTCGCCGATGCCCTCTTCGAACGACATCAGCCGCCCGCCGCCGTAGTGGCCCACCACCCGCTCGCCTCGCTCGTCCAGCATCGCGAGGATGGGGTGGAACTCCACCAGGACGAAGCGGCCGCCAGGGTTGAGCAGCGCGGTGATGCCCCGTGCCCAGGCCAGCAGGTCGGAGAGCCAGATGATCGCGCCGTAGGAACTGAAGACCAGGTCGAAGCGCTCGCCGCGCGCGGCGGCCTCCTCCAGCCAGTCGTACACGTCGGCGCGGTGGAACGTGCCGGGGATGCCGGAGTCGGCCGCGAGTTGGCGGGCGAAGGCGATCGCCTCGTCGCTGATGTCCACACCGGTGACGCGCGCGCCACGGCTGGCCAGACTCAGCGTGTCCTGCCCGGCGTTGCACTGCAGGTGCAGCAGCGTCTTGCCGCGTAGCTCCCCCAGCAACTCCAGCTCCTCGGGGTAGAGCGTGCTGCCACCCTCGCGCAGGAAGCGCGCCTGGTCGGCCTTGTGGCTGTTATGAGCCTTCGTCGCCTCGTTCCAGGCGAGGCGGTTGACTTCGTGCAAGTCCTTGCGCATGGGTGGCTCCTTGTAAAACAAAAAGTCGTGGGCCATCTCACTGGCCCACGACTTTTACGCAGCTTTCGCCGGTAAATGCTTTACATAGTTCGACCGTCGCAGGGCGCAGTGATCCTCTGTCCTGCGCGCAGCGTGCCGCCGCGGAAGGCTCTCCAGCAGGTTGCGATACGATTCCAGCGCATGGCGGCGTCCTCAAGTCCGACGAACGGCTCAAGGGTAACACGGCGCGTGCCGGGCGTCAATCGGACTTCCGGCGTATCACTTAGTGGTGCTTCCGCCAAGTCCTGTGACAGAGGGGGAGGGGCGCAAGGGAGGGCTTCGCCCTCCCTGCACCCACCCGCTCCGGCACGCGAGCGTAAGCGAACGTGCCGGATGCACCACTTAGAGCCTGTTTGAAACGGGGAGCGTGAGGGGCCGCAGGCCCCCGCGCCGCCAGCCGGGAGGCTTTTCAAACAATCTTAGCGGGCCAGCACCTGAATCTCCATCGGGCGCAGGGTGACGCCCACGGCGCGCGCCGGGCCGTGGCTCAGCCCGCCGGTCACCTCGTGCACCACCACGCTGCCGCCGGCGCGCTCCACCACCGGCGCAGGCGGTGTCACCTGCGCCTCGGGCTGGTTGCTGAACAGCACCCGGTAGGGCGTGCCCGGCGGGTTGGCGGCGTAGTCCACGATCGCCAGCCCGCTCCAGCCGGCGGCCGGGCTGGTGTTGGCCACCACCAGCATCTCGCGGTCCGCCAGCAAGCGCGAGAACGCCAGCACACCGCCACGGAACGGCGAGGCGCCGAAGTTCACCCCGTCGCCGGAGATCGGGCGGAAGTACTGCCGCCCGAAGCGCAGCGGCGGCTGGGCGGCGCGCAGGTGGGAGAGCCGCTCAACAGCCCGGTAGAACGGGTGGTCACGGTCGAACGCGCCCGGCTTGCCCCACAGCGCCTCGCGCACTGCCTCGAGCGCCTCGCCGGCGCCGTGCAGCCCCTGCTCGGTGCCGTAGTACAGGCAGGGGATGCCCTGCAGCGTGAACAGCAACCCTAGCCCGAGGGTGGCCTGCGCGTCGTAGCGCGCCGGGTCGGCCGGGTCCACGTAGTAGAAGCGCCGGTGCTGGTCGTGATTGTCCAGGAAGGTCACGAAGAACTTGCTGGCCTCGCCGTGTGAGCTGACCAGCCCGCGCTCCACCTCCTTGCGGTACTCGTACATCGCGATGATGTCGGTGGGCGGGCGCTGGCCCTTGACCACCTGCGGCAGCCGGAAGAAGAGCGGGAAATCCAGCGCCGCGTCCACACCGATCAAGTCGCCACCCTCGCGCGAGTTACGGCCGATGAAGGCCGCGATGCGGTCCTCCTCGTCGTACACCTCGCCGAAGGTGAAGAAGTCGCGCTTGCCGATGCTGTGGGCGAACTCGCGCATAGCGTTGCCGAAGGCGCGCGCGAAGTCCGGCTCGATGTACTTGAGGGTGTCGATGCGGTAGCCATCCACGTCGAACTTCGCCATGAGGTACTGGTAGATGCGGATGAGCGCGCGCCGGGCCGGGTAGACCCGGCCGTAGGCTGGGCTGTGCTCCTGGTAGTCAGTGGCCAACTCCTTGAGGGTGGCGAAGTCGCCGCCCAGCTCGCCGCCCATCCCGCGGCGGCGGAAGAGCTCGTTGCGGCGCAGCTCCAGCGGGAACAGCGCGGCGTCCGGCAGCGCGTCCGCTGGCGGCTCGTGCCACTCGTCCCGGCCGCGCCCGTCCGCGTCGCGCCAGAAGATCTGGTAGGGGTGGTCGCGCCACTCGCGCTGGGAGTGGAGGTGGCGGGCGCCCTCGTACTCGAACACGTCACCGGCGTGGTTGAGCACAATATCGAAGATCACGTACATCCCGCGGGCGTGGATCTCGTCCACCAGGGCGCGCAGCTCGTCCTCCGCCAGCCGCGGGTCACGCCGGGCGGCCTGGGGGTCGGATGCGAAGCGCGGGTCGATGCGCAGGAAGTCCTGGAAGCCGTAGCCGTGGTGGGTGTGGGAGTTATACTGGCAGTTCTTCTGGAGCGGGGAGAGCCAGATGGCGCCGGCGCCGAGCTGCCGGAGGTAGTCCAGCCGGGCGCGGACGCCGGCCAGAGTGCCGCCCTGGAACTCCATCGTCACGCTGTCCCATGGGTGGCGCGGCGGCGCGGCGGGGTTGTCGAAGCGGTCCACCAGGATCTGGTAGATCCAGAGGTCGCGCCAGTCACCCGGCGAGGGGAAGGGGGTGTCGATCGTCACCTGGCGGCCGTCCACCGCCACCGTGCGCTTCGCCGGGCGGCGGGCCTGGTCCATCACGGCCTGCACCTCGGGGGCGAAGATTGAGTCGGGCATGGGGACCTCCATATCGTCCACGAATATGCCGCGTGGTCTACGCGCCGCCATGCGTGGGGCGCCGCCGTCCCGTCCCGCACCACCGCACCCCCACCACCGGCGGGCCGGCCACCATGCCGCGGGGCGCCGCCGTCCCGTCCCGCACCACCGCACCCCCACCACCGGCGGGCCGGCCATCATACGGGGCACGGGGCCGTCGCGTCCATCACCGGCACCCCAACATCACCGGCGCCCCATCACCGGCGTGCCGGCCGCCATGCCGTAGGGCGCAGCAGGCGCCCCACCAGGTGCGGCGCACGTTGCCACGGGGGGCGCCTGCTGCGCCCCTACGATCGCGGTGCGGTGGCGTTGGGATGGCGCCGTCGCGTCCATCACCACCACCCCACCACCGACGGGCCGGCCACCATGCCGCGGGGCGCCGCCGTCCCGTCCCGCACCACCGCACCCCCACCACCGGCGGGCCGGCCATCATACGGGGCACGGGGCCGTCGCGTCCATCACCGGCACCCCATCACCGGCGTGCCGGCCATCATACGGGGCACGGCGCCGTCGCGTCCATCACCGGCACCCCAACATCACCGGCGCCCCATCACCGGCGGGCCGGCCGCCATGCCGTAGGGCGCAGCAGGCGCCCCACCAGGTGCGGCGCACGTTGCCACGGGTGGCGCCTGCTGCGCCCCTACGATGACGCCGCACCATGATCACATCGCCCGCGCTGTATCCGAACGAACGCCGTACCCGTTGAACGCCCGCCGGGCCAATTTTAGGCCGCCGGTGCTATACTGCCGCACGAACCGCCTGCACGAAGGGATCCTGGGCCATGCTCCGAGTCTTGCGCGCGCTGCTGGACGGCCTGCTGCTGCGCTGCCCGCGCTGTCACACCGGCCGGATGTTCACCTCCTGGTTTCACATGCGCCGGGCCTGCCCCGTCTGCGGCATGCCGTTCGAGCGCGCCTCGGGCGAGATCACCGGCGGCATGGGGGTCAACATCGTCGCTACCCTGGCGCTGGTGATCGTTGCCGCCGCCGCCATCGGCTTCTCGAGCGTGCCGCTGCTGCCGGCCTTCCTGGTGATGGGCGCGCTGGTGGTGCTGTTCCCGATCGCGTTCTATCCCAGCTCGCGTGGGCTGTGGGTGGGGGTGCTGTACCTCACGGGGGACAACGCCGAGCGGGACTAGTCCGGTGCGAAAAGACGAAGACACGAAGGCGCGAAGCCACGAAGAAGGGGAATAACGTCTCTTCCTTCGTGCCTTCGTGCCTTCGTGGTTCGTCCCTACCGCGTCACCCGCAGCAGGGCGCCGTCGCTGCGGCCGTAGACCTCGGGGAAATAGCTCTCCACCGCCACCGCCGGGATGGCGCGGAACTCGCCCGGCAGCGTGGCGCGCATGGTGTAGCTGTACAGGTATGACCCCCGCGGCAGGAAGTCGGCGAACAGCGCCACCTTCTCGTCGCGCAGCTCGCTCCGGCTGTACCACCGCCACCACCAGCCCCACCAGGGGTACGGCGAGGCGACCGAGGCCCGCGCCGCTTCCTCAACCATCACCGGCCCATCCACCGGCATGGGGGTATCGATCTGCGGGCCGGGCGCGAGCTGGCTGGTGGTGGCGAGCGCCGGGTCCACCGCCTCGAAGCCCGCGGGCAGCCCGTCCTCCACCCGCAGGTAGTACAGGTCGTTCGGCGCGGTGATCGCAAGCTCGACGCGCACGGTGTCGCCCAGCTTGACCTCGCGCACCTCCGGGCACCTCGGCCCGTCCTGGCAGCTCGCCGCCACGTAGCGCCGCGTCACCGCGACGCCGCGGTCCAGCGCCTTCACCTCCTCCACCGGCAGGAAGGCGCGCAGGTGCGCGGTGTAGTACAGCCGCCCGGGACCCTCGCCGCGCCCCACTTGCAGCCGGTTGCCCTGATCCCGCGCCAGCTCGGCCACCGGCACCACCAACTCCACCGGCTGGCCCACGTTCTCCGGGGTGACGCTGCCGGCCGCCTTCTCCGCGCCGTTCAGCCACAGCGCGTAGTCGTAGCGGCCCTGCAGCTCGCCGGTCAGCTCCATCCAGTCCGTCAGGGCGATCACCGCCCAGGCGGTCTCCTGGGTGGTCTCCCAGACGCCCAATTGCCGCGCGATCATTAACCACCGCACGACGTTCGGAAGGAGGGGCGCGGCAGCTCCGCCTGTGCCGCCCCCACCGCTCGCACTGCCGGACTGCTGCACCCGTAGAAGGGCCGCCAGCGCTACGGCGGTGGTGCGGGTGTCGGTGCCGAAGCCCCACCAGCCGCGCGCCTGCTCCTCCCAGTGGGCGCCGGTGGCGCTGACGATCGCGGCGTTGTTGAGGTCCGAGACGAGCGTCTTGAGGCGGGCGTCGCCGGCGTTGGCGCGTTGCAGCGCCATGGTCAGGAAGGCGCGCGCCGCCACGCCTAGCTTCTCGCGGGCGGCGTACAGGTCGTCCAGGTGGCCACCAGCTGGCCGGCCGGCCTCAGCCAGCACGTACAGCAGCCACGCCTGCCGGTCGGCCTCGCCCGGGTCCCAGTCGCTCACGGCGCGGCCGGTGGGCAGGAGCTGCGCCTGCAGGTAGTCCAGCCCGCGCGTCAGCACGTCCTCGCGCACCGCGAAGCCGGCCTCCTTCGCCTTCAGCATGCCGAAGACCACGTAGGCGCTGACGTACGGGTTGCTCTGGCTGTCCACCCACCAGCCCCAGCCGCCGTCGCCCTGCTGCTGGCGGTAGAGGCGGTCCAGCCCCTCCTCCACCAGCCCCGGCAGCCGCGCCTCGAGCTCGGCGTTCGGCGCGCCCAGCTTCTTCAGCGCCCGCGCCGCCAGCACGTTCGGCAGGAAGCGCGACACCGTGGCCTCGGCCGAGTCATACTCGTAATACTCCAGGTAGGTTAGCGCGTCGCGCAGCCCGGCCGCCAGCGAGGGGTCCAGCCGCACGCGCAGTTCGCCGCTGCGGGTGTCCAGGCGCGGCGGCAGCCCCACCACCTCGGTGCGCGCACCGGCGGCCTCGAGCTGCCCGCCGGTGCCAACGACCTCCGGCACGCTGTAGCGGTAGACCGGCAGCGAGCCGTCCGGCCCGGTGGCGAGCCGCGGCTTGCTGGCGTCGCCATACTGCCCGGAGAGCGCCGTGAACACCAGCCCTGCGGCCGTGACGTCCTGCGTGGCCACCTGCCAGGTGGCCTGGGCCTCGCCGTGCGCCGGGATGTCCAGCGTCACCGTCTGCGGCGTGGTGAGCGTCAGGCCGGTGGCCGCCAGCCCCACCTCGGCGCGCAGCGGCTGATCGGTGTTGTTGCTGACGTTGGCCGCCAACTCGGCTGCGTCGCCCACGGTGAAGAAGCGCGGCGTCACCGGCCGCACCAGCAGGGGCTTTGTCGCCACCAACTCCACCGTGCCCTCGCCTACCTTCGTGTCAATGGTGGCGGCCACGCCGCGCATCACCCAGGTGGTGAGGTTGTCTGGCAGCTTCACCTGGACGCTGGCGCGGCCACTGGCGTCGGTGGTGACGTTCGCGTTCCAGTAGGCGGTGTCGGCGAACGCCTCGCGCACCGTCAGGGGCTGCTCGCCGCCGGCCTGTCCCATAGCCTTCTCCTCAGCCGCCGAGTCGGCCGCAGCGGCAGGGGCGGCGGTAGGCTGCGCCGCAGGGGCGCCTGCAGTGGCCGGTAGCCCGGCGTTGATCGCGTCGAACCCACCGCCGCGCGCCTGGCGTTGCTGCTCGTCAGTCGCCTCCTGGAGCTGCGCGAGCAGCCGGTCGGCGAAGATCGAGAGGCCGCTGGCGGTGATCACGCCGAGCGGGCGGTTGGCGTAGAACGCCTTCAGGATGGCGTCCGGCTCGCGCGGTCGCAGGCTCAGCACCGCCTTGTCCACCAGGTCGAGCGACAGTTCGGCCGCCTGCGGCCTGCCGGCCAGGTCGCTCACCTGCACCTCGTAGGTCACTGTCTGGCCGGGCTGGGCCTGCGCGGCGCTGGGGGTGATGGTCACGCGCAGCGTCTGCGGCTCGGGCGCCACACTGATCGGCAGCATGCCCACCTTGTAGTCCGCGTAGCTGCTGCCGCTGCTGCCGGGCGCGGCGATCAGTGTCACGGAGACGTAGACGTTCGGCACGTGGCCGGCCTCGATCGGGAGCTGGTAGACGATGCTGTTGCCGCTCACCTGGCGCACCTCATGGCGCAGCACGCCGCCGCGCTCCACGGTGAAGAGCGCCCAGTGCGGCCCCTGGAAGGGCGAGGGCACCAGCACGCTGGCAGTCTCGCCCACGCGGTACTCGGTTTTGTCGCTCACCAGGTTCACGCGGTCGTTGTTCTCGCGCAACCAGGGGGTGAAGGCGTCGCCGGCCACCCACAGGAACAGCGCCGAGCGCACTTCGCGCCCGCCCGCGTCCCGTGCCCGCGCCTCTAGCTTGTAGGTGCCGCCGTCCGCCGGAGTGAAGCGCAGCAGCGCCTCGCCGTTCGCGCCGGTTGAGATCTCCTGATGTGCCACCGAACAGGTGAGCTGATTATCGTTGTATACTGTGCAGCCGGGCGGCACCTGGACGGTATCGACTCGTGGAAGAGCACTGAAATAGGTGATCTTGAAGATATCCACCTGGACCACCTGGTTTGGCAGGCGCTGCCCATCACGGCTCGCCGTCGCAACATCCACCTGCTGCTCGCGCCCGGCGCGCCCGAGGTACGAGCGCGGCGCCAGACCCACGTACAGGTCGCCGGCGTGCACCACCACCTGGGTGCGCCCGCTGATCGCCTGATTGTCGCGCCCCATCGCGGTGGCCTCGATCGTCAGCCGGACACTGCCGCTGAGCGGGGTGCCCTGGGTGTTGCGCAGCTCGGCCGGCAGCGCGATCGTCAGCCGCCCCTGGGCGTCGGTCGTGCCGCTGCCCGTGGCGAGCGGCACGGGCGGAGGCTGCGGGCGCCACCAGCAGTCCCAGCAGATCCACGGGTCATCGGCGTCACTCCACTGGTAGCGCGCACCCCAGGCCGGCGCGAAGCGGTACGGCTCGGCCATGGCGGCCCACTGCACCGGCACACCCGTGGCCGGGCCACCAAAGAAGTAACTCACCTCCACGGTGGCTTCAGGCGCCGTGCCGCGCACGATCTCGGCGGCGCGCGGCGTGACAGTGGTCTGGATCTCGGGCGGGCGGTAGGCGGCCACCTGGAAGCTCGTGCCGAACGAGTAGTCGCCCACCGTGCCGTAGAGACTGTAGACGCCGGTGGGCGCGCCCTCGGCCAGTGTCAGGCTGCCGTCGAAGCTGCCGCCCGGCCCGAGCTGCAGCACCTGGCGGTAGATCTCCTCGCCGCCAGGGCTCATCACCGCCAGCTCTACCGGGCCGGCCCCCGTGGGCAGGCTGTAGGTCGCGTCGTCGTCGGCGCGCAGCAGGCCCTTGAAGCGCACCTCCTGGCCGGGCCGGTAGATCGGGCGGTCGGTGTACACATGCGCCGTGAAGTCCTGCAGGTCGGGGTTGGCCGGCAGGCCGAACTCCCACGGCCCGATCCCGCTGCTCCAGTCCAAGGCGCCGGCCGCGAAGGGCTGGCTGGCGATCGCCAGCAGGCCATTGTTCGTCGTGCGGCTGAAGGTGGCGCGCGCCACGCCACTGGCGTCAGTGGTGGCACTGCCGAGCGCCTGGCCCTGCTGGTCCAGCAGGTCGAGCTGCAGCCCGGCCACCGGCTGGCCGCGCTGCAGGTCGGTAGCCCACACCAGGCCATCGCGCTCGCCGGCTTTGAGCGTCAGGTTGAGCGCCGAGACCACCAGCACGTGCGGTTGGAAGCCGCCGCCCGGCATATCCATGCGCAGCAGGTAGAGGCCGGGATCGAGCGGCCCGCCGCCCTCCAGCAGGTCCACCCGCGTCAGCGTCGCCTGGTCGGGCCGGGTGTCGAGCCGCGCCTGCCAGCGGCGCAGTTCCTGGGCGCCGGATGGCAGCTGCTGGTCGCCCAGCTCCCACAGCGGGCGGCGCAGCGCGGCTATTGGCAGGCGGTAGAGTGCGAGCGCTGCCTGGTCCTGGTTCACCGAGCTGATCCCCACGCGCGCCGGGCTGCTGGCGTTGTAGGTGGCCACCAGGCCGGGCGTGAGGATCTGCGCGAAGGGCGGCAGCGGCGCGGTGCGGAAGCGCACGTCGAGCGTCTGGCCAGTGGTGTTGCCGTACGGGTCGGCGATGTCCGGCCCGATCTCCACCCGGTACTCCGAAGAGGGCTGCGGCCCGAAGTTGATGCGGAAGGTGTTGTTGTAGGTGTCGAAGTAGGTGTACACCTGGGTCGGCGAGATCGGCGGCGTGAAGCGCACGTTCGGCATCACCGTCGCCGGGTCGATCGGCGCGTTGAAGAGGATCGCGAAGTCGGTGTAGGGCGGGGCAGTGGCACCGTCGGCCGGCTCGGTGCCGAGGATGCGTGGCAGCGGCACCGTGCGGAAGCTGGCGCTGAAGTCGCCGGCCATGCCGCTCCCGCCGCCGGCGCCGCCCAGACTGGCGGCCACCGCGATGGTGTAGGCGCTGTCGAACTCCAGGCGCTGCGACGGGGTGAAGACCAGCGTCGGGCCCTGGACGCGCAGCTCGCCGGGGATGTCGCCGCTCGGGCCGAGCAGCCGGAAGGCCGAGCGCGCCGCGCCCTCGTCCACCGGCTGGTTGAACTCCAGGGCGATCTGTGGCTGGAGCGGCTGCAACGTTGTGCCGTCCGGCGGGGAGACACTCACCACCTGCGGGCGGGCCACGGTGAAGTGCCAGGAGTACTCCCCGCGCATGGGGTTGCCGTCGGTGTCCAGCAGGCCAGCGTTTACGCGGCCGGTGTAGGTCGTACCGCCGGCCAGCGGCTGGCTAGGCGTGAAGGTGTAGATCGCGGTGTTGAGCCACTCGCCCTGGCCCTGGATCGGCGGGTCGAAGGTGAGGGGCTGCGGCAGGCCGGCCTGCTGCTCGACAGCCACCAACGGTACTATTGGGCGGTTGAACATCACGGTGATGGTGGAGTCCGCCTGCACGTCGGGCGCGCCGTCGGCCGGGATGGTCTGCCCCACCTCGAGGAAGCCGGCGGTGGCGAAGCGGAACTGGTAGGCGCCGTTGAGCTGCGCCCCGTCCACGGCGCGCGCGCCCTGGCCAAGCACCACATCGTAGAGCGCGGCGCGCTCGAGCGGCCGGCTGGGGCGGAAGCGCACCGTGCGGGCGTCCGGCCACTCCAGGCTGCCGGCCACGCCGGGCGAGAGGCTGAGCGCGGCGCGCACCGAGTCCTTGTCCATCGGCCGGTCGAACACCAGCTCGATCGGGTCGCCGGGCCGCAGCTCCTCGCCGCGGGCCGGGGTGCGCTGCAGTACCACCGGCGAGACCTGCTCCGGCGGGACGGGGGTGTACCCCAGGCGCGGCGCGGTGGGCACGGGCGAGGGACGCACGGCCTGCGGGGTGGGGGTGGGCTGCGGGGCAGGCGCGGCGCAGCCGGCGGCCAGCGCGGCGAGCAGCAGGAGCGTGACGAGGCGGAGGCGGTTCGGCGGAGCCATAGAGATTTCCTTCTACAGGCTGCGGCGAGTGGCGCTGCGGGCAGCCACACGAGCTCCCCCCTCCACATGGGATCTCTGTGTCAGCGCCGTGCTCGATGTGCGCCCTGCTGATCCAGAGACGCCGGCGGGTACGCGCAGGTTCCCGCGGCACCACGCCCGGCAGGTCAACCTGCGGGCTATCTGTTGCCAAGGCCGCCGGCGCGGTCTGAAGGGCCGCCCGTGCAGGCGGGCGTGGCAGGGGATAACCTGCCGCGGGGTGCCCGCTGGGCCTGGCCGGGCGTAGGAGGGCGCCACATGCCCAAGTATTTCGTAAACGTTCATGAGTCCCGTGTGGCCCGGCGAACCCCGACGATCCCCTCAATGGCCATCAGCGTCCTACTCCCCGACGGCGCGCTCGCGCAGTTGCTCCTCCTGCGGCTCGTCAATCAGTTCGAGGAAAGCCGCCACCACACGCGGGTCGAAGTGCGTCCCGGCCTGCGCGCGGATGATCGCGCGCCACTCCGCGTCGGGCAGCCCCTTGCGGTAAGGCCGGTTGGAGCGCAGCGCATCCCACACATCCACCACGGCGAAGATGCGCGCCGCGAGCGGGATCTCCGCGCCGGCCAGTCCGCGCGGGTAGCCCGAGCCGTCCCAGCGCTCGTGGTGGCAGTAGGGGATATCGAGCGCGTGGCGCAGGAAGGCGATCGGGGACAGCAGGCGGTAGGCGTAGGTGGGGTGCGCGCGCATGATGCGCCATTCCTCGTCGCTGAGCGGCCCCGCCTTCAGCAGGATGGCGTCCGGCACGCCCATCTTGCCGATGTCGTGCAGCAGCGCGCCGCGGCGGATGTCCACCAACTCCTCCGTGCTCACGCCCATCGCCTGTGCCAGGCGCAGCGTCATCTCGGTGACGCGCCGCGAGTGGCCCTCGGTCTCGCGGTCGCGCAGGTCGAGCGCCAGCGACCAACCCTCGATCGTCGCGTCGTAGGCCGCGCGCAGCTCCTCGTTGGCCTGCCGCAGGTCGGCCTCTCGCTGCTCGAGCGCGGCGGCCATGCGGTTGAAGGCCGTCGCCAGCACGCTGATCTCATCCGCGCCGGCCGTCGCCCGCGGGCCAGCGCGCGCCCCCAGATCGCCGGCGCCCAGGCGGGCGGCCGCGTGCACCAACTGGTCGACGCGCCGGATGACGAGGGCATCGCCCACCAGCCAGGCGGCGGCGAGCGCAAGCGCGGCGATAGCACCCAGGGCGGCCAGGTTGCGCGCCAGGAGGCGGTTGGCATCCGCGAAGGCCACCTCGGTAGGGATACCGATGCTCACAAACACATGGCCGGCGGGCGCCCCCTCGCCCAGGGGCGCGAATGCGTACAGACGCTGCACTCCATCGATACCGGGCGCCTCCGTCACCCCCTCGTGTCGCTCCACGATGGCCATGACCAGCGGCGCCTCACGCACCGACCGGCCGATCCAGCGCTCGGGGTCGGGGTAGCGGCTCAGGATGACCCCGTTGCGGTCGATCACCGTGAGCGTGGCGCCCGCGGGGAGCTGGCTGTTGGCGGCGAGCTGGTTGAGCCAGGCCAGGTCCAGCGCGGCGAAGACCACCGCCGCCACACGGCCTTCGGCGTCCAGGAGCGGGTAACCAAAATTGACCGTCGCCTTGCCGGTGATCCGGCCGATCTGATAGTCGCCGACGGCGAAGGCGCGCGTCACGAGGGCCTGCTGAAAGTAGGCCCGGTCGGCGACGTTGACGGGGCTGCTGAGCGGCACGGCGCTGCAGCGCACCCCGCCGTTGCGGGCCGCCACACCGAAGTTCGCGTAGATGGGGTGCTGCTCGAGGATGTCGGCCATGAGCGCGGAGCAGGCGGACGGGTCGCCCTCGCGCACCTGCGGCAGCCGGGCGAAGGTCGTCAGCAACTGGCGAGCGCCCTCGATCAGGCGCTGCTGGTTGGACGAAGCCAGCCGCGCCAGGCGGAGCGTCTCCTGCTGCGTCTCGGCGATCGCTAGCTGGCGCTGCTCGGAGGCAGTGTACAGCAGCAGGCCGAGCACCGGGACCATCGCCAGGAGCACCAGCAGGATCAGGCGCGCCCGCAGGCTGGAGAATGGCCGGACCATGGGATACCTCCCTGACGGGATCACAGATCAGGAAAGGTACGGGGCGGCGCCCCGCGCCACCAGCCGGCTGGGGGTGCGAAGGGCTGCGCTCCGCGCGAGCCACGCGGCTTGATCCATGGTACGGCGGGCGTCAAGGGGCGGGTGGGGAGCAGCAACACTTCCAGGCTGCGCACCACGCCCGGCCCGTGAACGGGCGGGCTATCCTGCGCGCAGGCCGCCTACGCGGCCTGGAGGGCAGCCCCGGCGGGCGTGGCAGGGGAGCGCCGGCCGCTTCAGCGGCCGGGCGTGGTGTGACGCCACGTACCCGGTTATTTGGTAAAAGCTCAACAGCCCGCACGTGGTGACGAGCCACCCGCAGGGGGCATGTGGCGCCCCCTGCGCGCGGCGTGCTATAATCCAGGCCGCTGCGCCGCGCCGCGCGCACGCAGCGGGTGAATCCGAGGGCGCCTGCGCGGGACCTCCGCGCGCCCCCACCCCGGCGAAGCGGAAGCAGGTACCTGCGAGGGACCTCCCCTCACGCCCCCCGCCTCGCGTACGGGCTGGCCGATTGAGACAGAGCATGCCACATCCAACCGAGAATGACCGGTCGCGCCGCGAGCGCCTGCGCAGCCGGCTGCTGGCGCTGGGCGCGCTCCGCAGCGGGGACCTGGCGCTGCTCGAGGCAGACATCGACGAGATCCTGGAGCAGGCGCTGGCGGACGAGCCGGAGCTGGCGCCGGCGCCACTGCGCCTGGACGAATGGGACGAGGACGAGCGGGTGGTGGTCACCGGCATGGGCGTGGTGACGCCGATCGGCATCGGCTTAGAACCCTTCTGGGAGGGGCTGGCCACCGGGCGCAGCGGCGTCGGGCCGATCACCCTATGCGACCCGCAGGACTCGCCCTGCCGCATCGCCGCCGAGGTCAAGGGCTTCGAGCCGCGCGACTACATGGAGGCCAAGGATGCGCGGCGCATCTCGCGCGCCAGCCAGTTCGCCGTGGCCGCCGCCCGCATGGCGCTGGCGGACTCGGGGCTGAGTGTGGACGCCGCCAACCGCCATGAGGTCGGCGCGCTGATCGGCAACGGCAGTACCTCGCCGGCGGACACCGAGCAGGCCGCTCGCACGCTGTTCGAGCGCGGCGCCGGCAAGGTCAACCCGTTCTACATCACCAGCGCGCTGCCGAATATGCCCTCCTGCCAGGTGGCCATCCAGCTCGGGCTGTTGGGCTACAATACCGCCACCGCCACCGCCTGCGCCGCCAGCGCTCAGGCGATCGGCGAGGCCGCCGAGGTCATCCGGCGCGGCGACGCGGTGGCCATGCTGGCCGGCGGCACCGAGGCACCGATCTGCCGCCTCACGCTCGCCAGCTTCTCCGCCATCCGCGCGCTCTCCACCCGTAATGACGACCCGGCGCGTGCGTCGCGGCCGTTCGACCGTACGCGCGACGGCTTCGTGCTCGGCGAGGGCGCCGGCGTGCTGGTGCTGGAGAAGCTCTCCCACGCCCGCCGGCGCGGCGCGCGTATCTACGCCGAGATCATCGGCTACGCCTCCACCTGCGACGCCTACCACGTCACGGCGCCCCACCCGGACGGCGATGGCGCGGCGCGCGCGATCAGCCGCGCTCTGGCGCGCGCTCGTATCAGCCCGCAGCAGGTGGACTACATCAACGCCCACGCCACCGGCACGGCGGCCGGCGACGTGGCCGAGACGCTGGCGATCAAGCGGGCCCTCGGCGAGTACGCCTACAGCGTGCCGATCAGCGCCACCAAGTCCATGATCGGCCACCTCACCAGCGCGGCCGGTGCGGTGGAGGCCGCCGCCACGATCCTGGCGCTCAACCGCGGCCTCATCCCGCCGACGATCAACCTGGACGAGCCGGACCCGCAGTGCGACCTTGACTACGTGCCCGGCCACGCCCGCCCGGCGTCGCTGCAGATCGCGATGTCCAACTCGTTCGGCTTCGGTGGGATCAACGGGGTGCTGGTGGTGCAGAAGGTGGGCCGCTGAATTGATCGAAGATTGAAGATTGAAGATTGTTGAAGATCGTTCGTTGCGAACCCGCGTACGACCGTGTGCAATCTGCGATCTACAATCAGCAACTCATCACGCGGCGAGCGCCGGCGCGGGGGAGGTGTCCGGGAGCAGCGCCCGGATGCGCTCCAGCAGGTCGTCGAAGTCGAAGGGCTTGTCCACGTAGTCCAGGCCCATGATGCGGCGGATGCGGCTGTGGGGCAGCAGGGTGGTGAGCACAGTAGTGCCGAGCATGGGGGTGGTATGCAGCGCCGGGAGCGCGCGCAAGGCCCGCGCCGTCTCCCACAGCGGCTGGCCGGGGAGCGAGAGCGCTGTCAGCACCAGGTCGGGCGCCTCGGCCTGTGCCCGGGCGATCGCCTGCTCGCCCGGCTCCGCCTCTACGACCCGGTAGCCGATGGCGCGCAGCAGCCGCGCGAGGATGTCCCGGTGGTCGTGGGTGTCATCTACGATCATGATGGTGCGCGCTGCCATCCCTTGCCTCGGCGCTGTTTGACCTGCCCCTCACTACTCCTATAGAACTTGCGCGCATGTGCGAAAGTTACGCGCTTGTCACAATACGACACCCGTACGTAAAGGAGGGCGTGCCCCCCCTTGAATACCCTCCTTCCTGAAAAGGATGGCCCTATGACCAGCGCAGCTGCAGCGAACTGGGGCATTGTCGGCCACGAGTGGGCGGTGGACTTCCTGCGGCGCTCGATCGCCGGCGGGCGGGCGGCGCACGCCTACCTGCTCAGTGGCCCACAGGGGGTTGGCAAGTCGCTCCTGGCGCAGCGCCTGGCTCAGGCGCTCAACTGTGAGGCGGGGGACGCCGGCCCGTGCCTGGCGTGCCGGGCCTGCCGCCGCATCGAGCGCGGCAACCACCCCGACGTGCGCAGCGCCGGTATGGAGACGCAGGGCGCCGGCCTCAAGCCGGAGGAGGCGGCGCGCCAGAAGGAGCTGAAGATCGACACGGTGCGCGAGTGGCTGCGCGACGTGAGCCTGCGTCCGTACGAGGGCCGCCGGCGGGTCTTCATCCTCCACGACGCCGAGCGGCTCAGCGAGGCGGCCTCCAACGCCATGCTCAAGACGCTCGAGGAGCCGCCGCCCTATGCCACGCTCGTGCTGGTGGCCCACACCGCCGGCGACTTGCTGCCCACGGTGGTCTCGCGCTGCCAGCCGCTCAAGCTGCGCCCGGTGCCGCGCCCCCAGGTGGCCGCCGCACTGCGCGAGCGCCGCGACCTGGCCCCTGGCGACGCCGAACTGATCGCTGCCTGGAGCGGCGGGCGCGTCGGCTGGGCGCTGCGCGTGGTGGATGCGCCCGAGGAGTTGGAGGCCCGCCAGAGCCAGCTCGATACGCTCGCCGCGCTCGCCGCGCTCTCCCGCGCCGACGCCTTCCGCTGGGCGGAGGAGCGCGCTAAGGAGTACCGTGGCGGCGAGCAGGCCGCCGTGTTCGCGGCCCTGGAGCTGTGGCAGAGCTGGTGGCGGGATGTGCTGCTCACCGCCGCTGGCTGCCCCGAGGCCGTGACCCACGTGGACCGGCGCGAGGAGCTACAGCGGGCCGCCGCGCGCTACACCCTGGCGGACATCCACGCCCTCCTGGTGCGCATCGGCCTGGCCACCCGCCAGCTGCGCGAGAACGTGAATCCTCAGCTGGCGCTGGAGAATGTGCTGCTGCATCTGCCTCGCTGAGGGCAGGGCGCCGATCGCACCCTACCCTCAGCGGGGCGGGTCCACCAAAGATCTCCCAGGGGTTTTGCCGAGGGGCCGCGCCCTCCGCACCTCCCGGCGCCGCGGCCTCCACCAAGGATCATCCGCCAGATTGTACTGATGCTCGTCGAGCAGATCGATCGGCCAGGTGTCGGCCTCACCACCTGGGCGCCGATCGGGCTGCTGATGCCCGGCTGTGACCCGGTGCAGCCGGACATCGTCGTGGTGCGCACGGAGGACCAGGGGATGAACTACGACCGCCGCATCAACGGCGTGCCGGCGCTGTTGGTCGAGGTGCTCTCGCCGTCCAACCCAGAGAAGGACACCGAGATCAAGCGCGCGGCCTACGCCCGCGCCGGGGTGCCGGAGTACTGGATCGCCCGCCCCGTCGAGCGCGACGCGCTGGTGTGCAGCCGGCCCGATCCATCGCTCGGCATCTACCTCTAGACCTCCCAGGTCCCACCTGATGGCGAGCTGGTCTCGCCGACACTCCCCGTCCGCGTCGCCGTCGCCGGGTTCTTCGCCGGCGCGCCGGACGAGACCGTGTAGATCGCATCAGAACCAGGGGCCGCGCTCCTGCAACCGCTGGAGGGTCGCCTCGTCGAAGAGATCGCGCCCCGCTTCCAGCGCGGCGATTCAGCGCTCGATCTCGCCGCGCTGCTCTTGCCCAAACTCTGAACCCTGCAACCACATAAGAAAGGCTTTGAGGTCCGCGATCGCGCCGTGCCGGTTGTGGCGCGCGATCTCAGCCGACCTGCCGCCGCACCCAGGCGGCCAGGTCCTGCAGGCACGCCATGTTGATCTCGTGCGCCATGCCGGGGTACTCGTGGTAGGTCAGCTCCACCGCCAGGCCGCGCAGCAGCTCGCGGGTGGCGCGGCCGTGTGCCACCGGCACCACCGCGTCCTCCGTCCCGTGGGTTACCAGGAAGGGCTTGCCCGCCAGCCGCTCCGGCTGCGGCAGGGCGTCCAGCAGCTCAGAGGGGACGATGCCGCTCAGGACTGCCGCGCCCGCTGCCAGCTCCGGCCGGGTGAGCGCGACGATCGCGGCTATGGAGGCGCCCTGGCTGAAGCCGCCCACCAGCACCCGCCGCGGGTCTGCACCGTAGGCCCGCGCCGCCTGCTCCACGAACTCGGCGGCCACCGTGGCGCTCAGGGCGGCCTGGCGCGGGTCCACCGCGATCTGCGTCCGCCCCTCCTCGTCCTGGTAGAAGGCGATCTCGAACCAGGCGTAGCTGCCGGGCATCAGCATCATCGGCGCGCGGGCGCTCACCACCAGCAGCCGCTCGTCCAGGTACGGCGCCAGGCTGTGCAGGTCGTGCTCGTTGCTGCCGTAGCCGTGCAGCAGCACCAATAGCGGAGGCGCCCCGTCGCGCGTGCGCGGCCGCTGGACGAGGTGCGCGAGCGGGAGATCGGCAGTGGACATAACGTCATCCTCTCAGTTAGGCCTCGTCCAGCTCCACCAGCGGCGCGCCGCGGGCCACCAGCGTGCCTGGCGCGACGTGCAGGCGCCGCACGACGCCCCGGTGCGGCGCGGCGACGATGTGCTCCATCTTCATGGCTTCCAGCACTACCAGCGGCTGGTGCGCCGCCACCTCCTGCCCCTCACTGGCCAGCACCTTGACGACAGTGCCGGGCATGGGGGCCTCGAGGCCGGCGTGGCCGCCGGCGGTGGCGCGGTGCGCCCCGAGGGTCTCCACACTGAGCGGGGCCGGCCGGTCGAGGCGGTAGGCGCAGCCGCGCCAGAGGACGTGCAGCGCGTCGCCGGCGCGCGCCAGGCGGAAGCGCTCGGTGCGCTCCGGGCTGAAGCCCTCGCTGGTATTCAACGCCTGCTGAAGCAGGCTGGTGGGTAGCCCCGCGAGCGCGATCATCAGTGTGGACGGCCCGCTCTCCAGGACGTGCGCCGTGTAGGTAGCGCCGCCGGCCTCGGCGCGCCAGGCGCCGTTTGCGTAGGAGAGGGCCACCGCGTGCTCGGCGCCATCCGCCGTGTAGCGCGCCACGCGATTGTGGACGCCAGGGTGCCACCCGGCCAGGTCCCACGGGTCGCACGGCGGGCGGGAGGAGGGCGGCTGGATGGCCTCGAAGAGCGCAGCGGCGAGCAGCACCTCGCCAGGCACAGACGCAGGTTGCTGGAGGCCGGCGGCCAGGTCGTGCTCCTCCAGAAAGGCGGTGTGGGTGGCGCCGGCGGCGAAGGCGGGGTGGGCGGCGATCGCGCGCAGCAGCGGCAGGTTGGTGGTGACGCCGAGCACGGCGTAGTCATCCAGAGCGCGGCGCAGCCGGGCGACGGCCGCTACGCGCGAGGGCGCGTGGACGATCAACTTCGCGAACATCGGGTCGTAGTGGACCGTAAGCGCGTCCCCGGTGGTCGCGCCGGCGTCGTTGCGCACACCCGCGCCGGACGGTGGGTCGAACAGCGCCAGGCGACCAGCGGCGGGCAGGTAGGTGGCCGGATCCTCGGCACAGATGCGCACCTCGATCGCGTGGCCCTCCTGACGCAGCTCCTCCTGGCGGAAGGGCAGCGGCGCGCCAGCGGCGATCGCGATCTGAAGCTCCACCAGGTCCAGCCCGGTGACCGCCTCGGTCACCGGGTGCTCCACCTGCAGGCGCGTGTTCATCTCCAGGAAGTAGTAGGGGCGGGATTCATGCGCGCCCGGGCCGGATTCGTTGAGCAGGAACTCGAGCGTGCCGGCGTTGATGTAGCCGGCGGCGCGGGCCAGGCGCACGGCGGCCTCGCCCATCGCGGCGCGCAGCCCGGGCGTGAGGACCGGCGAGGGGGATTCCTCGACGATCTTCTGGTGGCGGCGCTGGATGGAGCACTCGCGCTCGAAGAGGTGCACGACGTTCCCGTGCGCGTCGGCGAGCACTTGGACCTCGACGTGGCGCGGGCGCTCGATCAGGCGCTCCAGGAACAGTGCGTCGTCGCCGAAGGCCGCCTGCGCCTCGCGCCGTGCGCTCGCGAGCGCCTCGTCGAAGGCCGCCATGTCGTGCACCACCCGCATGCCGCGCCCGCCGCCGCCGGCGCTGGCCTTGATCAGCAGCGGCAGGCCGATACGTGCGGCCTCACGGCGCAGCGTCTCGGGGTCCTGGTCGTCGCCAGTGTAGCCGGGCACCGTGGGGACGCCCACCGAAGCCGCCAAGCGCTTGGCGGCGGTCTTGGATCCCATGAGCGCGATCGCCTCGGGCGGCGGGCCAATGAACACCAGCCCGGCCTCGCGGCACAGGCGGGCGAAATGTGCCCGCTCGGCGAGGAAGCCGTAGCCGGGGTGGATCGCCTGGGCGCCGCAGGCGCGCGCGACTCGCACGATGCGCTCGGCGTCCAGGTAGCTGGCCGGGGCGGGCGCCGGCCCGATCAGGTGCGCCTCGTCGGCCAGGCGCACATGCAGCGCGCCGCGGTCCGCCTCGCTGTAGACGGCAGCGGCGGCAATGCCGAGCGCGCGGCAGGCCCGGATGATGCGGACGGCGATCTCGCCGCGGTTGGCAATGAGTATCTTTTCGAAGAACATGGGCTACACGGAACCAAGAGATCTTCTGGTGGCGGGAGG
>DATMBA010000349.1:0-1329 GCA_035559635.1 Roseiflexaceae bacterium
CGATCTCGCGCCGCAGGTCATCCAGCGCCTGGGCCAGCGCCACGGCATCGGGGTAACGTTGCTCGGGGTGGCGGGCGGTGGCTTGTTGCACCAGGCGCTCCAACGACGGGGCGTAGAGCGTCGGACGGATCTCGCGCAGCAGTGGGATGCGCGCGGTGAGGTGCGCCTGCGCGACAGCGCGGGGATCCGCGCCGCCGATCGCGCGGCGCCCGGTCAGCATCTCGAACAGCAGCAGCCCAAGCGCATAGACCGTGCTCGCCGGCGTGGCCGCCCGGCCTTCGGTGCGCTCGGGTGCCCGATAGCTGGCGTTGTCGAGCGCGACCTCGGCCGGGGAGAGCAACCAGCTTTCCACCAGTTCGACATGACCGTCTTCCACCAGAATGATGTTGTTGCTGCTCACCGGCGGATGTGGCACCCCCGCGACCTGACATGTTGCTACCGCGCCGACCACCTGCCGAAAATACAGCAGCGCCTCTTCCGGCGTGAGCGCGCCCAATTCGCGCAAGGTACGCCCGGCGACGTACTCGGTGATCAGATAGGGCCGCCCGGCCACCTCGCCGCTGTCGAAGACCTCGAGCAACGACGGATGCGAGCGGCGCGCGCTCGTATGTGCTTCCTGAATGAAGCGCTGGCGCAGCGGCTCTTTGTCGAGCAATTCCTTACGGAGCATATGCACCAGCACCGGGCGCTGGAGACGCTCGTCGTAGGCCCGATAGACTACGGCCAGCCGCCCGGCACCGAGTTTTTCGTCGATCCGATAACGCCCGTGCAGGATCGGGCTGGTTGTTGGCGTTGCCCGCGTCATGCCCAGTTATGATGTGCGAAACACGCGGTAGTACCACATCAAACGTCTGCCTCGCGCCGCAGACCTCATACCTTGCGCGCGATCACGAGCTCGTAATGCCCCGGCTGCCACGCGCGCACGTCGATCTCGCCAAGCCCCAGATCCTGGAGCACCCGCAGCATCCGCCGGCGCGTCAGCCCTTTGAACGGCAGCAGGCGCGCCCATCCGTCCGGGAACTTGCTGACGATCAGCGTACCGCCAGGTTTTAGCGCCCGGGCCATCTCGGCCAGCGCGCGCCGGGGCCGGGGGAAGAACTCCAGCGCTTCCAGCGAGGTGATCAGGTCGAAGCAGCCATCCGGCCAGGGCAGGGCGCCAGCCTCGCCCTCGCAAAGAAAAACCCGCTCGCTCACCCCCGCAGCCTGGAGCTTCGCACGCGCCTGCGCCAACATCGCCGGCGCCAGGTCGATCCCATCGATCCGGCCTGTGAACCAGGGCTGAGGCGCGAGCAGGAGCGGCACGCGCCCGGTGCCTGTCGCGACGTCGAG
>DATMBA010000350.1:0-6099 GCA_035559635.1 Roseiflexaceae bacterium
ATACCGGCGGTACGTGTCGCGCATGGTTGGCCTCCCTTCGAGTCGTTGGTAGCGAACCTCGTTGGGAATCCTATCAGCTGCGGCACGTACTCGTTTCAGGACCGCAAGGCGAACAGGTTTTCTGTACGGTAGTCAAGACGAACGCCAGAAACATGCCGAGCATCGAGACCGAGAGCGAGGGGCCGCCCACCACCGGCAGGCCGAGCAGCGCCTCGAGCAGGCCGCTCAGCCCTAACTGGGCGAACAGCCAGCCCACGATGCCCTCCCTGGCCAGGATCAGCTTCCAGGAGTAGACCCGCACCAGGTAGCTGGCCCACAGCGGCACCACCACCGCCAGCGTCAGCAGCGCCTTCACACGCGGCGTGGCGTAGCGCGCCATGTAGTAGGCCAGCGGGAAGGCCAGCAGCGCGCAGGCCACCGTCACGGCGGCCGCCATGCCAGCCGTGCGCAGGACGATGTCGAGGTTCGCCTGGCTGAGCAGGCTGGCGTAGGTGCGCAGCGTGAACTTGCGCACCACCAGCCCGCTGAAGTCGTCCAACGCGAAGAAGCTCTGCACGAGCAGCGCCACGAGCGCGCCGAGGTAGAACACCAGCAGGTAGGCCAGCGGCGGCGCCAGCAGCAGCGCCAGCACCAGACGCGGCCGGCGGTAGAGCGCTCCCGAGAGCCGCCGCCCCAGGCCCGCTGGCCGCGGGCTATCCGTGGTCTGCGGGCCTGCCAGAGGAACCTCTGCCATACTCATCCTGATAAGGCAAAAGGCTAAGAAGGAGAGGGTGCGGGAGGGCTAGGCCTTCCCACACTCTCCCCTTCATCCTTCAACGGATGCATATGCTCCCGGCGCCACACCAGGCGCACCGGGCGGCCCTTCGCCCCCAGCACGTCCATCGAGGTGGTGTCCAGGTTCTGGGCCGCCACCGTCAGGCTCGCACCCCCCTCCACTTCCACCAGGTAGCGGGTGTGCATGCCCACGTAGGTCACCTCGCGCACCTGCCCACGCACCGTGCACAGCCCGCCATCCACCGGCGCGTCCACCTCCAGTATGCGGATCTTCTCCGGGCGGATAGTGAAGGCCCCCGCCTGGCCGCTGATAGCCTGGGCCAGCGCGCCCCTCAGCAGGTTGGAGACCCCCACGAACCCGGCGACGAAGGCGGTGGCCGGGTGCTCGTAGACCTCCGCCGGCGTGCCGATCTGCTCGATCCGGCCGTGGCTGAACACCGCCAGGCGGTCGCTCATGGTGAGCGCCTCCTCCTGGTCGTGCGTCACATAGACGAAGGTGATGCCCACCTGCTGCTGAATAGCCTTCAGCTCGGTCTGCATCTGCTGGCGCAGCTTCAGATCCAGCGCGCCGAGCGGCTCGTCCAGCAGCAGCACCCGCGGCCGGTTGATCAGCGCCCGCGCCAGCGCCACCCGCTGCCGCTGCCCGCCGGAGAGCTGGGCCGGCCGCCGCCGCCCCATCCCCGGCAGGCGCACCAGCTCCAGCATCTCCTCCACCCGCCGCTCACGCTCGGCCCGCGCCACCTTGCGCACCATCAGCCCGTAGCCCACGTTCTCCGCCACCGTCATGTGCGGGAAGAGCGCGTAGTCCTGGAACACGGTGTTGACGTCGCGCTCGAAGGGCGGCAGCCCGGTGGCCTCGCGGCCGTGCAGCCGGATGCTGCCGGCGGTGGGCTGCTCGAAGCCGGCGATCAGCCGCAGGCAGGTGGTCTTGCCCGAGCCGGAGGGGCCGAGCATGGTGAAGAACTCCCCGTCCGCCACCGTGAAGCTCACGCCATCCACCGCGCGCACCGGGCCGAAGTGCCGGCTGACCGCGGTGAACTCCACGGCAGGCCTGGATGTATCTGCCATAACGAAGATTGAAGATTGAAGATTGAAGATTGAAGATTGAAGATTGAAGATTGAAGATTGAGGCGATCTGCAAATTTTCAATTTTCAATCCTCAATCTCCCATCCTCTCTACAGTTTCACCATGACATGCTTGGTGACCAGATAGTCCCCCACCGCCTCCACCGACATATCCTTGCCGAAGCCGGACTGCTTGAAGCCGCCGTGCGGCCCCTCGGAGGCCAGCGGCAGGTGGTCGTTGATCCAGACCGTGCCGAACTCCAGCTCGGCGGCGAGTTGCATGGCGCGGCCCACGTCGCTGGTCCACAGCGAGGCCGCCAGGCCATAGGGCACATCGTTGCCGAGCCGCAGCGCCTCGGCCTCGTCGCGGAAGGCGCTCACGGTGAGCACCGGGCCGAACACCTCGCTCTGCACGATCTCGCTCCGCTGGTCTGCGCCGGCGATCACCGTCGGCTCGTAGTAGTAACCGTGCTCCCAGCCAGGCGGCGGGCCGCCGCCGGTGAGCACCCTGGCCCCGGCGCGCCGGGCGCGCTCCACGAAGCCGCTCACCCGCTCCAGCTGCGCCCGTGAGACCAGCGGCCCCATCTCAGTGCCCTCGGCGAACGGGTCGCCCAGCTTCACCGCCCGCATGGCCGCCACCAGCGCCTCCTGGGCCTGCGCCAGCCGCCCCTCGGCCACGTAGATGCGCGTGGCGGCGGTGCAGTCCTGGCCGGTGTTCATAGTGGCGGCGAAGGCCGCCTTGCCCGCCACCGCCTCCAGGTCGGCGTCGTCGAAGATGATGAACGGCGCCTTGCCGCCCAACTCCAGGTGCACCCGCTTGAGCGTGTCCGCGGCGGTGCGCATCACCTGCTTGCCGGTGGCCGTCGAGCCGGTCAGGCTCACCATGCGCACATCCGGATGCTCGACGATCGCCTGGCCCACCGCGTTGCCGCCGGTCACGACGTTGATCACGCCGGGCGGGATGCCGGCCTCGGCGCTCAGCTCGGCCAGGCGCAGCGTGGTGAGCGGGGTGGATGGCGCGGGCTTGAGCACGGTGGTGCAGCCGGCCGCCAGCGCCGGGCCGAGCTTCCACACCGCCATCATGAGCGGGTAGTTCCAGGGCGCGATCTGCCCCACCACGCCCACCGGCTCGCGGCGGAAGAGCGAGGTGTAGCCGGCGGCGTACTCGCCCGCCCGCATGCCGTGGCTGTCCCGTGCTGCGGCGGCGAAGAAGCGCAGGTTGTCGATCGCGAACGGCACATCGCCGCCCAGACTGAGGAAGGCGTACGGCTTGCCGGTGTTCTGCGACTCGAGGCGCGCCAGCTCCTCGGCGTGCGCCTCCATCAGGTCGGCCAGCCGCCAGAGGGCCTTCGAGCGCTCCCCCGGCGTCAGGCGCGACCAGCGGCCGTCCGCGAAGGCTGCCCGCGCGGCGCCCACCGCGGCGTCCACGTCGGCGCGGCTCGCGTCCACCACCTCGGCGATCGGCTCGCCGGTGGCCGGGTTCTCCACCGCCATCGTCCCGCCGCCGCGGCTCTCCGCCCACGCGCCGTCGATCCAGAGCTTGTGCTCCATATATTTCGCTCCGCGGGGTGCGAGGGCCTGTGGCCCTCACACCCAAACCGTCGTGAAGCGGCCTGGCCCCTCCCCACCACCCCGGGGGTGCGAGGGCTTGCGGCCTCCGTCCAAAACCGTCGTGGAGGGGCCTGGCCCCTCCCCACCGCCCCAGGGGGGCGGGAGATGCCTTAGCGTCCCCCGATCACCGCGATGTAGTTCGTCACCCACTCGTGGTAGGGCACGCACTCCTTGCGGCCGTCGCCGCAGTCGCTGGTGGGGGTCTTCCAGAAGGCGATCTTGTCGAAGTTGTTCAGGCCGTTGGTCTCGCAGCCGGTGTCGGTCAGCAGCGCGTTGCCCTTGCAGGCCTCGAGCACCGCCGGCACCGAGCCAAACCAGGCTGCCAAGTCGCCTTGCAGCTTGGGGTTGAGCGAGTGCTCGAGCCACTTATAGGCGCAGTTCGGGTGCGGCGCGTCGATCGCCATCATAGTGGTGTCAGCCCAGCCGGTGGCGCCCTCCTGCGGCACCACGCTGGCGATCGGCTGGCCGTCGGCCTTGAGCAGGTTCACCTGGAACGGCCAGGAGGAGGAGGCCACCACCCCCTCGTTCTTGAAGTCGTCGATCTGGATGAAGGCGTCGTGCCAGTAGCGCCCCACGATCTGGCGCTGCTCGCGCAGCAGCTTCAGCGCGGCGTCGAACTGCTCGCGCGTCAGGGCGTAGGGATCCTTGATGCCCAACTCGGGATTATGGTGCTTCAGGTAGAGCGCGGCGTCCGCCACGTAGATCGGGCCGTCGAAGGCCTGCACGCGCCCCTTGTTGCTCTTGCCGTCCGGCAGCGTCATCTCCTTGAACACCACGTCCCAGCTGGTGGGTGGCTCCGGGAAGACCTCGGTGTTGTACATCAGCACGTTCGAGCCCCACTGGTAGGGCACGCCGTAGTGCTTGCCGTCCACCGTGTGCCAGGGGGCGTTCTGCAGCCGCGGGTCCACCTTGCTCCAGCTCGGGATCAGGCTGATGTTGATCTCCTGCACCCGCTTGCCGGCGATCAGGCGCAGGCTGGCGTCGCCCGAGGCCGTCACCAGGTCGAAACCGCCCTCGTTCATCAGTGCCACCATCTCGTCCGAGGTAGCGGCGGTCTTGACACTGACCTTGCAGCCGGTCTGGCTTTCGAAGCCGGTGACCCAATCGAAGTTCTTGTCCGTCTCACCGCGCTCGATGTAGCCGGCCCACGCCACGATCGCGACCTCGCCCTCGCCCTCGCCCACGGCCTGCAGCGGCGCGCCGGGCGCGGGCGCGGCAGTAGGCGCGGGCGCCGCCGTCGGCTGCTCGGCCGCCGGCGCAGCGGTTGGCGGTGCGGCCGGCGTGCCGCCGCAGGCCGCCAGCACCAACGCCAGCGCCAGCATCCCCACCGCGCCGAGTGGTGTCCTGGTCATGCGCAGACCCCTTTCTGTTGTGAGCATCTGCCAACACGTCTCCCCTGGCGGGGAGGCCCGGAGGGGCGGCGCCCCGCCGAAGGATCCCGATCATTAGGATGTGCGGAGGGCTTCGTCCTCCGCGCCCCCCTTGGCGCTAGTCCATGGCGGCGGACGTCCGCCCAGGGTTTCCGAAGGGCTTGAGCCCGCTCGAAAGCGGCGCGCGTCGCGCAACAACCGACGCTTCAGCGTACTAGGCGCCGATCGCCTCAGCCAGCGCCGCGTCGAAGATCGCGAGCGCCCGCTCCAGCAGCGCGTCCTCGATGTTGAGCGGCGCGAGGATGCGCACCACGTTGTTGTGCAGCCCGGCGCGCAGCAGAATCAGCCCGCGCTCGCGCGCGGCGGGCAGCATGCGATCCACGATCTCCGGCGCCGGCGCCCGGCTGGCGCGCTCGCGCACCAACTCGATCGCCGCCATCGGCCCGATGCCGCGCGCGTCCCCCACCTGCTCGTAGCGCGCCTGCAGCCCGCGCAGGTGCCCCATGAGGCGCTCGCCGAGGCGTGTGCCGCGCTCCAGCAGGCGCTCCTCGGCGAAGACCTCCAGCACCGCCAGCCCGGCCGCGCAGGCCAGCGGGTTGCCGGCGTAGGTGCCCCCTAGCCCGCCAGGGGATGGCGCGTCCAGCACCTCCGCGCGCCCCACCACGCCGGAAAGCGGCAACCCGCCGGCCAGACTCTTCGCCACCGTGATCATGTCCGGCGCTACGCCGCTGTGTTCCACGGCGAACATCCGCCCGGTGCGCCCGAAGCCGCTCTGGATCTCGTCCGCGATCAGCAGGATGCCGTGCTCCTCGGTGATGCGCCGCAGCTCGCGCATGTAGGAAGGCGGGGCTGGCACGAAGCCCCCCTCGCCCAGCACCGGCTCGATCATCACCGCCGCCACCCGCTCCGGCGCCACCGCCGTCTCGAACAGCTCCGCGAGCCCCTCCAGCGCCCGCTCCGCGCTCCAGCCGCGGTACTCGTACGGGAACGGCGCGTGGTACACCTCCGGCGCGAACGGCCCGAAGCTCTGGCGGTACGGGCGCGACTTGCCGGTCATGGTCAGGCCCAGCAGCGTGCGGCCGTGGAAGCTGTTGGTGAAGGTCACGATCGCCTGGCGCCCGGTGGCGGCGCGCGCGATCTTCACCGCGTTCTCGGTGGCCTCGGCCCCGGTGGTGAAGAAGATCGCTTTCTTGGCGAAGCCGCCCGGCGCAAGCTCACACAGCCGCTCGGCCAGCCGCAGATACGGCTCGTACATCGCCACCTGGAAGCAGGTGTGGGT
>DATMBA010000351.1:0-2591 GCA_035559635.1 Roseiflexaceae bacterium
CACCCACCTGCGGGCCGCCCTCGCCCTCTACCGCGGCGAGCTGCTCGCCACCTGCTACGACGATTGGGTGCTCTACGAGCGCGAGCGCGTGCGCGAGCTGTACCTGAGCGCGCTGCAGCAGGTGCTGGCCCACGAGCAGGCGCGGGGCGCCTACCCGGCGGCCTTGCAACTGGCCCTGCGCCTGCTCCAGGCCGACCCGCTGCGCGAGAGCGCCCACCGCGCGGTGATGCGCCTGTATGCGCTGCTCGACCGGCCCGAGGAGGCGCTGCGCGCCTACGCCCATTGCCGGAGCGTGCTGGCCGAGGAGTTGGGGGTGGAGCCGGCTGCCGAGACCCGCGGCCTCGCCGAGGAGATCCAGATCCTCCAAAACCAAGGCACAGGGCTGCTGCGGGCCACCTCGCAGGAACTGCCGCTGATCGGGCGACAGGAGGTGCGGGCGCGCGCGATGGAAGCGGTCGAGCAGGCGATCGGTGGGCGCGGCGGGCTGCTGTTGCTGCTGGGGGCGGCCGGGCTGGGCAAGAGCCGCCTGCTGCGCGAGGTCGCCACCGGGGCTGCCTGGCGCGGCGCCCAGGTCAGCTGGGGCTACGGGCGCGCGGATGCCGAGGCGCTGCCGCTCGGCCCGCTGCGCGAGGCGCTCGGTGCCACCCTCACCCCCCTGCGCGCCCGCCAGATCGCCACCCTGCTGCCCCCCGCCACGCTCAGCACCTTGCTGCCCCTCTTGCCCGAACTGGTCGACGTGCTTCCCGAGGTGCCGCTGCTCGCGCCACCACCCGGCGAACACCAGGTGGGGAACCTCCATGCCGCGCTGGCCGAGCTGCTGCGCGCGCTGGGGCGGCTGGCGCCACAGGTGCTGGTGCTGGAGGACCTGCACTGGTTCGATACTGCCACCCTCGATGCCCTCGGCGCGCTCCAGCCGCTGCTGCCACGGGCCCGCGTGCTGCTCATCCTCAGCGCCCGCCCCGATGCCCTGCCCCAGCGCCCCGCCCTCCAGACCGCCCTCTGGCAGCTCGACCGCCACGGCCCGCTCCAGCGCCTCGACCTGCACGGCTTGTCCGCGGCCGAGAGCGCCGAGCTGGTGCGCCACGCCCTGCAGCTCCGCCAGCCCGCGCCGCGCTTCAGCGCGCGCCTGCATCAGGCCACCAGCGGCAACCCCTTCTTCCTGCTCGAGACGCTCCGCGCCTTGCAGGAGCAAGGGCTGCTCTGGCGCGACGCCCAGGGCGCCTGGCACACCCCCTGGGACACGCCCGAGGCCGACTATCACCAGTTGCCGCTGCCGCGCGAGCTGCGCGAGGCGATCACCAGCCGGGTGCGCGACCTGGCGCCCCCCGAGCGCGCCGCCCTCGCTGCCGCCGCGGTGCTGGGGACGACCTTCTCCCCCACCACCTGGACCCAGATGATCGAGCACGCGACGCCAGCGGAACTGCTGCGCCGGCACTTTCTGGTCGAGGCCCCCACCGGCTATCGCTTCGGGCACGAGACGCTGCGCGAGGTGGTCTACGCCACGCTGGACACCCCGACGCGCCAGGCGCTGCATCTGCGCGCCGCCGCCGCGCTCGAACGCGAGCACTACGCGCGGGTCGAGGCGCTGGCCCAGCACCTGTACCTGGCCGGCGCCTGGGACCGCGCCTGGCCCTACCTGGAGCAGGCCGGCGACCGCGCGCGGGCCGTCTACGCCTGGCAGACCGCCCGGCGCAACTACGACCAGGCCCTCGAAGCGCTCACCCAAGCCGACCCCGCGCAGAGCAATCGGCTGGGGCGCTGGACGCTGCAGCTCAAACGGGGCGCGATCGCTGCCTTGCTGGGGGAGTACGACACGGCGCTCGCCGCCTACGAGACGGTGTTGCAGCTGGCCGCAACGGATGCCGGAGCCCCCGACGCCGCAGCGCGCTTCGGTACCCGGCGCAATGCCCAGATCCAGGCCCTCAACGGCTTGTGCTATGTGTATGGCCAACGCAACGACTACTCCCACGCGCGCGCCGCCAGCCGGCAGGCGCTGGCACTGGCCGCCGCCAGCCCGCGCCTGATCGACCGCGCCGAGGCCTGCTATCAGGCCGGCCTGATCAACTTTCGGACGGACGACTATGCCGAGGCCCGGCGCTTCCTGGAAGAGGCCTTGCAGCTGTACGAAGCGCTCGATCGCGCTACCGAACAGGCCAAATGCCTCTCGATGATCGGCTTGAGCTATCTGCGCCAGGAGGGGCCAACCGACCAGGTGATCGAATATTATACCCGGGCGCTGGAGATCTATCGTCAGCACGAGGATCGCTTCAGCGAGCACTGGTGCCTGGCCGGAATCGCCAGCACCCACCTGCTGCGCGGCAACCTGCATGCGGCGACTCAGGCTATCGAGCAGTCCCTGCCGTTCTTTCGCTCGATCAATGCCCTGGACGAAGTGTCGTCGTGTCTGTTCACGCAGGGCGAAGCGTATCGGCGCATGGGCCGCCTGGAAGAAGCGCTCGAATCGCTCCACGAAGCGCGCGCAATCTGTCTGCGACTGGATCGCATGGCAGCCGCAGCCTTCAGTGAGGTGAGCATCGCAGCGACGTTGCGCGACATGGGCCGCGTCGCTGCAGCCCTCGAGGCCCTCGAGC
>DATMBA010000352.1:0-9785 GCA_035559635.1 Roseiflexaceae bacterium
CCGTGCTGTGCCTAGCACGACCCCCGTAGGGTTTATGCGTTCTCGCCGCGCCCGGCAGCGCCCGGCCGGTGATGAACGTTTACGACCTACTGGGCATAGGGCGCCGTCCCACGCCCGGCTGGGCCCAGCGGGCACCCCGCAGCGGGCTATCCCCTGCAAAGCCCGCCGGTGCGGGCTGCTGTTCAGTCCCGCAGGCGGCCTTTGCGACAGAGAGCCGGCCCGTTCACGGGCCGGGCGTGGTGCCCCGCCCAGAACGCATACGCCCTAACGGCCCCCGCTGCACACAAGGGTGGGGGTTTCACGGGCGGGGCACGCCCTCCCCTGGTTCCTTCGCCACGAAGAGGGTGCGCGGGAGCTCCTCGGGGGCGTCCATGCCGTCGCGCTGGTAGACGTAAGTGCGGTCCTCGGCGGTGGTCATGGCGCAGTGGTTGCCGGCGCGGTCGATCGCCACCAGGCTCATAGCGTTGGGCGTGCCGCGCATGATCGGCGCCAGGTCCGCGAATGCCTCGCGGCAGGCCTGCTCGAGCGGCATGCCCTGCTTGAGGTATAGCACCACGCTGCGGGCGGTGCCGGCGCGGATGGCGGCCTCGCCCCAACCGGTGCAGGCCGCCGCGCCATAGCGGTCGTCGGCGTAGTTGCCGGCGCCGATCACCGGCGAGTCCCCTAGGCGGCCGGGGTATTTCCAGGCCCAGCCGCTGGTGCTCACGGCCGAGGCGATGCGGCCGCGGCTGTCCTGGGCGATGACGTTGACCGTGCCGGTGACGTGCTCGGGGTCCCTCACCAGCCGCGCGGAGCGCTGTAGCAGCGCGGCCACCTGTTCGGCCACCCCGTGCCAGCCGATCATGTCGCGGCCCTCGACGCCGGCACGCCAGGTGCGCTCGGCCTCCTCGCTGAGCAGGTGCTCGCGCGGCATGCCGATCTCGGCGGCGAAGCGCGCGGCACCCTCGCCCACCAGGAAGACGTGCGGCAGCTCCTCCATCACGCGCCGGGCGACAGTGATGGCATGGCGGTAGCCCTTGAGCGCGCCCACCGCGCCGGCCCTGAGGGTGGTGCCGTCCATGATCGAGGCGTCCAGCTCGACCTCGCCCAGCAGGTTGGGGTAGCCACTGTAGCCCACCGAGTGGTCCTCGGGGTTGTCCTCCACCACGCGGGTCGCCGCCTCCACCGCGTCCAGGGCCGAGCCACCGGCCCGCAGGATCTCCCAGCCGGCGCGCATGCCGACGATGCCGTTCGAGCTTGCGATCAGGATCATAGGTGCTTTCTATTCCTTGAGCGGGCGAGTACACGAGCGACCGAGAACGGAGCCGTGTCCACGGCGTGGCAGCGGAGGGAGCGGAACGCTGCCAACCTCCGTTTTCTCCGCTCCCGTCCCGTTGACAGAGCTCCGTTCCCCATTATACCGCCCGCTAGTGAGATGCCCTACCGGACATAGAGAGAATCCTTAGTGGCAATCGCCGGCCGCGGGCCTATACTGGCGGTACGGATGCGTTGCGAACCACGGCTGCCGGCTGCGTGAAAGGAGGTCGATCGCGCAGAATAATGCCCTGCCCCTGGAACTGTGACCTGTGCAGAGGAGGTCCTATGCACCTGCTACGTGGGCGCCGGGCCTGGATGGTCGGCGCGGTGCTGGGCTACGCCCTGCTGGCGCTGGCCTGGAGTGCTGCCGCCGCGCCACGCGCCAGCCCGCGCGCCACCGACCCGGCGCCGAAGGGCGTCAGCGAGCCGACCTACTCCAGCCCGATCGCCCTCTCCGCCGACCGGAACTTCGTCTGGGTGGTGAACCCGGACGATGACAGCGTCTCGGTCATCCGCGCCGACACCGACGTGGTGGTGGCGCGCATCGCGAACGTCGGCGACGAGCCGCAGAGCGTGGCTGTCCACCCCGGCGGACAGCTGGCCTTCGTGGCCAACGCCGCCAGCAACAACGTCGCCGTGATCCGCGTCTCTAGCACCAGCCCCTTCACCGCCGCGGTGATCCAGCGCTTCACCACCGGCGCCGAGCCGTGGAACGTCATCGTCACGCCGGACGGCGGGCGGGTCTTCGTGGCCAACAGCGCGCAGGACACCATCACGGTGCTGCGGGCCGACACGGCCAATCCGTCCATCGTCGGCAATATCGACCTGCGCACGAGCGCTTGCAACGCCGGCGACCAGAGCCGCCACTTCCAGCCGCGCGGCATGGCGGTGACGGCCAGCAGCGACCGGCTCTACGTCACGCGCTTTCTCTCCTTCACCCAGCCGGGCGGCACACAGGCCGACAACGACGGCAAGGTGGGGCTGGTGTGCCGGATCGACCTGCCGCCCACCATCACGACGCTGCCGACCCAGTTCACGCCGATCGCGCTCGCCCCCAGGCCCTCCGGCTTCCCGCCGAACGTGAACGAGCCGGCCTACCCCAACCAGTTGCAGAGCATCGTGATCCGCGGGGATAGCGCCTACCTGCCGAACATCGCCGCCGCGCCGGCCGCGCCGCTGATCTTCAACGCCGACACCCATGCCTTTGTCAACCGCATCAGCGGCGTGAACCTCCCGACCGTGACGCAGACCGACGAGGGCGCCATCAACCTGCACCTGGGGGCGCGCAACCCCGAGCCGGGCAAGACGAAGCTGTTCTTCGCCAACCCCTGGGCGATCGCCTTCACCAGCCAGAGCGGTCCCGGCAACGCCTACGTGGTCTCGGCCGGCAGCGACCTGCTGGTGAAGCTGAACGTGGACGCCACCGGCGTGCTGAGCTTCACGGTGGACACCGACACCACCCGCTATATCGACCTGCACGACCCGAACAACGCCGCCACCAGCGGCGCCAACGCCGCCAAGAACCCGCTCGGCATCGTCATCCGCAGCATCTCCCCCACCGACGTCAAGGCCTACGTGATGAACTACATCTCGCGCAACGTCTCGGTGGTGAACCTGGCGACCGACAGCGTGCAGAAGGTGATCCAGCTGAGCGCGCTGCCCTCGCCCGGCTCGGACGAGGAGGTGCTGCTGGTGGGCGCGGAGATGTTCTTCTCCGCGCGCGGGGTGTTCAACGGCGGCAAATTCGACCGGCTCTCCAGCGAGGGGTGGCAGAACTGCGCCAGTTGCCACTTCGCCGGCCTGACCGACGGCAACGTCTGGTCCTTCGCCGCCGGCCCGCGCAAGTCCGTGCCGATGAACGGCACCTGGAGTCCGCACAACCCGGACGACCAGCGCGTGCTGAACTACTCGGCGATCTTCGACGAGGTGCAGGACTTCGAGGCCAACATCCGCAACGTCTCGGGGCCGGGCAACCTGCCGGGCACCAACCCGCCGCAGCTAGACCCGAACCACGGCCTGCTGATCGGCGACAATGGCGATATCAACGCCGCGCCGAGCGTAGTGAACGCCTTCGTGCGGCCGAACGCCGGCCGGCCGCAGCTCACCGTCACGCTCCCCGGCAGCAGCGTGGCGGTGCCGGCGCTGGACGCGCTGAAGGAGTGGGTGCGCTTCGCCATCCGCACGCCGAACGGCGCGCTGACCACCGCGGAGTTGGCGCGCGACCCGCCGGGGGCGATCAACCTGCCGAACACCAGTACGGTGGGCGGGCTGGACCCGGCCGAGGTGGCCCTGGGGCGGCGGCTGTTCTTCCGCGCCGGCTGCCAGCTCTGTCACGGCGGCACCAAGTGGAGCAACAGCACCAAGGACTTCGTCTCGCCGCCGGCGAGCTTCGAGATCGCCACCGAGACCAACCCGCCGCCGCCGCCCGGCGTCACGCCGGTGGGCGCGCAGTACCTGAACCGCTTCCTGCGCAATATCGGCTCGTTCGGGCTAGGGACGCCCGCCAACCCGATCGGCGGCAACATCGGCGCCGCGGAAGGCTCCGCCGCCGGCCAGGCGGCGCTCGGCGCGGACCACAACGCCGACGGCAAGGGCGTGGGCTATAACGTTCCATCGCTGCTCGGCATCTGGTCGCTGCCGCCCTACTACCACAACGGCGCCTGTGAGACGCTGGAGTGTGTGCTGAGCAACGTGACACACCGCACCGCCCGCGGCACGCGCCCGGACGTGCTTGTAAGCCAGGCCGACCGGGCGCGCGTCGTGGCGTTCCTGCGCTCGCTGGACGCCGACACACCCTTCCCGACCAACCTGCGGCTCGAGCGGCACGACATCTTCGCCGACCCGCCGGTGGTCTTCCAGGGCCGGCAGGTGACGATCGCCGCCAACCTCTCGCTGTTCGGCACGCGTGCTGACCTGCAGGATCTGGCGGGGGCCAGCCCGCTGCGGGTGCGCTTCGCCGGGCCGGGCCTGAACGCCGAGGTGGACGTGCCGCTGGCGCGCTTCACGCAGGACTTCAGCACCGCGGTGGTCTCCACCACGTGGAACGTGCCGGCCGATATCACCATCGCCACCGTGGAGGTCACGATCGACACAGCCGACGCAGTGGCGGAGGCGAACGAGGAGGACAACCGCACCGCGCGCCGCTTCCTCGTGCGCCTGCCGCCGCCGGACACCACCCCGCCGACGGTCGACTCGACGCTGATCAGCGATGACGACCCGTTCGACGACAACGACCCGATCGCCACGAGCCGCAACGTGCGGGTGAAGTTCCGCGCCACCAACACCCCCAGCCCAGGCGGCGGGCCGACGTCGGAGCTGGACTCGTTCTGCATCGTGCGCTACACCTTCAGCTCGGCGCTGCGGCGCTGGGTGGAGTCGCCGTGCAGCTTCCAGCCGCTGCCTGCGCCGGCGGGCGACGGCAGCTTCACCGTGAACGCGGTGCTGCCGCCGCGCGAGGGGGCCGTCTACGCCTTCGTCTGGGTGCGAGACGCGGCCGGCAACGTCTCGCGCCGGCCGGGGTTCGACTTCATCAGCTTCGTGCCGCCGCCGGACGTCGGCATCAATGTGCGGCGCAACGAGGTGCGGGTGTTCCGCATCCGGCTGGACGCCGGCCAGGCGCTGAGCATGACCTTCGACCCACTGTTCGGCGACGTGGACGTGGCGGTGTTCGACCGGAACGGCACGCGCCTGCAGGTGAGTGCGAACAACGGCGACGCGGCCGAGACGGTGGCGCTGGCCGCTGCGGCCAACGACACAGTGTTCCACGTGGAGGTGCGGGCGGTGGTGAACAGCCGCTTCACCATCGGCACCTCCAAGAGCGCGGCCGAGGCCGCGGCGGCGGAAGGGGCCGTGCCGGACAAGGCCGAGCTGCCGGAGACGCCGATCAACCTCGGGCCCCCGCCGACGCAGGCGGCGTTCGAGGAGATCGTGGACCTGTTCCTGCCGACGGTGGGAAGGTAGGCGGCGGATAGGGAGCGGATAAGCGGATAACCACGAAGGAACCAAGGCGCGCAGACGTAAAGTTCTTCGAGTCTGCGCGCCTTGGTGTCTTCTTGGTCCGTCAGGCCAGCGCGTCGTAGGCGTTCCTGAGCATCCGCTCGGTGGTCTCCCAGCCCACACAGGCGTCCGTGATCGAGACGCCGTAGCGCAGCTGGCTCAGGTCGGCCGGGATGGGCTGCTTGCCCTCGTGCAGGTGGCTCTCGATCATCATCCCCACCAGCGAGGGGTGGTCGCGATGCTCCTCGAGCACGGTGTTCCAGACCAACTCCTGCTTCGTGTGGTCTGAGCCGGAGTTGGCGTGGCTGCAGTCCACCATGATCGCGGGGGTCAGGCCGGCGGCCTGCATAGCGCGCTCGGCCTCGGTGATGCTCGCCAGGTCGTAGTTCGGGCCGTGGCGGCTGCCGCGCAGGATCACCAGCCCGTCCGGGTTGCCGGTGGTCTGTACCACGCAGCTGCGGCCGTCCGGGTCGATGCCGAGGAAGCTGTGGCGGCTGCGCATCGAGACGATCGAGTTCACCGCCACCTGGATGTTGCCGTCGGTGTTGTTCTTGAAGCCCACCGGCATCGAGACGCCGCTCGCCAGTGCGCGATGCGTCTGCGACTCAGTGGTGCGGGCGCCGATCGCCGCCAGCGAGATCAGGTCGGACATGTACTGTGGGCTGATCGGGTCGAGCATCTCGGTGGCGGTGGGCAGCCCCAGGCGGTTGATGTAGAGCAGCAGCTCGCGGGCGCGCGCCAGGCCCTCGGCCATATCGTAGCTGCCGTCGATATGCGGGTCGTTGATCAGGCCGCGCCAGCCCACCGTGGTGCGCGGCTTCTCCAGGTAGACCCGCATGATCACCAGCAGCCGGTCGCGGTAGCGCCGGTGGGCTTCCATCAGCCGCCCGGCGTACTCCATGGCCGAGTCGCGGTCATGGACCGAGCAGGGCCCCACCACCAGCAGCATGCGCCGGTCCTCGCGGCGCAGGATGCGCTTGATGGCCTCGCGCGTCTGATAGACGGTCTCGCTGATGGTATCGGTGATCGGCAGGCGCCGCCGCAGGTCGCGCGGCGAGACCATCGGCGCGAACTCGCGGACGTGAAGGTTATCGGTTCGGTGCACTCCTGTTACTCCCTGAGTGGGAGGGTTTCAGGGAGGGCCGTGCCCTCCCTGGCCCTCCTAGTTCATACTTTGGGCGTGTGTGCCCAGACGAAGTGCTCGATCGGGCCAAGGTTGCGGAACCCGATGCGCGTGTAGACTGGCAGCCCCATGTTGGAGGACTGGAGGACACCCACGCGGCAGCCTTCTGCCCGCGCCTCGCGCAACGGCGCCAGCGTCATCGCCGCGCCCACGCCCCTCCTGCGCGCCGCCGGGAGCGTGGCGACGTTAATGATGCCGGCCACCCCGGCCGCCGGAAAGAGCGACGACGTCGCGACCGGGGCGCCGTCCAGGTAGCCAAGGTAGTTCCGCCACGAGCCGTCGCGGCTGAAGGCGGAACCCAGTTCATAAAACGGCTGCTCCCACGCCTCCGGCATCCCGAACCCGGCGATCAGCACCCTGTTCCAGACGCGGAGCATCTCGTCGTCCTCGACACGCCGGATCACCAGGCCGGCGGGCGGCGGCTCCTCGACGAGGGCGTGGAGGTCGGCGGCCATGCCCGGCGGGTCGCCGTCGAGCGTGAAGCCCTCGTCGTAGAGCGCCCGCTCCCAGGGCGAAGGGTCCACCTCCGGGCTAATCCAGACGGTGAAGACCGGCACGCCCTGCGCCCTGAAGTAGTCGCGCGTCTCGCGGATAGAACGGTGTTCGTCGCCCGGCGCCGCCGCATACACCAGCGCCCCACGGAACCACGGGTGCGGGATAGGTATCAGCCAGCGCACGAGCGCGGGGCCGGCGTGGAAGTTGGCGCTCGGCGCGCGCTCGAGGGCGCGGAAGAAGGTGTACATGTTCGCCTTCACAGCTTTGAACATGGCGGGTTCGGACAGGTCCGTCAGCACATCGCCCATCATGCCCTCCTGCCACCGCTCCAAAGCCCGGCACCCAGAGGGTACCCGGCGGGCTGCAGCTCAGGCCGCGCGGGCGGCCTTTGCGAAGGATAGCCTGCGGGTTGACCCGCCGGGCGTGATGCCAAGCCAGCCACCCGCTTACAGACTCAAAGCTCATCACTACGCCCCTACGCAACGGTGTTCGCGGCCGGTCATTGCCGGCACGGCGCACGCGGCCAGTCGACGCGTAGGGGCGTAGTGCATACGCCCGTCATGTAACTCCTCGCCCTCAGCGCCCCTCCCACCGCCGCACGCAGATTACGGCGTTCTGGCCGCCGAAGCCGAAGGCGTTGGCGAGCGCGGCGCGCACCTCCTGGCGGCGGGCCTGCTTGGGCACGTAGTCCAGGTCACAGGCCGGGTCGGGCGTCTCGTAGTTGATGGTAGGCGGCACCCAGCCGGTCTCCACGCTCTTGAGGCAGCCGATCACCGCCAGCGCGCCGGCGGCGCCCGCGGTGTGGCCGATCATGGACTTGATGCCGCTGACGGTGACGCGGTAGGCGTGCGCACCAAGCGCCAGCTTGATCGCCGTGGTCTCGGCGGCGTCGTTGAGCGGGGTGCCGGTGCCGTGGGCGCTGATGTGGTCTACATCCTCCGGCCGCAGGCCGGCGTCCTCGATGGCGCGGCGCATAGCGAGCGCGGCGTACTCGCCGCCCGGCGCGGGCGCGGTGAGGTGGAAGGCGTCCTCGGTGGCGCCAAAGCCGGCCAGTTCGGCGTAGATGCGCGCGCCGCGCGCCAGGGCGTGCTCGAGTTGTTCGAGCACCAGCACGCCGCACCCCTCACCGCCGGCGGTCCCCTGACGTGTGGCGTCGAATGGCCGCACCGCGCGGGCCGGGTCGTCGCCGGGCGGGGCGATCGCGCCGATCACGCCGAAGGCCATGGCGTTGAGCGCGGTCACACCGGCGTCGGTGCCGCCACACACCGCTACCAGCGCGTCGCCGCGGTGCACGGCGCGCGCGGCCTCGCCGATGGCGTAGGTGCCGGTGGCGCAGGCCAGCACCGGAGTAGTGGTGGGGCCGTGCAGATCGTAGGCCATGGCCACCTGGCAGGAGGCCATGTTGTAGATGAAGGTTGGCATGTAGAAGGCATCCACCCGCCTGCGGCCCTTCGCCGCGAAGCTGAGCGCGGTCTCCTCCACGTTCGCCGTGCCGCCGAGCGCCGTGCCAATGTTGACCGCCACCAACGTGCGGTCGATGGCTGCCAGGTTCAGCCCGCTGTCACGCAGGGCCTCGCCGGCGGCCGCCACCGCGAACTGGGCGAAGCGCGCGGCGCGGCGGGCCGCCTTGGCGTCCATGTGGTCGCGCGGGTCGAAGCCCCTGACCTCGGCGGCGATCACGTAGGGGAAGTCGGCAGTGTCGTAGCGGGTGGCGAGCGCCACGCCGGAGCGCCCGGCGAGCATGGCCTCCCAGAAGGCCGGCACGCTGTTGCCGAGCGGCGTCACGGCGCCCATGCCGGTGACGACGACGCGGTGGGTGGGGTTGGATCTCATGGAACGTCCTGGCTGGCGATTCAGTCCTGCTTCTACCACGTCTTCGTGCCCGCGTGGCTCGTCTTCCCAACGGACGTCTCAGTCCGGCACGTAGCGCGGGTAGGTCGCCTTGGCCCGCGCGGCGTCCTGCGGGTCGATCCGTGCCGTCACCCAGGGGGTGGCGCGGGAGGTGACCGCCAGCACGCGCCCGTCCGGGTCCACCAGCCAGCCCAGGCCGCCGAGGTCCACCGCCGGGTCCTCGCTGACGTGGTTGGAGGAGGCGCAGAAGGCGCCGGCCACCACCGCGGCCACGCGGCCCCCCGCCAGCCACTTGTCCACCGTCGGCTTGCCGGTGGCGCGCGGCACGGCCAGCAGGTGGATGCCGGCCTGCCCGTAGGCGCGCGCCCGCTGCATGAACCACAGCTCGGTGCAGATCAGCACCCCCACGCGCAGCGGCGGGCGTGCGGCGTCCACGGGTGTGAAGTCGCCGTCGCCGCGATGGTACCAGGACGCCTCCCAGAAGCCATCCTCCTCGGGGAGGTAGTACTTGGTGTGCGCGGCGCGGTAGCCGGCGCCCGGCTCCCAGAGGAAGCCCTCGTTCAGCCGCCGGCCGCCGGCCTCCACCGGGCGCGAGCCGATCACCAGCGCTGGCGCCAACTCCTCCAGGCGCGCCAGCCAGGACTCGTGGGCCGCCACGGCCGCCTGCCAGGTGGCCGGGTCGTAGCGGCGCTCGCGAGTGAACCAGGGGAAGAAAGGCATCTCCGGCAGCACCACCACGTCGCTGCCGGATGCGCGGACGTGCTCCGCCAGCCCCTCCCAGTCTCGCGCGAACCCCTTGGGGTCGTCGCGCAGCTCGCACACCGTCACGGCGATCGTCATCGTGCAACTCCCATCGCCACGGGCCCTGTCGCGGCGCCAAAGAGACCCATATTATACCCCATGCGGGCGGCGATCACCCGCTTGCGGTGTGGTGGCGGGCGGAACGTGCGCGGTGTGGTGGCGG
>DATMBA010000353.1:0-25309 GCA_035559635.1 Roseiflexaceae bacterium
CCCCTTCCGAGCCTCTCCAGACCGTGCGGCTGAAAGCTGTGCAGCGATCCCATGTCTAAGCGTGTGGAGAGAGGCTTTGCTCCATCCGGAGAGCCTTCCAGAGCGGCTGGCCTGCACGGGCTGGCCGTTTTGTGCGAGCGCGGGCTTGGCCGCATCGTAACTGCGCGCAAGCCTACCGTGGGGGTGGGGCGCCGCCCCCCCCACAAAACCCCTCCATTTCATGGACCTGTAGAATGAGTATCGTGCCGATAGATGAATATTCTTTCAACTCTATGTGCGCTCATAGCGCCGCTAAATGAATGAATTGAGAGCGTGCTGAGCATATCCGCGTGTCTCCTGCGCTGTTATAGCCATGCAACACATGCGCATCGGCCCATCCGTCGATCTCCCTGCCGTCGCCGCATGATCGGACGAGTGCCTCTAGGAACCGCCATGGAGCCAGCCCAGAAGAACCCACAGCCGCCCGCTCAGAGCCTGGTGGAGTTCGCGCTCACCGCGCCGCTGCTGCTGATGCTGCTGTTCGGCATCATCGAGCTGGGCATCCTCCTGAGTGTCTACATCGGCATGACCAACACCGCCCGCGAGGCGAGCCGCGCCGGAGCGATCTACCAGTACAGCGGCTCCACCGTCGGCCTGGTCACCGACACGGTCGATCTGCAGCGCGAAGCGTACATCAGCTCAGTCATCTCCGAGACCCTCCACCCGATCGTCGACCCGGCGGCGGTGTCCGTCACCGTGACATACACCCCCACGATGGTGCTCGATCCGGGGGTGCTCAATCTGTACCGCGCCGGCGATACGATCGGCGTGCAGCTCGTCTACACCCATACGCTGTTCTTCGGCTTCCTTGGGCCGCAGACGCTCACCATCCGGACGCACAGCGCGATGCGGATCGAGACAGGAGGGACGGATTGAGCGCGCGTCTCTTCGCCCGGCGCCGCACCGTCGGCCGCAGCTCCCCCGGCCAGGGCCTCGTCGAGCTGGGCTTCCTGCTCGTCATGCTCGTCATGCTGGCGGTCGGCGTCTTCGAGTTCGGCATGCTGCTGTACGCCCACGTGCAGGTGGCCAACGCGGCGCGCGAGGGCGCCTGGGCGGCCTCGCTGTACCGCGCCACCCGCTACGCACGCGTCACCAAGAACGCCGGCGGCACGCCCGCCAGCTGCGACGGCGTCGCCGGCTGGTCGCTCCAGCGCACGGCCGAGCAGGCGATCGTGTACCGCGCGCTCGACGGCAGCGGCTGCCCGCAGGACGGCGGCGCGATCGTCTACACATCCCTCGGGGAGCTCGACCCGGCGCCTAGCCCCAGCTGGACGGTGACGGTCTCCGCGACGCTCAACGCCGAGGGAATGCCCGAGCCGACTGCCCCCGGTCTGGTGGTGCTCCGCTATCCCTACCGCCTCCAGATCGTCTCCAACTTCTTCCCATATCTGACCGATCCGCTGACGATCACGAAAGCCGTCGCGTTCGAGTATCAACCATGAAGCGGGGTGCCCCCATGCAGCGACGACATCTGCCACACAGCCCCGGCCAGTCGCTGGTCGTCTTCGCCCTGGCCGCGATCGTCATCTTCGGTATGATCGGCCTGGGGATCGACGGCGGGATTATGTACATGCAGCGCCGCCTCATGCAGAACACGGCCGACGCGGCCTGCCTGGCGGCGGTGAACCGCATGGCCCTGGGGCGGTTGGACAGTGAGGCGCGCGCGGCGGCCATCGATGTGATCACGCGCAACCTCGGCGCCACCCCCGGCGCCGGCGCCAACGCCCCGGGCACGTTGGCGTTCACCACGGTGGCCGAGCTATACAACAACGGCGTCAACGTCGGTAGCGGCACCGGGCTGACCCATGGCATCGAGATCGCCGAGACCGACGTGCGGGTGGCGCTGCGCAGCCCGGCCAACGCGCTGTTCCTGGGGGTGCTCGGCTTCCAGCGCTACACGGTGGGCGCCCGTGCCCATTGCAACTCCACCGCCGGCGGCGGCGCGTCGCCGTTCGCCGTCTCGCGCTGGCGGGCCTACGAGAGCAGCACCTCGGACACCCAGCTGGCCGGCCTGACGACCGAGGAGCCGCTGCCACAGACCTACGGGCCGCACGATGAAGACGTGATGTACGTCCGCGACCTCCTGGCGCAGGCCGATCGGAGCTACCTCAGCGCCTGGCCTTGGGACCTGACGGCGGACCCAAGCGACTACCCGGGCGATCCAGCGGCGCGTACCGGCATGTACGCCTCGCCGGCCTACCCGGCCAGCAGGGCAAACAAGGGCTTTGACACTGTGCTCGCCGGCGATGGGGCCTCGCCGAACGGCGGCGACCCTAGCTTCCGTGGCGCGGTGGTGCTCGACTTCCGCCAGATCACCTTCACGCCGCCCCTCTACTATAACGGCCTGCAGCCGGACAGCTCGCTCAACGTCTACAAAGACTACGCGACCCGCTGGATCACCTCGGGGTATCCCGGGCCGGACGTGATCCCCGGGCAGCAGCTCGGCTTTTACAATGGCGTCACCGCCGGCCAGATCGTGCATCCATTCGACGACCGGTACGACGTCGGGGACATCGTCACGACGCTGGTGTATAACGGCACGACCTACTACGACCCGCTCTTCACGACGGATCATGTCGGCGGCGATCGCGCCGAGACCCGGTCGTCGGATTCACTCAGTGGCATCTGCGCATCCGAGATCCCAAGCGGCGAGGCATTCGACGGCAACTCGGACGACCCAAGCGACCGCAAGGACCCCGCCAGCTACGGCATCGAGGTCACGCCGGACACCAGCTCGTACTTCAAAGCACGCTCCTTCCTCTCCAGCGGCGGCGCCAGCTACGGTGATGCCGAGGCACAGTGGGACGGCGCCGGCTGGGGTAGCTTCAACGACTATGGGATCGGCCCCGCGAGCGCGACGGTCAATATCCAGGGGAGCAGCACGAGAGCATTCACCTTTGAGGTGCAGCCGAGTGATAGCTTCACCTGCAGCGATGGCACAGACATCCCGCTCCGTGAGAACGGCGCGCAGTCGATCTACCTGGAGGTACAGGACACGGTGACGA
The DNA here is from genome assembly GCA_035559635.1 of Roseiflexaceae bacterium. GTDB lineage: Bacteria > Chloroflexota > Chloroflexia > Chloroflexales > Roseiflexaceae > CALJIC01. The sequence continues at coordinate 3,045 of DATMBA010000353.1, forward strand.
GCAGGCGCCGGGGGCGCTACGTCTTCCTGGACCAGAGCGCTAGCACTAATGACTTCTACGCCTACATCCCGGACGAGCTGGTCTATACCCCGGCTGAACCGGGCACGACGCTTGATCCCATCCTGCGCGTCGAGACGGTGGGCGGCACCCGGCTGAACGCCAGGGATCTGGCGCCGGTGTTTCAGTGGTTCGATGCTACAAGCATGGCGCCAATCGGCGCACCGAGTGACATCACCACCGAGATCACCAACGCGGGCGGCGGCGGCGGCGGCGGAAACCGCATCAAGATTCGTGTTGGCAGGAACGCGGTCGTCAACAAGGAATACTACCTGCGCACACAGCTCTCACGGACAGTGAGCGGAAGCACCTACACCCACTGGGTGTGGTACTACGTGCAGGTGCGCGTGCCGGTCAGCGCATCCGACTCGACGCTTAAGAACTTCGTCTACGCGCTCGGCTATGCCAACTTCGAGGTCACCTATATCGACGCGAACACCATCCGCGGCCGGGCGGTCTCTGGCCTCCTCACGCCGGAGGAGGTTATGCGCGGTCTGCAGCCGCGACTGATCCCGTGGTAGCGCCGCGGGCGTGGGGATCGTGCCCACCCGCATGCTTCCCATCAGGGGGCGCACCCGGCGGGCGCGCCGCTCCTCTGGCCCCACAGGGGCGGGCACGGGCGGGCTGTGCCCGCCCACATGCTTTTTCCCTCACCAAGGAACGCACACGAAGGTGTGGATGCACCGCCACCCGGCAAAATGCAAAATGAATATGTTGATACCTTCCAGCGCGTATCTGAAGCGAATCTGACTCGTTATAACGTATGGGTGAGGTACCACAGGAACCACGCCGGATGGAGCCAGCTGTCCTCCGGCGCTCGTGTGTATAGGGGCAGCTATGGCGATGGTCTCGAAGCTCGTTCGACGTAGTGGGCAGAGCATGGTCGAGTTCGCCCTCGTCCTGCCGATTTTGATCCTGCTGATCCTCGGCATCATCGAGCTGGGGTACGCGCTGTTCATCAACGCGCAGGTGCAGAACGCCGCCCGCGAGGGAGCGCGCGCGGCGGCGGTGCGCCCCTGCCCCAACAGCGCGGACACCCAGGCGATCATCGACGCCACGCGCTCCCGGCTGCCCGCGCTGGTGGATGCCAGCACGATCACGCCGACGATCGACTACGGCGGCGTGGCCAACCCGACGTATGGCGACACGGTGGAGGTGACGGTCCAGTACCAGTTCGAGCTGCTCGACCCGCTCACCGCGCGCTTCATCCCGCAGGTGAACGTGAACGCGGTCGCCTCGCGCACGCTGACCATGGCGTGCGGCGCGCTCTCGGCCCTGCCACCCACACCGATCCCAACGGTGCTGACCCAACCGGATGGGAACGGCAACGGCAACGGCAACGGCAACGGCAACGGCAACGACGACGGCGGCGGGGACCCGACCGATGTCGTGCCGACTGCGACGCCCGAGCCGACACCCGAGCCGATCGATGTGACGCTGGTGGCCTCGAAGGAGACTAACCCAAACGCGAACGGCTCGGCCGGCAACGCGTTGAAGCCGCTCTACCTGCGCGTGCGCGTCTATCGGCGCTTCACAGGCGAGGGCGTGCCCGGCAGGAGCGTCACCGTCGTGGTGCAGGGTGAGGGGCCTGACAGGCAGATTACGCTTGGGCCGACCGGATCCGACGGCTACGCACAGTCGTGTGGGGTCCAGCAGTTCAAACTGAAGTCGCAGCTGACGATCTCGACTCTGCAGGTAGAGAACCCGCCGGGCGGCGAGAATGGCGCGCCTGTCGGCACCACTGTGGACACCTTCGGCACGAATATCTGCCAGTAGGGTTGCGAGAATGACGGACATGATACGGAGAAGCGCACACACCGGACAGTCACTGGTAGAGTTCGCGCTGAGCGCCACCCTGCTGATCGCCCTGCTGTTGGGCACGGTGGACTTCGCGCGAGCCTATATGGCGCAGGTGGCGATCAAGAACGCCGTGGCCGAGGCAGGTTACTACGCGGCGCAGCATCCGCGCGACGACAGCGGCATCCGTCAGGCGCTCAAGGCCGAGCTTGCCACGTTCGACCCGCCGGTGCAGGACAGTGACATCACGATCGCCCGCGACTGTACAGATTCGACGGAACGGACGACCGTCCGCCTCCAGTATCAGTATGACCTGCTGTTCAGCTTTGTGGTATCCAGCGCGCGCGTGACGCTCGGCAGCGAGACCACGGTGCCGCAGATGGGCGGCTGCTAAAGGGAGGGTCGGCATGCGGCAGAACATCTTTCACGCACATCGCGCCCCAGGCCAGTCGATCGCCCTCGTGGCGCTGGCACTGCTTCTGCTGGTGGCGCTGAGTGGCCTGGCGCTGGATGGCGCGAATGCCTTCAACCAGCGGCGCAACGCCACCAACGGCGCCGACGCGGCCGCCATTGCCGGGACGCGCGCGCTGATCGCGCAGCACAAGGCCGGTGGCGGGGACAACAGCGCCGTCTACCAGGCGGTGGAGGACTACCTGAACAGCCACTATCTCAACCAGGGCGTGGCGCTGACGTGGGAGGCGTACTACGTGGACCGCCAGGCACAGCAACTGGCGGGCGCGCAGGTGACGAACACCAGCGACGATGTGCCAACCGACGCCCGTGGTGTGATGGTTGAGCTGCACTACACCTTCGCGACGGTGCTGATGCCGGTGTTGGGCCGGCCGGACCTGACGGTGGACGCCACGGCGACGGCGGTATATGGGCCGGTGACGAGCGTGGTGGGCGGCGATCTCATCCCTCTGTCGATCTCGCGAACAATCGCTGAACAGACCGAGAACGGCGACGACCTGTGTATCTTTGGTAGCGAGTCGGACACGAATCCGTGCGGAGACTCGGGGGCCTATCAGGTACAGCCGGGCAACTTTGGGCAGGTGTCGTTCAACCCGAACAACGCCCCGAACACAACTGGTAACTATAACCAGGACTGTCTGGGTAATCCGGCACAGCACCAAGACAGCATGAGCCGCTGGTGGTGCCAGGGATCGCAGTACGACATTTACATCGGCATGCAGCTCTGGGGTGACACAGGGATGTTGAGCAACTCGCTGGCGGATGAAATGGAGTGGCGCCTCACGAACCGCCCGGAGGGTCTGGTGCCGGTGTTCGGCTATGTAGACGATGGCAGCGGAAACAACGCCCGCTACACGATCGTGGGCTTCATGGCTATCCGGCTCGAGGACTTCGATGTGAACGGGTCGGCCGATGATCGTTGGGTGCGGGCAGAGCGAATCAACTACTACACGACCGCTGGCGCGTTCAGCTCAGGTGCAGTGGATGCGGGGGTGTACGCCATCAACCTGGTGAAGTAGGCGGCGGGCCAGGGGCAGGTGGCAGAGGCGCGGGGGGAACCTCCGCGCCTCTTGTGATTCCTGGGTGGGGGAGAGCGGAGAGGACAGCGGAGAGGGAGCGGATGAGCGGATAAAAGATATGGACGAAATGCGAAATGTGTATTCGGGCGGTGGAGGGTGGGCGGCACAGCGGCGCGGGGGCGGGCGGCCGTGGCGTGGGCGGTGACGTAGGGGCGCAGCAGGGGCCACCCGTTATAACGTGCGGTGAAGATGGGAGGCCCCTGCTGCGCCCGTACAGCATTGGCGTGGCAATGGTGGGGGATGGGCGGCGGGGCAGGGGTGGCATGGTGCGTTGCGGGGCGGGTCACGTGGTGGCGCCTTGATTTGCAGCGCCGGCCGCTGACCTTCGAGAGGCCCGCACCTGCCGGCATGGGCGTGTGTGGGTGCGACGGTTCGCCGGCGCGCCTGGCCGGCGAGCGCACCTGCCGGCATGGCCGCGTGGGGCTCCCGTCGTCAGGGAGGCCAGGCACGCTGGACGGGCAGGGCGGGGCTTCGGCAGGGCGCTCGGGGTGAGGCGGCGCTGTTTGCGATAGCACACGTGCGAGATGGAGAGCGCGGAATGCAAGATGCAAAATGTAGCATGCAAAATGTTACCAGGCGGCGATCGGAGCGGTACCGCTCCGATCGCCGCCCGGTCTCCCCAACCGCCAACCCCTGGCCCCTGGCCCCTACTCGCGGCCGACGCTCCAGCGCAAATAGGCCTCGATGAACGGGTCGAGGTCGCCGTCCAGCACGGCCTGGGTGTTGCTGGTCTCGTACTCGGTGCGGTGGTCCTTGACGAGCGTGTAGGGGTGGAGGTAGTAGGTGCGCATCTGGCTGCCGAAGTCGGCCTGGCGGTGCTGGCCCTTGAGCTTCGCGCGCTCCTCGCGCTGGCGGGCCAGCTCGCGCTCGAGCAGGCGGCCGCGCAGCACCTTCATGGCCGTCTCCTTGTTCTGCAGCTGGGAGCGCTCGTTCTGGCAGGTGACGACGATCTGCTCGGGGGTGCCGGGCTTGTAGGTGATGCGCACGGCCGAGTCGGTGGTGTTGACGCCCTGGCCGCCGTGGCCGCCGCTGCGGTACACGTCCACCCGGATGTCCTCCGGGCGGATGGTGACCTCGGGGGCATCGTCCACCTCGGGCAGCACCTCGACGAGCGCGAAGGAGGTCTGGCGGGTGTTGCCGGCGTTGAAGGGCGAGAGACGGATGAGGCGATGGACGCCGGCCTCGGCCTTGGCGCGGCCGTAGGCGTAGTCGCCGCGGATCTCGAGGGTGGCGCTCTTGATGCCGGCCTCCTCGCCCTCGCTCTGCTCCACCAACTGCACCTGGTAGCCCTCGCGCTCGGCCCAGCGGGTGTACATGCGCAGCATCATGGCCGCCCAGTCCTGGGCGTCGGTGCCGCCCATGCCGGCCTTGATGGAGAGGAAGGCGTCGCGGTCGTCGTAGGGGCCGCTGAGCAGCACGGCGACCTCGAGCTCGTCGAGGGCGCGCGCGACGCTGGCATGCTCGGCGGCCAGTTCGTCGCGCAGCGAGGTGTCGCCCTCGGCCTCGGCCAGGGCGGCAAGCTCCTCGAGGGCGGCGATGCGGCGCTCCAGGCTCGTCCAGCGCTCCACCTCGGCCTTGAGGCGGGTGAGGCGCTGCATCACGCCCTGGGCCTCCTGGGGGTTGCTCCACAGGTTGGGGTCGGCGGCCTGCTCCTCTAGCGCGGCCGCCTGGCGCTGCTTCTCGGCGAGGTCAAAGACGCCCGCGGACGCTGTCGAAGCGCGCCCGCAGGGCCTCCAGATCCATGGTTTCCACTCGATCCTCCGAATTCAGGTAACGGTCGCGTAAACGGATCAGGCATCACAGGTTACGCATTATACCCTCCCGCGCGCTCGGCGAGGGCCGGCAGGGCCTCGGCCACGTCCGCGCGCAGCACCGCGTCGGCGTAGGCGTCGAAGTGGGTGGGGCTCTGGTTGACGATCACCACCTTCGCGCCGGCGCGGCGGGCGAGGGCCGGCAGCTCGCAGGCGGGGAAGACCTCGAGCGAGGTGCCGGCCACCACCAGGGCGTCGCAGGTCTCGGCGGCGCGGCGGGCCAGCCAGTAGAGGCCGCGGGGCAGCAACTCGTCGAACAGGATGATGTCCGGCTTGAGCAGGCCACCGCAGTGGCAGCGGGGGAGCTGGCTGAGGCGCATGAGGCGGATGACGGGCGCGGCCGGCACCTGGTGGCCGCACTCGACGCAGGTGGCGCTGCGGAGGTGGCCGTGCAGCTCGAGCACCTCGCGCGAGCCGGCGCGCCGGTGCAGGCTGTCGATGTTCTGAGTGATGACGGCGCGCAGGCGGCTGGCGCGCTCGAGGGCGGCGAGCGCGTGGTGGGCCGGGTTGGGGGCGGCGGACTCCATGGCGTTGAGCAGCGGCAGGAACCAGGCGAAGAAGCGGCGCGGGTCGGCGCGGAAGCTGCCGAGCGAGGCGACCTCGGATGGGTCGTGGTGGGACCAGAGCCCCTCCTGGCTGCGGAAATCGGGGATGCCGGAGGGGCGGCTGAGGCCGGCGCCGGTGAGCGCGACGATGCGCGGCGCCGCGCGCAGGATCTCCGCGGCCCGTTCCAGCGTCTCGCGCTCCATCGCACTACCTCCCTTTGCCAAGCACCTGACGACCGCATGGTAGCACAGGGGGCGGCGGGGCGCAACGGATGCGGGGGGTCTAAGGGAGGGCCAAGCCCTCCCTTGAGCACCCTCGCCCCTCATATTCAGGACGTACGCGGTGGCCCTGCCCCCGTACCCCCGAGGGGAGGTGTGGAGGGGCAGAACCCCTCCACAAAGAATCCTCCAGGGGTTTATGGGGGGCCTGCGGCCCCCGTAGCCCCCGCTTGGGGGCGCCGACGGCGCTAGTCCTGTCATATTGTCTTGCGCCCGTAGAGCGCGACGATGTAGGGGTTGTGGGGGTCGGGGGCATCCAGCGCGGCCGGCGGGATGTGGTGGCACATCCAGTGCCAATAGGCGCCGACGACCGTCAGGCGGTTGCCGAAGGTCTCGATGTGGATCTCGCCAAGGCGCTCTTCGAACAGCAGGCGCAGCGAGTCGCGCGAGAAGCGCCAGTAGTCGCCCGGCGCGGGGTGGTAGGGGAAGGCGGCGGGCACGGTGAGCAGCAGCCGGCCGCCGGGCTTGAGGATGCGGCACAGCTCGGCGGCGGCCAGGAACGGGTTGGGGACGTGCTCGAGCACCTGGGTGCAGACGATCACGTCGTAGGTGGCGTCCGGGATCTGGGGGCAGCGCTGGATATCGCCGACGATCGTGACGGCGGGCCGGGGGGTGATGTCGAGCACGTCGTAGCGCGTGATCGCCTGGCGGTCGAACCGGTCGCGGTAGCGGGTGTCGCCGAACTCGAGGAACACGCCGCGGCACTCGGCGGCGTAGCGGGCGAGGAAGGTGTCGATATAGTAGCGGCCGGGGGTGTCGCCGTGGCGGGGGGCGAAGGAGTTGAGGCCGGATCGCCAGGCGAGCCAGAGCAGCGCGGCGAGGCCGCGCTTGACGAGCAGCGCGGCGAGGGTGCGAGCGGCGGGCGCGGCGCGCCGGAGGAGGCTCATCGCGGGGGGCTCCGGTGGGCCATGAGGGCCTCGGCGGCGCCCCAGTACCAGCCGAGCTTGGCCCACGCCATGCCGCCGAGCGCGGAGGGCCGGCGGCGCAGCACGGGGTGGGCGCGCAGGAGCCGCAGGGCGTCCACGAGGGCCAGGAGCGGGGCGGCGGCCAGCACGGCCCCGGCGAGAGCGGGGCTGAGGCGGCCGAGCGGCGAGGGCATGAGGCGCGGGTGCTGGCGTTGGACGCGGTAGTGGGCGCGGCCGTAGGCGCGCAGGTGGGAGAAGACGGCGCCTGCGGAGGTGCGCTGCGGGCGGTGGGTGACGCGGGCCTCGGGGGCGAAGAACAGCTGGTGTCCGGCGGCGCGCAGGCGCAGGCAGAGTTCGGTGTCCTCGCCGGCGGCCCCGGCGAAGCGCTCGTCGAAGCCGCCGAGCGCGTCGAACAGCGCCCGGCGCAGGCTGAGGTTCAGGCTGGGGAGGAACGGCCGCGGCCCCGAGGGCGCGCTGTCCAGGAAGGGGGCGAAGATCAGCAGGTTGTCACAGTCGGTCCAGTAGCCGGCCGGCTCCACCACCACGCCGCCGCCCACCACCGTATGCCCTGCTGCGTGGCGGGCCGCGTGGCGCTCCACCAGGTCCGGCGCGGCGATGCAGTCCGCGTCCAGGAACAGCAGTGTTTCCCCGGCGGCCATGCGCGCGCCGAGGTTGCGCGCGGCCCCTGCCGCGAGCGGGCGGGAGGTCTCGACGAAGCGCGCCGGGGCGGGCACGCGCCCAGAAGGCTCCTGGCCCACCACGATGATCTCGCGCACCAGGTGGCGGGCCGTCTGGCGCGCGGCAGCCGCGACGGCCTCGTGGAGCAGGGGGGCGTGGAGGGTTGGAATGATGATAGAGAACATAATAAAGCGTGGAGAGGCACAGCCCCTCCACACCTCCCCGTCAGGCCGCCGGGCGGCTACTTCGACTCGCGGTAGATGACGTGGCGCCGCAGCAGCGGGTCGTAGCGCTTCAGCTCGAGGCGGTTCGGGTCATTCTTGCGGTTCTTGGTGGTGGTGTACTGGTGGCCGCTCTCGGTGGAGCGCAGCTTAATGGTGATGCGGTTGCCCTTTTTGGTGGCCATAGCTCAACTCATACTCCTGGGGCGGGCCAGGCGCCCGCCGTGCCGAACGCTGCCGCGTATTGTAGCAGCGATCCCGCCCTGCGTCAATGTCGTTGGTGCCCTGACGAGGGACTGCCACATAAATATAGGACAATCTGCCAACCGAAGATGGTGATATACAAAGTTGAGACAATAAGACATGCAAAGTCAAGAAAACTACCGGTGGTGCGAGAGCGCGGTGCGGCCCACGATGCGGCCTATGGCGGCGGGCAGACGGTGTGAGCAGAACGTGAGCAGCGCGGCGTAGACGCGCGGCGGCGCGGCGTGGTAAAAACGAGGTTGTGAGCCTCCCATGGGACGCTGCCAGCAGGGCGCTAAGGACGAGAGACGCAAGAGGAGCCAGAGCACCATGCCGCACATACTCGTCGTGGACAGCGATGGGATCACGCTGCAGAACACCGTGGCGCTGCTGCAGCGGGCGCGCTACCAGGTGAGCGAAGCGAGCGACGGGCGCAGCGCGCTGAAGGCCGTGGCCAACCAGACGCCGGACCTGGTCATCCTTGAGGCGCTGCTCCCCGACCAGGAGGGGGTGGAGGTCTGCCGGCGCATCCGGCGCGACTCGGAGGTGCCGATCATGTTCCTCAGCAGCCGGGCGCGCTCGGAGGACCGGGTGCGCGGCCTGCAGAGCGGCGCCGACGACTATGTGGGCAAGCCGTACACGCCGCCGGAGCTCCTTGCGCGCGTGATGGCGCTGCTGCGTCGGGCCGAGCGGGCCCGCAAGCCGCCCACCGACCCGCTGAACATCGGCCGCTGGACGCTGGACCCCGCCAGCCACCGCTGCGTGATTGACGAGCGCGAGGAGGTGGAGTTGACGCCACGCGAGGTGCACCTGCTGGCGTTCCTGATGAAGCGCAGCGGGCGCGTGTGCACCACCGGCCAGATCGTGCGCCACGTGTGGGGCTACGCCGGCCAGCAGTCGCGCAGCATCGTAGCAACCTCGGTGTGGCGGCTGCGGGCCAAGCTGGAGGGCAACGCCGGGGAGCCGCGGCACATCCTGACGGTGCGGAACGTGGGGTACACCTTTCTGCCGTAAGACATGGTTTCGCTGCGCGGCCTCCAGCGTTCCTGTCTGGGGAGGCGCGGAGGGGCTTTGCCCCTCCGAAAAAGATTTGCTGTGAGGGCTGTAGACCCCCACACCCCCCTGCGCATACCCTTCGGGAACGCCTGCGACGGGCGCGCGTCCGTGACCGTACGCGCGAACCTTGTCTAAGGCGGAACGCGGAACGTTGAACGTTCGACCGGGACCGATCGGTGCGTACTGCGCTGATCGGTCCCGGTTGTTGTGCAGCGTTCATCCCTCAGCGCTCAGCGTTCGGTCGTGGTATAGTACAATCCCTGCCATACACTCGCCCCTGTCCACGGAGCGCCTATGATCGCCGAGACCGAGACCGCCGCGCGGGTGCCGTTCGCCGGGATGGATGCGCCCAGCGAGGCCGTGATCAACACCTGCGTGCACTGCGGCCTGTGCCTCTCCTCCTGCCCCACCTACCGCGAGACGGCTCTGGAGCAGTTCTCGCCGCGCGGCCGCATCTACCTGATGAAGGCGGTGGCCGACGGGCGGATCGGCATGGAGAGCGCGGTGTTCCAGGAGCAGATGAGCGCCTGCCTGAATTGCCGGGCCTGCGAGGCGGTCTGCCCGAGCGGCGTGCAGTACGGCCAGATCCTGGAGGCTTCACGCGCGCAGATCGAGCAGGCGCGCGCGGACGGCCGCCTGCCGCCGCACCCCTGGCCGGCGCGCCTGGTGCGCCGCGGCGTCTTCAGCGTGCTGTTCCGCCACATGGCGCTGTTCCGCGCCTTCTCGCGCCTGATGTGGCTCTACCAGCGCTGCGGCGCGCAGTGGCTCGCGCGCCGCAGCGGCCTCCTGCAGGCCCTCGGCCTGGCGGAGGCCGAGGCGCTGCTGCCGCCGATCAGTGACCGCTTCCTGGCGCCTGATGGCCGCACGCTGCCGGCCGAGGGCCCGCAGCGCTACACGGTAGCGCTGCTCACCGGCTGCATCATGTCCACCGTCTTCGCGGACGTGCACCGCGCCACCATCCGCGTGCTGCAGAAGAACGGCTGTGCGGTGGTGCTGCCGCCGGGCCAGGGGTGCTGTGGCGCGCTGCACGCCCACGGCGGGGATCTGGCCGGCGCGCGTGAGCTGGCGCGGGCGAACATCGCCGCCTTCGAGGGCCTCGGCCTGGACGCGATCGTCGTCAACGCCGCCGGCTGCGGCTCGACGCTCAAGGAGTACGGCCACCTGCTGCACGACGACCCGGCCTGGGCGGCGCGGGCGGCGGCCTTCGCCGCCAAGGTGCAGGATGTGACGGAGTTTCTGGCGGCGATCGGGCTGGACAGCGCGGGCATGCGGCCGCTGAACCTGACGGTGACCTACCAGGAGCCGTGCCACCTGGCGCACGCCCAACGTATCAGCCAGCAGCCGCGTCAACTGCTACAGGCCATCCCCGGCCTGACGCTCGCCGAGATGCGCGAGTCCGCGCTGTGCTGCGGCTCGGCCGGGATCTACAATGTCACCCAGCCGGAGATGGCCGCTCGGCTCGGGGAGCGCAAGCTGGACAATGCCGAGGCCACCGGCGCCGAGATGATCGTCACCGCGAACCCCGGCTGCCACATGCAGCTCGCCGGTGGGCTGCGCAGGCGTGGCAGCAGGATGCGGGTGCGGCATATCGTGGAGTTGCTGGACGCGGCGTATGGGCAGCGGGGCAGCGGATAGGGAGCGGATAGCGGGGCAGTGGATAGGGAACGGATACGGTGAGACTAGCGCCGGCTCCGCTCCGTCCTTATAGCGAAGTGCAGCATGGCTGATCGCCGGGAGCGCGCGCATCGTGCACGCATGCGGGCGAGACGCCCGCGCTCCCAGCAGGCTGGCCGCGCTGTACGTTCTGTACGGGTGGACCTACGTGCTGCTGCCGGGGTCGGCGGCGCCGATGATCGCCAGCCTCGGCCTTCACCCGGCGTTCCGCGTCTTCATCGGCCTGGCTGAGCTGTGCGCTGCGGCCGGCCTGATCCGGCCGGGGCTGACGCGCATCCGGCCGGAGTTGACGGCGTTGGCGGCGGCGGGGCTGATGATCGTGATGGCCAGCGCGGCGATCTTCCACCTGATGCGCGGCGAGATCCCGATGGTGATCTTCACGCTCGTGCTGCTCGCGCTGGTGACGATCGTGGCCTATGGCCGCTGGAAGCGCGCGCCGCTACGCGCCGGGACGAGTGGGCCCGGGGCGTGGGCTTGCAGCGGCCGCCGGGATACCAAGCCCTTGGTTCCGCCCGGCGACCACCGTCCAGCGGCCCGCGGGGCCGGCCTCCTCGCGCAGCGACAGCACCACCTCGCCGCCGCCCGGGCGGTACTTGACCGCGTTCTGCAGCAGGTTGCCCGGCACCCGCTCGATCCGCTCGGCGTCCCACAGGCCGACCGGCCCCGGCGCGTCGGCCTCGACGCGAATGCGGTGGCGCACGGCCACCTGCTGGTGCTCGGCGGCCGTGCGCCGGGCCAGAGCGACGAGGTCCGTAGGCCGCAGGGTGAGCTCGAGCGGCTGGCCGGAGGCGGGCCATTGTCTTAATCCGCACGCCCTTGCGTCTGTGTGCTCTCCTGGTTCAGCACGATCGGCTGGGGTTCCACAAGCAGCGGCAGCGTCACGATGAAGGCCGTGCCCTCGCCCTCGCGGCTGGCCACCTCCACCGTGCCGCCATGGAGGGTGACGATCTCCTTCACGACGTACAGGCCGATCCCCAGGCCGGCGAGCTGCTGCTGGCGGGTGTTCCCCGCGCGGTAGAAGCGGTCGAACAGCCGCGGCAGGGCCTCGGGCGGGATGCCGATGCCCTGGTCCGCCACGGTGATGCGGGCCTGATCGGCGCGGCGCTCGAGGCGCAGTTCCACCGGGCCGCCGGCCGGGCTGTACTTGATGGCGTTCTGCAGCAGGTTCTGCAGCACCTGCACCAGGCGCAGTTCGTCGCCGCTCACCACGAGCGGCTCGCCGCTGATGTGACAGCTGAGGATGTGCCGCTCCAGCGTGGGCTTGAACTCGGCCGCCACCCGGCGCACCAGCGCCCCCAGGTCCAGCGGCGCACGCTGGATCGCGATCTGGCCGCGGTCGATGCGCCCCATATCGAGCAGTGTGTCGATCAGGCGGTTGAGGCGCAGCACCTGCTCGACGATCACCACCAGCGAGCGCTGCTCGCGGTCGCCGATCGGCTTGCCGCGGGCGATGCGGCGCTGGAGGAGCTGGGCGTTGCCCATGAGGGCGGTGAGTGGAGTCTTCAGCTCGTGCGAGGCCATGGAGAGAAACTCGTCGCGGGCGCGGATGGCATGCTGGGCCTCGCGGTAGAGCAGCGTGTTGTCCACCGCGATGGCGGCGCGCTGCGCCAGATCCTCGGCCATCGCCAGGGTGCCCGCGCGGTAGTGGCCGGGCTCCTCGCTGGCCAGGCTGATGGCGCCGAGCACCCGGCCGCGGGCGCGCAGCGGCGCCACCAGTACCGAGCGCGGCGCGAGGGCGCTGAGCAGCTCGATGTGGCCCTCGTCCTGGCTAATGCTGGCGAGTTGCTCCTGGCGCGCCTCGGAGATCACCACCGGTTCGCCGCTGCGAATGGCGCGTGCCACCGGGTGCTGGCCCTGCGGGTCGATCGGGTAGTGCCGGGCGAGCGCCCACAGCTCGGCGGTGCGCTGCGGGTCGCGGTGGGCGGCGCCCACACGCCGCAGGTGCCCGTGCTCGTCCAGCGTGTCGATCGTGCACCAGTCGGCCAGGGCGGGCACCACCAGGCGCGCCAGGTTGGCGAGGGTGATCTCGTAATCCAGCGAGGCACCAAGGGTGGCGCTGGCCTCGGACAGGAAGGCGAAGCGGCGCTGGGCGGCTTCGGCCTCGGCGCGGGCGGCCTGCTCGACGAACAGGCGCGCGAGCCGCGCGGCCATGGTGTTGAAGGCCGCGGCGAGGGTGCCAAGCTCGTTGTGGGCGCGCACGTCCACGCGCGCTTCCAGATCGCCGGTGCTCATGCGCTGGGCGGCGGCGGTGAGGCTGGCCAGCGGGCGCACGATGCGGCGGGCGAACAGCGCACCGAGCACGGTGGCCAGCAGCGCGGTGGCCAGTAGCGCGGCGCCCATGATCTCGAGCATGTGGCGCACCGGCGCGTAGGCCTCGGCGGTGGGCAGCTCGACCACCACGTGCCAGGGGGTGCCGACCACCGGCGCGGCGGCGCCTAGCACCTCGTCGCCGTACAGGCCGGTGTAGGCGGCGAGCGCCGGCGTAGTGGCGCCGATGCGCCGGACGTAGGGCCGCTCCGCCAGGTTGATCACCGCCCCCTCGCCGAGCGTCCCGCTGCGGTCCGCGATCAGCTCGCCGCGATCGTCCACCACATAGGCGTAGCCGCTCTGGCCCACCTGTGTGCGGGCCACCACCTCCTCGAGGAAGGCCAGGCTGACCCGCGCGGCCAGCGCGCCACTGACGCGCCCCTGGCCGTCGCGGGATGGCACGCCTAGCACCACCGTCGGCAGGTCGCTGTGCGGGTCGATCTCCACCGGGCCGATGTACTCCTCCTGCCAGAGGAAGGCGCGGCTGAAGACCGGGGCGGCGGACATGTCGACCTCGAACGGCGCGCCGAAGGAGACCACCTGCGCCACGACGCTCCCGCGGGCGTCCAGCAGCGCCACCGCGCCGAAGGCGCTGTTGTGGCGCTCGATCGCCTCGAGCAGGCTACGCCGCACCGCGGGTGGCTGGTCTATGAGGCCGTGGACGCGCGCCAGGTAGCCGAGGGTGCGCCGGATGTCGTCCAGGCCGGCATCGATCTCCACCGCCGCCGCGCGGCTCTGGGCGCGCTCGACGGCGACGACGCGCTGGAGCTCGGCGCGGAAGCTCAGTTCGATCAGCAGCCCGCCGGTGAGCAGCAGCGCCAGCAGGGAGAACGCGGGCAGCCCGTAGCGGATCTGCGCGGTGAGCGAAAGGGGGCGGCGGGGTCGGTTGGCGCTCGTCTGTGTCATCGCGGCTGGCGTCTGGCGCTTTCGGCGCAGTGTATCTGATTGTGCGGGAGGCGTCGAATGCATAGTGCAGTGCGCCGGGTGTCGTGCGGTGGAGTTGATCGGGAACCGGCCTGCACAAAGCGTGCCAGCACCGCGGGTTGCGCGGGGGGGCTGCGTCGGCTAGAATGCGCGGGCAGGGCCAGAGAGGGCGGCGCCCTCCCTGAGACCCACCGATTGTGAAGCAGTAAGGCGGTACCGTGTCCCACACCATCCTCATGATCGCCCCCACCAGCTTCTTCGCCGACTACGGCTGCCACGTGCGGATCTGGGAGGAGATCAAGGCGCTGCAGAAGATCGGGCACCGGGTGGTGCTGGCCACCTACCACAACGGCGACGATATGCCGGGAGTGGATGCGCGGCGCTCGTGGGACGTGCCGTGGCTGAAGCGGGCGATGGTGGGATCCTCGCGCCACAAGCTCTACCTGGACGCGGCGCTCTCCTGGCGCAGCCTGCGGGTGGCGCTGGAGCTGCGGCCGGCGATCGTCCACGCCCACCTGCACGAGGGGGCGCTGATCGGCGCAGTGCTCCGGCGGCTGCTCGGCGCGCCGTTGGTGTTCGACTACCAGGGCAGCATGACGAGCGAGATGCTGGACCACCGCTTCCTGCGGCCAACGAGCCCGCTGCTCGGTCCGCTGGTGCGCCTGGAGCGGCTGATCAACACCCAGGCCGACGCGCTGATCACCTCGCACTCCAACGCCGCCGCCCTGCTGCGGCGCGAGGGCGCGGTGGACCCGGCGCGGCTGCACACCGTGATCGACAGCGTGAACACCGAGCGCTTCCGGCCCTTCGACGGCTCGGCCGCGTGGGAGGCGCAGCGGCAGGCGCTGCGGGCGCAGCTCGGCATCCCACCGGGGCGCCGGGTGGTGGTGTACATCGGGCTGCTGGCCCCCTACCAAGGGACGAACGTCCTGATCGAGGCGGCCAGCCTCCTCGCCCCGCGCATGCCGGATGTGCACTTCCTGATCATGGGCTACCCGGACCCGGCCAGCTACCGGGCCTACGCCGCTTCGCTCGGCGTGGGCGAGCACGTGACGCTGCCCGGGCGCATCCTCTACAAGGATCTGCACAGCTACCTGGCGCTGGGCGAGGTGGCGGTGGCGCCGAAGATGAGCATGACCGAGGGCAGCGGCAAGATCCCCAACTATATGGCGATGGGGCTGCCGGTGGTGACCTTCGACACGCCGGTGAGCCGCGAGTACCTGGGCGAGGCGGGGATCTACGCGGCCTACGGCAGCGCCGAGGACCTGGCGGCGCAGATCGAGCGGGCGCTGGCGCAGCCGGCTTGGGCCGCCCGCCTGGGGGCGCTCGGGCGCGAGCGGGCGGTGCGCGACCTCTCGTGGGAGCGGGCGGCGCGCCAGATCGACGCGATCTACGCCGAGGTGCTGGCGCGGCGCCCGGCCGTCGGTCACCGGTTGAACGTGGAACGTTGAACGTTCGAGCGTTCAACGTCCTATGGACGCGGCACACTTCCTGCAACCCGCCCGGCGCAGGAGGTACATCATGACCGAGAAACAGTCCCACCCGGGCGAGCAGCACCCCGAGGAGTGGCGGCGCGATCTGAACCCCGAGCCGCGCGCCGGCCAGAACGTCGGGCACCCCTCCGAGCGCACCGACCAGCGCGCCCGCAACGCCTACGAGCTGAAGGCCATGCACCGCCAGATCCCCGGCTTCAGCGACGACGAGCTGCGGCGCATCCCGCTCGTGCCGGAGGGCGAGCGGCTGCAGCAGGGCGCCACCTACGTGGACTTCCAGGACCCGGCGCTGCGCGAGTTCACCGCCCGCGGCGACATGGTGGCCGATCCCGGGCATTTCTACATCCCCAAGAGCGAGGTGGACTACCAGCTCTGGAACCGCCTGATCGGCGTCGATCACCCGGAGCGAACGGGGGAGGCGGACGAGGGTTGAGGGCTGGAGGGCTACCTTGGCGTTGGCGCGCGGCGTAGCACGATGGGGCTGATGACCGGTTACCAACCCATCGGGACTGTGGCCGCCTGCCACGCCCGGCCGCTGATGACCGGTTACCCACCCATCGGGACCGTGGCCGCCTGCCACGCCCGGCCGGGCCCAGGGGGCACCCCGCGGCGGGCTATTCCTTGCAAAGCCCGCCTGCGCGGGCTGGGTCGTAGGCCGCGCAGGCGGCCTTCGGAGAGATAGCCCGCCCGTTCACGGGCCGGGCGTGGTGCGAAGCCAGGATTTTCGCCTTTAGCGTTTCAGCGCGCTGCCTCGGCCGTCACCTCGCGATAGAGCACGGCGGTGCGCGCGGCGATCTTCGGCCAGGCCAGTTCACCGGCCGCACGCAGCCCCGCCGCGCCGAGCGCGTCCAGGTCCGGGTGGGCCAGGGCGCGCGCGAGCGCATCGCGCAGCGACGGGACGCTGCCGGGCGTGAACAGAAACCCCTCGCGCCCCTCGCGCACCAGCTCGCACACCGGGCCGAACGCCGGCGCAACCACGGGGCGCGCGTAGGAGAGCGCCCCGAGCAGCATCCCTGAGGTAAGCAGGGAGCGGTACGGCAGCGCCACCACGTTCGCGGCCGCCAGGTAGAGCGGCAGGTCTGCGTCGGGAATGAAGCGCGGCTCGACGCGCGCGCCAGCCACCTGCGCGGCGCGGCGGGCCAGCTCGTCCGCGTAGGCGCCATCCTTCGGCGCGCCGGCGATCAGGAGCGTACCGCGGGTCTCGCGCGGCAGCTGCGCGAAGGCGTCGATCAGGTCCTCCAGCCCTTTGTAGGGGCGCAGCGTGCCCAGGCTGAGCACGAGCCGGCCATGGGCGGGCAGCTTGAGCGCCGCGCGGCCGTCCGCGCGCGGCCGGGGCGGCCCATACAGGCCGACGTAGCTGCCATGGGGGATGATGGCCGCGCGGCGCGGCGAGCCGTAGCGGGCGCGCAGCTGCTCCAGCGCCGAGGCGCTGTGGGCGATCACCGCGTCGGCCTGGCGCACCACGTAGCGGTAGGCGAGAAAGGCCCACGCCGGGTGGCGCAGCTCGTGCGGCTCGAGGTTGTGGGCCGTCCAGACCAGCCGGACGCCACGGCCGCGCAGCGCGGCCAGCAGGGCCACGAACAGCAGCGTGCGCGCGGCAGTAGCCCAACGCCCCGGCTGCTGGGTCAACTCGTCGAAGAAGTGCAGGTGCAGCAGGCGCTCGCCGCGCCCGGCCAGGAGCGCCGGCAGGGCG
Organism: Roseiflexaceae bacterium; assembly: GCA_035559635.1. Taxonomy (GTDB): domain Bacteria; phylum Chloroflexota; class Chloroflexia; order Chloroflexales; family Roseiflexaceae; genus CALJIC01. The sequence goes on from DATMBA010000353.1 coordinate 20,278, forward strand.
TAGCGTGGGCGGGTGCGCCACACCATGACGCCGAGTCCTTCCAACGGCCCGTAGAGCTGGTCGAGGTACGGGTTGGGGGAGAGTTGGGGGGGCAGGGGGTAGACAACCATAGATAATGGGCGATGGGCGATGGCCCCGACCCTATGGCCTATCGTCCATCGCCTCTCCTCCCTCGCTCAACATCCGCTCGATGCGCGCCACCACCATGTCGATCGCGATCGCGTTGAGGCCACCGTTGGGGATGATGATGTCGGCGTAGCGCTTGGACGGCTCGACGAACTCCAGGTGCATGGGGCGGACCGTGCGCAGGTACTGATCGATCACGGACTCGACCGTCCGGCCGCGGGTGCGCGTGTCGCGCTGGATGCGCCGGATGATCCGCAGGTCGCTCTCGGCATCGACGAAGAGCTTGATCGCCATGCGCTGCCTGAGCGCGGCATCGGCGAAGATCAGGATGCCTTCCAACAGCACCACCGGCCGCGGCTGCACCACCACCACCTCCGGCAGGCGCACATAGGTCGTGAAGTCGTAGGTCGGCAGCGCCACCTGCTGGCCGTGCATCAGGGCGTCGAGGTGCGCCAGGTAGAGCGCGTTATCGAAGGCGTCGGGGTGGTCGAAGTTGACCCGCGCCCGCTGCTCCAGCGGCAGATGCGACAGGTCACGATAGTAGGAGTCGTGCGGGAGCAGGGCGATGCGCTCGCGCCCGACGCGCTCCAGGATCGCCTCTGTTACCGTAGTCTTGCCTGAGCCGCTGCCACCCGCGACGCCGATCACCAGGGGACGAGGCACGTTGCTCTCCGTAGCACAAGGTTCACTCTCACGTGACGCTCACGCGAACACGCAAGGGGGGTGGGGGCCTGCGTGCAGGGCGCCCCTTCGCGCGCTCCCCACGTTCGCTGGAGTATTCTACCCCACTTTCCGGCCAGCGGCAGGGTTCGCAGGAGAGCCACGCCCGCCCCTGCCCGCTCCCACCGGGATGTTCACGTGAGACCCCATGCGCTGCGCGCACACCGCCAGTGGAAACGGGGTGAGTTTCAGTGAGGGCGAAGCCCTCCCTGCCCCTCCCTATTGTCACCTCAGATGAAAACCGGGTGGGGTTTCAGGGGCGGGCCAGGCCCGCTCCTACCCCTCCCGCAGGGATGTTCACGCTAGAGGCCCTCGACGAAGGTGATCACGCCTTCCATGATACGCTCCCACGAGTACCGCTCCTCGGCGGCTGCGCGGGCGTGCGCGCCGATGGCGGTGCGCTTGGCCGGGGGCAGATCCAGGAGCGCCGCGAGTTGCCGGGCCAGGTCCGCCGCGTCGCCCGGGGTGAACAGCGCGCCGAGGCGCTCGCGCTCGATGAACTCCAGGTCCGGCAGCCCGGAGGCGAGGACCGGCCGCCCAAGCGCCAGGTACTCGAAGACCTTGAGCGGCGATACCCCCGTCCGGCGGTTGCGCTCGCTCGGCGCGAGCGGCGCGGCCAGCACATCGCACGCCGCCAGGAGATGGCCCGCAGCGGGGTGCGGTTGTGCGCCGGTGAAGCGCACCCGCTCGCCGAGCGGCTCGGCGAGGCGTTCGAGTTGCCTGCGCTCGACGCCATCGCCGATCAGCAGCAGGTGTAGCGCGGGGCGCTGTGGCAGCAGCCGCGCCACACCCCGCACCAGCGTCTCCAGCCCCTGCCAGGCGGCGAAGTTGCCGACGAAGCCGACGATCTCGGCGTCCGCCGGCAGCCCGTGCGCGCGCCGGGCAGCCAGGCGGTCGTGGGGGACGATGTACGCCGGATTGACGCCGTTGGGTGCGACGTGGACGGCGCGGGCGCCCCAGCGCCGGGCCTCCGCGGCGAGCTGTGGCGTAACGGCGACGATGCCACTTGCCAGGCGCCCTTCCAGCCGCGCGAGGAGCGAGTAGACCAGCGCGCGGGCCCCGGCGCTCCGGTCGCGGCGCTCGAGTGCATACTCGAGGGCCGGCAGGCCGTTCAGCTCGAGTACCGCAGGGATGGCCTTGCGGCGCGCGGCCAGGATGGTGCCCAGGTTGAAGGCGGTGGCGCAGGTGTACAGCACATCGGGACAGCTGCTGCCGCGCAGCCGCGCGACGGCGCGTGCGACGCGGGCCTGGAAGATCAGTTCGCGCGGCGGCCGGCCCGGCAGCGCCACCTCGTGCAGCACCAGCCCCGGCAGCGGGGCCGGCGGTGGCGCTGGTGCAAGCAATGTCGTCGGGCGGCGTCCGGCGATCACCCGGCAACTCTCGACGATGCGGGTTGTCTGGCCGCTTGTGGCCGCGAGCCGGACAGCGGTGATGTAGCACCAGCGTTTGGACATGCTCGATCCTCCACAGGGCGGACCACTGCAGTGCGTTCGGAGAACGAGGCCGAGGCGGCAGGCTCTGAAGCCCAAGTCCGAGGGCCTGGGCTTGGTCACGGCGCCCGACCCGCGACCCAGCCGAGCAGCCGGTGCGGCTGGCGGAGCGCCCGCAGGATCAGCTGCACCTCCCAGGCGTCGAGGCAGCCCGCCAGCCAGCACAGCGGCAGATAGGCCAGCAGCGCGCCAAGGCGCAGCGCCAGCCCGGGCCAGTACGGCAGGCCCACGCTGATCGGCAGCGCCGCCATCAGCGCGAGCTGGATCGCGAGTGCGCGCAGCAGCTTGCTGGTCTCGTAGGGGATCGGGTAGACGCGTTGCGCTGCCCGGTAGACCAGCACAGCCGCCAACAGGAAGGCGCCGCCGGTGGCGCAGGCCGCCCCGATGATACCCCAGCCCCACCAGGTGATCAGCAGCAGGTTGAGCGCCAGGTTCGCCAGCGCGGCGAGGATCATCGTCGCGGCGAGTGTCGCAGTCTGCTTCGAGAGCGTGGCGCCGGTCGACAGCAGGGTGTAGGCCCCGTAGGCGACCGGGGCGTACGACAGGGGCGCGACTGCCAGGTAGGCGCCGTGGAAGGCCGGCGGTGTGACGAGCATCAGCGCCTCGCGGGCGAATAGCCCGAGCGCCAGCGCTCCGCCCAGGGTGAACAGCGTATAGTAGGTCAGCGCCTTGGCGTAGGTGCGCAGCGACCCCTCGCGCCGCTCGATCCAGTAGGAGAACGGCCCCCAGGCCGACTGGAAGGCGCCGGTGAACAGCGCGATCCCGGCCGTCAGCTTATTCGCCAGTTCGTAGAGGCCCAGCTCGGCCGGGGCGACCGCCCTGGTGAGGAACCAGCGATCGACATAGCTCAACGCCCAGTGGCCCAGCCCGGCCGGCATCAGCGGCAGGCCCATCACCAGCAGCGGCCAGAGCAGCGGCCGGCTCCAGCGCCCGATCATGTGGCGGTTGATCCACCAGCCGGCCAGGCTGGTGCATGCGTAGCCGGCCAGGATGCCAAGGAAGATCCCGCGCAGCCCATAGCCTAGCCCGCCGGCGAGCAGCACGCTCAGCCCCGCACCCAGCACCAGATTGCCGAGCGCCAGGACGTTGTAGGCCACCAGCGCAAAGCGGAGGCGCAGCATGAACAGCTGCAGCGCGTGCAGCACCGAGAACGGGACCGTCAGCAGCGCGAGGCGCAGATAGGGCGTATAGGCGCTCCTTCCAAGCAGCTGCTCTGCCACAGCCGGCGCCGCGCCGAGCGCCAACCCCACCAGCCCAATCGTCCACACCAGCGCGCTCCAGAAGGCCGTCCCAGCCAGCCGGCGCCGCTTGTGCGCGTCCTCGGTCTCGAAGTAGAGCCGCGCCCATGCGACGTCCACGCCGAACAAGGCCAGGAGGGCCACGATCGTCAGGACCGTGTTGATCACGCCCCAGGCGCCGTAATCAGCCGGCGAGAGCACGCGCGTATAGATCGGCGCCAGGATCACGCCGGCGAGCCGGCTGACCGCCATACCGACCCCATAGCCGACGGTCTGGCGCGCCAGGTGGATGAGATTGCTGCGCATGGTACAGCAGTCCTCCTCTTTGGAGGGACCCGGCCCCCAAGCCGCCCCAGGCGGGTGGGGTTTCAGGGGAGGGGACCAGCGGGCGCCCCGCCCTCCCCTGCCCCCGCCGATGCGCGCGGGCGTGCGGCCGCGCGCAGCACCTGCTCGAAGGCTGCGACCATGCGCTCGCGGCTGAAGCGAGCCAGCGCGACCTGGCGGGCTAGCGCGCCCATCGCGCGGCGGCGGCGCTCGTCGGCCAGCAGCGTGTCGATCGCCGCCGCCCAGGCGGGCACAGCCCCCATGGGAAGCAGGCGGCCGGTTCGCCCGTCGTCGATCGCCGAGGGGATGCCGCCGACGTCGCTGGCCAGCACCGGCAGGCCGCTGGCCAGCGCCTCGACGATCGTGAGCGGGAAGGCCTCGTGGCAGAGCGATGGCATGAGGAACAGGTCGGCGGCGGCCAGCAGGCGCGGCAGCTCGGTGTTCGGCCGGTAGCCCAGCGTGGAGACGCGGTCCCCGAGGCCGCGGGTGGCGATCTCGCGCTCGAGGCTCGTGCGGTAGGCGCCGTCGCCTACGACGATCAGGCGTGCCGCGGGCCAGCGCTCGCGCAGGCTGGCCATGGCGCGCACGGCGATCTGGAACCCTTTGTCCTGCTCCAGCCGGCCGACAGCGATCAGCACCGGCACGCCAGGGGGGATGCCGAGCGCAGCGCGTGTGGCGGCGCGCGCCGCCGGGTCAGGTGCGAAGTGTATCACATCGATACCGTTGGGGATGACGCTGATACGCCCGGCGGGCACCCCGATCTCGCGCCGCCAGCCGCTCGCCACCTCGTCGCTGACCGCGACCCAATGTGCGACGACGTCGCGCGCGGCACGCCACAGGCGGAAGTGCTGTGGGAGTTGGGTCGCCAGCAGCCGGCCCAGGCGATAGATGCCGCGCAGCGATCGCGCGCCGCGCAGCGCCGTGCGGAGGCCGCCGGCCAGTGTGCCGTGGAGCACAACGACCGACGGGAGATCGAGCTCGCGGTGCGCCAGCGCGAGGTAGCCGAGTGCGCCGGCACTCTGCGAGAGCAGGATGTCGAACGGCGCACGGTGATGCTCGCGCTGCAGCGTCGCGTAGCAGGCGCGCCACCACGATGGCCGGTAGCGGCGGTAGTCGCCCGGCGCCTGATAGATC